>CAYWGG010000115.1:236-8413 GCA_964457285.1 uncultured Dehalococcoidia bacterium
CTGAACAGAGGAGTGGCAGTAGGCCGAGGCTACTGGGTGTTCACCACGGCGGCCGGTGAGATAGTCCCGTAAGCCGTGGCACAGGATACAGCCAAAAAGGAGCCCTCCTCGCTAGCGTGGGGAGGGCTCTCCCTTTGATACAGGATTAGGCTAAACACGCCTCGAGAATCTGGCGACATTACGGGTGCCAGGCGCTATAATAGCATTGCAGGAACGAGAGCAGGAGGTACTGAGCAGTGCGGTTCAAGAGGGCATATCAAAACCCCCGCCTGAAGGCGGGGGCATATATGCCACAGACTTCAGGCTGTGGTACATCAAGAGGTTTTGCTAGATGCTCTGTGGTAAAGATAGCGCTACTGGCGGTCTATATCGCGGCCCTTGGGGCGCTGCTGGGCGCTGGGCTAAAGCAGGGCCTTCCTCCGGCCCCTCCCAACATCTACAGTGGGAAGGCTTTCATCGGCGGCCAGCCTGCTCCTGAAGGAGTGGAGGTATTTGCCAGGGTAGAAGGCTACCAGACAAACCTCCCACGCCGCCTTCCGGACGGCCGCCTCGCTGAGGAGCGGCCTATAGTCCTGGTCAAGGACGGCCAGTACAGGCAGCTGGTGGTGCAGCCGCCGGATGACTCTTTCATCAACAAGACCGTAACTTTCCATGCCACCCTGGGCTTCGGCGATGTCCAGGCCAGGGAGACGGCTATCTTCCGGAGCGGCCTCCAGCTCAACGATAGCTTCGACCTCAACTTCCCTGCCGCGCCGTCTGGGGCTCCAACGCCAGTCCCTACCCCTACCCCTACCGCCACGCCTATCCCTCCTACTCCCACTTCTACCCCTGTCCTGCCCATCCCCGGCGACACATCGGTGCCCAACCTGTCCCGTATAGTCATTATCGCTGGACTGGCGGCGCTGGTATGCGGCGGGGCCATCCTGTTCCTGATGCGCCGCCGAAACGCCTTTTAGACCTCGGCCCTCACGCCCTGGGGCTCCAGCACCACCACCCTCGTCTCCGAGGGCAGACTGGTGGTAGAGACGTTGAGCCGGGCCTGAGGCTGCACGTCCCGCAAGCCCATCGCTCGGAGGAAGATGTCAAGGCCGCCTAGCTCCACCTTGAGACCGGGCAGGCGGTAGTGCATGGGTATGATCACCCTGGGCTCCAGGCTCTGCACCACCTCTATTGCCTGGGGTATCTCTAGAGTGCATACACCGCCTACGGGCAGAAAGAGTATATCCACTGGCATAAGCTCCTCTACCTGCCCGGTGGACAGGACATGGCTAATGTCCCCGACGTGGCAAAGCCTGAGGTTTTCCATCTCGATGAGATAGGCAGTATTTCGCTTGCCCTGCGGGTCCCTCTCCCCCCCAGGTGTCATGATACCTGTGACGAAAATCCCCGATAGCTCGTACTCCCCAGCGCTCTGTAAGACGTTAGGGCTTCCATCTATACCCCGCCAGTAGCTATGATTTTCATGCTGATGGCTCACCGTGACAGCCAGCGCTCTTGGCTCTCCCAGACGCAAGCCAATAGAATCGGGGAAAGGGTCGGTGACGATAGCCAGGTCACCGGTGCGGAGCCTGAAGCAGGAATGACCGAGCCAGGTTATTTCCAATAGAGTACCTCCTGAACAGATTGGTGATCGCCAGGCGAAGGTGAGTACCAAAGACCACAAGAAAAACACCCCTTCGTAAGATCAACGCTCAGCAGACACGGTTTCCACGAGAGGGATTGGTTATGGCAGCAAGTGTGCCTCCACTCTTGCTCCTGCAAGACTCCAGGAGAGTATAATATATACCAGGTAGGGGTCGAGTCAATGCTTGACAGAGACCTGGCTTCATGTTAGATTCCCTTAAAACCCTAAGCACTTGGGAGTAACGAGTGCTAAAAGTTGGGTTGGTGATAAGATGCTCAAGATAAGAACAGGCGTGGTCCTGAAAATTCTGGTAGATGAGTATATTAGGGCTGCGGCTCCGGTAGCTTCGGAGGATATAGCCCGCAGATCACCGATGAAGGTGAGTGCCGCCACCATTCGCAGCGAAATGGCTGAGCTTGAGGAGGTAGGGTACATTATACGTCCCCATATCTCCTCGGGGGGTATACCTTCGGACAAGGGCTACAGGTACTATGTAGAGTCACTGGATGACCCCCTGGAGTTGCCTTTGGGCTTGCAGCGGCATATAAGGTACAGGTTCAGTCGGGCGCAGAGGGACCTGGATGCCTGGATACAACTGGCTGCGACATCGCTGTCGCAAACGGTAGGCAACATGGCCATAGTTACCTTCCCACATGCCACTTCCGCCAAGCTGAAGTATATCCAGCTCGTCTACCTTCAAGAGTTTCTGGTACTGCTTATCATCGTTCTCCAGGAAGCCAGGCTGAGGCAGCACCTTCTACCACTGGATGAGCCCACCTCCCAGGGTGAGCTTACCGAAATCGCTAACAAGCTCAACGAGAGCCTGACAGGACTTACTTACTCGCAGATAAAGGCAAAGCAACTGGAACTCAACCCCCTGGAGGAGATGGTAAGAGATGATACCATCTCCATCTTGAGGGACATAGACACGGAGGCTGCCCTGGACCATTGTATAGATGGCGTGCGTTTGCTCCTCGGTCAGCCAGAGTTCGCCGAGACACGGAGGGCTAAGGAGATAGTGGAAGTACTTGAACAAAAGGTGTTACTCAGAGGCATCCTTTCAGAGGCTCCTGATACGGGGAGTGTATCGGTTTTCATAGGCGAGGAGAACCAGGAAGAAGTACTGAGGCCCTTCAGCGTGGTCCTCAGCCAGTATGGCATCCCTCAGGAGGCATATGGCACTCTGGGTGTGATTGGCCCTACCCGCATGGAATATGGCAACGTGATCGGCAGTGTGAGATTCCTGTCTTCCCTCATGAGCGAGCTAATAATAGGCGTCCACGGCAGGTCATAGCGATGGCTAAAAGGGATTACTATGAGGTGCTAGAAGTCTCCAAGGGGGCGTCCGAAGAGGAGGTGCGGAAAGCTTTCAGAAAGAAGGCTATGGAGTACCACCCCGACAGAAACAAGAGCCCCGATGCTGAGGAAAAGTTTAAAGAGGTAAATGAAGCCTATCAGGTGCTCATAGACCCTCAGAAGCGGTCACAGTACGACCGTTTCGGCCACGCTGGAGTGAGTGCCGGTAGCGGCGGTGGAGGGTTTGCCAGAGATTTTGAAGGCTACGACATATTTAACGGCTTTGGCGACATATTCGACTCCTTCTTCGGCGACTTCATGGGCAGAAGCCAGCAGAGCGCAGCCCAGAGAGGTGGCGATCTCCAGTACAAGGTGATTCTTCCCTTTGAGGAAGCCGTCTTCGGCATTGAGCGTGAAGTGGAGGTAACACGAATAGAGCGGTGCCAACGATGTCAAGGTTCTGGCAGTGAGCCAGGCACAAGTCCTACCACTTGCGCCACCTGCCGAGGTCTGGGCCAGGTGCGGCGTTCCGAGAGGAGCGTCTTCGGCCAGTTTACCCAGGTGACTGCCTGTCCAACCTGTAGAGGCAAGGGCACAACCGTAGCTACCCCATGCAACCACTGCCATGGCGTTGGCACCGAACGCCGAGACCACAAAATAGCCGTGAGGATACCTGCGGGTGTAGAGGACGGCATGCAAGTACGCCTCACGGGTGAAGGAGACGTAGGGATAAATGGCGGCCCACCCGGCAACCTGTACATTCACGTCTCTGTCATGGAGCATAAGCTATTCCGACGGGATGGCGATGACCTTATCTATGAGCTTCCCTTGAACTTCGTGCAGGCGTCCCTGGGCGATGAACTGGAGATCCCCACGCTGAACGGCAATGAGACCTTGAAAATTCCTCCCGGGACCCAGCCTGGAGACGTTTTTCGTATCAAAGGCAGAGGCGTACCTCGTCTTAACGGGCATCGGCGAGGCGACTTGGTAGTGCCGGTGAAGCTACAGGTGCCCACTTCTCTGGACTCCCATCAACGCAAGCTTCTGGAGGAGTTGGGCAAGACCTTAGAGACCTCCAGCGACCCTCACAACAAGGACAAAGGGCTATTCGACAAGATAAAGGACGCCTTTAGCTAGAGGCTCCCTATTTTCCTTTAGAGCTCCGCTAAGATATGATATGGCAGGAACTCAGTGTCAAAGTGCCCCAGGAGTACGTGGAGCCCATCTCCTACCTATTTAACAGGTATGGCCGTGGGCTCTCTGTAGAACATGCCGGGGACGGCCTGGTGCTCCTGCGGACCTATCTGCCCAGCACTTCAAAGCGCAGGCTAGCGCGGATAGAGGTGGGCGTGAACCTGGTCAGGACTCTTCAGCCTATGAGTGAGCTGGAAGTAAAGGAGTTGAAAGAGGCCGACTGGGAAAACGCCTGGAAGGCCCACTTTAGCCTGCTGAAGATCGGCACGAACCTGGTGATAAAGCCCTCCTGGATCAGCTACGAGGCTGGGCGTGATGAGGTGGTGATTGAGCTGGACCCTGGCATGGCCTTCGGCACGGGCTATCATCCTACCACAAGGATGTGCCTGGAGGCCCTGGAGGGGCTGGTCCGACCAGGGATGAAGGTGCTTGACCTGGGCACCGGCTCTGGCATCCTGGCTATTGCCGCCGCCAGGCTGGGCGCTGAGCAAGTCCTGGCCCTGGATGTTGACCCCACGGCAGTGAAAGCAGCCCGGAAGAACTTTACCCTCTGCGGGCTTATGAGCAGGGCTTCTCCAGCCAGGGCTCAACCCCAAAGGGTGCGACTAGCCAGAGGCACTTTGCCCCACCGCCTGGCCCTGGAGGGCTACTTCGACCTGGCCACTGCCAACATAACCGCCCGAGTAATCCAGGAGAAGGCCCCTCACCTCTGGCAAGCCCTCAAGCCCGGAGGGTTGCTCATAGCCTCTGGGATTATCCAGAAGCAGCAAAGTGAGGTAGAGGAGACCCTGGCAAGGGTTGGCTTCACCCATCTGAAAACTCATAACATGGAGGACTGGGAGGCCCTGTTGCTCTCAAGGGGCCTGCCCTGAGCTTGCCGAAGGGCACCTTGAGCTATGCATAGGTTCTTTGTACCATCCACCTGGATAGCTGGTGAGCACGCCAGGCTGGAAGGAGACGTGGCCCGCCAGGTGAGCCGTGTCCTGAGAATGTCGCCGGGCGACGAGGTAACTCTGCTGGACAACTCCGGCAACGAGTACAGGATGCGTCTCACCAGATTCAGCAGAGAAGTGGTAGAGGGAGTAGTGCTGTCTATTGATGAGGGCCGGGGTGAGCCTTCGCTAAAGGTAACCCTCTACCAGGGGATGCTAAAAGGGGAAAAGTTCCTGTGGGTGCTCCAGAAAGGCACGGAGTTGGGCGTGACCGCCTTCGTGCCCCTCATCTGCCATCGCTCCCTACCTCAGGAGCGGGATAGCTGGCTCAGCGCCCGATACCCTCGCTGGCGCAAGGTAGTTACCGAAGCGGCTGAGCAGTCGGGTAGGTGCTTGCTCCCCGATCTAAAGCAGCCCATATCCTTCAGAGACGCCTGCGAGGAGATAAAGGGCTCCCGTAGCATTTCTATAATACCCTGGGAGCGAGAAGGGGCCAGCGGCTTGCGCTCAACGTTGCAGGAGAGCAAGGGCGCACAGCCTTACTTTCCTGCTCTGGTCAACATATTCATCGGCCCGGAAGGCGGCTTTGAAGAGTGGGAGATAGATTGCGCTCGCTCCTGTGGAGTGCTGCCCATCAGCCTTGGTAGGCGCATCCTGCGGTCAGAAACGGCGGCCATCGCGACTGTGGCAGCGGTGATGTACGAGGCGGGGGAGATCGGGCGACTAAATACGTAATTCCTCAAACACGCCTTATTCACAGTCCACCTTCCAAAATCAACCTGTAGACCAAGCCCATTCCTATTAAAAATCAGGGGTCACCATCCTTGATTTTTGTTGCTCTTGACTTCTACCCTGAAGCCAGTTATGATAAACACCTATTTTAGAGGGGGATGATCATGCCTCTGACGAGGGCTGACCTTTTACGATTGATAAAAGCCCTTGAGGAAGAGGGCACACCTGTCAACAAGATAGCTGCTAAAGCCCGGGTTAGTCCAGAGCAGTTACAGAGTTGGCTTGAGGAAGACTCTCCTCCGGAGAAACTTGAGAGGGCGCTGATCTCAATCTGTGAAAAGGACAGTCGTTTTCGACTCCTTCACAGCTATGGACTTGCGACGCCAACGTTCAATCGGTACAGTCGCTTCTCTTTTGACGATAATCCCATCGGATATAACTGGCATGCGCCCTTACCACCCTTACCTGAAATGCCCCAAAAGCTGCTTGACTTCAAGGTGGACTTTCCATTCGGTGTACCAGCTTGCATCCTCACCTATGGTCATCGGGCTATTAAGATGTATGCGGGCTTGGGATTCGACATACTGACCTACAAGACTGTTCGGACACTCCCACACAAAGGACATCCATGGACATCTATCAACCCGAATTGGGCCTATGTGACTCAATTACCTAGTAAATTCAGTCCTCCTTTTGAGGAACCGGTTGTAGCGGATAAAGAAGCATGGCCGGAGAGCATTGAGAATGTAACTATGGTGAATTCGTTTGGTATTCCGTCCATGAACCCAGATCAATGGAAAGATGACATCGAAAAAGCTAAGAAAGCAGTGCGTCGAGGACATCAGGTGCTCATCGTGAGTGTAGTCGCAAGTCCTGACTTGTCTACCACTATGACGCAGGATGAAATCGTGCAAGGCTTCGTAAACGCTGGTAAGGCGGCGAAGGAAGCTGGTGCGGACATTGTTGAAGTAAACTACTCTTGTCCTAATACCCCAAAAGGTCCTGAGATTTACCGGGACCCTGTGATGTCAGCAAGAATCTCTGAAGCAATGCATGAAGCATTAAAGCCGACTCCAGTCTTGATGAAGATAGGCTACCTTCGTAAAGAACAACTGAGTGACATCGTTTCAGCGAATATAAAATGGATTGATGGGATAGTTGCCATTAACACAATTTCGGCACCAGTCAATGATAGTAAAGGTAACCAATTCTTTCCGGGTGAGGGGCGTCAGCATGCTGGGGTTTCCGGAGTAGCGATCAAGCCTTGGGCGATGGAGGTAGCACGCAACCTTGCCGACCTCAGGTCTCAGGAAAGCTGGAGAGAGAAGATCATACTGGCAGTTGGTGGGGTAACGAAGCCAGAGGATGTTCGTGAATATCTAGATATAGGTGTAGATGGTGTCCTAAGTTGCACTGGTGCCTATAATAACCGCTATCTGGCTATCGAGACTAGACGGCAACTCGGTAAACTTGCCCCCACAGCATCCAGATAAATGCCTCACTATCTCATCAAGTTCGCAGCCAAGTCTTTGGGCTCGATCAAAGGACTCCGTTGTACAGGGGGTCTTTTTGATTTGAATAGGAGCCATATGTCATGGCCATTTCTGATTGGACGGCTGAACATGACAACAAATTGAGAGAGATGCTCCATGATGGTTTACACGCCCGCCCGCTTATCCAAAATGAGATGGAATCTTTTGTACTACAATTGACTAGTCGTATCACTTACCACGCTACCTTCCATCAGAGGCCCTCAAAAGAGATTCACCGTATAAAAAATAAAGTGCGGAGATACCGCGAACAGAATTCCTCGCTCTCCATCGATCAAGCCCTAGAGAAGATTGGAGATATGGAAGGTGGTCGAATCATATTGACGCATCTTGAAGAAGTCTACCGTGTGTACGGACTTTTCTGCGAATACGTCAAGAGGTCGCCCGGGTTACATTTAAAAGGGCAGCCTGACGACCACAACAAAAAAGACCCTAACACATCCGATGATACCGGCTACAGAGGATTACATCAAGTGGTAGAGATTCGGTTGTATGGTGACCGATGGTTTCCCTTTGAAGTCCAATTTCATACAGGTATCCAAGCAGTTTGGGCAGATATAGATCACGTCATTTATGAGAATTATAGCAAGCTTAACCTTTCTCCTGGCATTCGTGACCGGATGAAAAGCATCGCCGAAACCCTTCATGAGAGTACACTGATGCTACAAGAGGTTGAAGGCGAAGTGCAGAACCTACTGGTCAAAGCACCCACCCCAGGCCCGTAACTATAAAACACACCATTCCCCACAAGAAAGGGCCACAGATAACCGGAATGCCTCTGTAGATATTGGTTCAGCCTATGCCCTCCCACTCTGCCCTGGGAGGCCTCGCCATAAGCTCTGCCACCGC
>CAYWGG010000116.1:0-8377 GCA_964457285.1 uncultured Dehalococcoidia bacterium
TTCGAGGTAGGACCACAGGTGAATAGGGCCACCGTCTGTACCTTCCCTGATGGGCCCGCCACCGTCACCGTCAGGGTGAGGGTGAATGACCAGGATGGTGGCGTCACTTCTGGTGATGTGGCTGTGAGGGTGAACAACGTCGCTCCCAGAGTAGTGCCTGGGGCCGCCCAGACCGCCAATGAAGGCGACATCGTTCTCATAGCTCCCACTTTCACTGACCGGAGCGAGGTAGATACCCATACGGCCGCCGTGAACTGGGGAGATGGCACTCCTGTCACATCCATAAGCCCTGCTGTCAGCCCTCTCTCCGCCAAACACGCCTATGCCGACAATGGCGTCTTCACCATAATCATAAGTGTCACCGATGATGACGGAGGCGTTGGGACAGGCGACTTGACGGTGACGGTGAGCAACGTCGCGCCCGAGGTGGAAGCTGGGCCTGACCAGTCGGCCTTTACAGGGGATACGGTCTCCTTCAGCGGCTCCTTCACCGACCACGGTACTAGCGACACCCACACCATCCTTTGGGACTTTGGCGATGGCACCACCTCTACCGGAGACCTGACCCCGACCCACGTCTACGACAGCGTCGGGAGATTCACTGTGACTCTTACTGTGACCGATGATGATGGAGGTGTAGACACTGACAGCCTCGAGGTCGCCGTTCTGGCCAGGGTAGTTCTGACTCTGGGAGTCGAAGTGAGAGATTTGACTCTATCAACTACTACCCCCATAGCTGGTGAGCCGGTGCACGCGCAGTTCCGCATAACCAACACCACCGATGACAGACGCACAGTAACGATAGACCTGCTTGTGAACGGGGTAGTGCATGAAACGTTCTCGGATATTGAGCTGCCAGGCCGCGCATCCAGGACCTTAAAGACATCCAGAGACACCCCAATAATAGGAAGAGATGCCGGTATCTTTGTGGTGCAGGTGGAAGACCAGGTAGCCACCTTTACTATCGCACAGGCGAAGATGGTCTTAGCTCACCTGAGGGCTACTCCCAGAGCAGTTGCCCTGGGTAACACGGTAGAAATAACCGTAGATGTGACCAACAAGGGTGGTGTCACAGGCACCTTTAATGTGAACATCAGGGTAGACGGCGCTAGCAATGTTCACTCAGGCAGATTGACTCCTGGTGAGACTACTACACTGTTCAGGAGTGTTCTGATTGCACCTCCATTCGATAGACCTGGTGAACATAGAGTAGAGGCCGATGGAGAAGTAACCTCCTTCAGGGTTATCCCGCCTGCTATAGTCAGAGACGTGCCTACCCGGCACTCGGTCAACCCTGATACGACTGAGGCCAGAGATGTGGCTGGCAACACCCTTGTCCTTGTACCCGAAGAAGACGTCACATTTGGACCGGGCTCCATCACATTGACCATACCGGTGCAAGCGGTGCCAGGTGTAGACGTGGCCAGCTTCGTGGATACGCGATCGGGCATCAAGGTCATCAATCGTGATGTAGAGGTGCCTTTGAGAGACCCGGCCACTGGTGCTGTGCTCCTCCGGCTGGTAGGTGTACTGGAGAAGACCCTACAAGCCCCGCCAGGAGGTAACCGACCCACCGGCACCTTCAAGTCTGTCAATCTTTTGACCGAGGAGCGGAGAGAAGACCTGAGTGCCGATGATCCAACCGTCGGTAGACTGGGAGTCTCCTTGAATGCTGGCCTGGAGCGGTTACCAGAGGGCGTGAGCGTGGAATTGTCCATAAAGAAGCAACTGACGGACGAGGACCGGGCTGGAGTTGAGTTGAAAGCCAGGGAGTTGGCTAAGGTTGTAGCCAATCAGGCCGGTACGGTGACGGTCAAAGCGAAGAACCTGAGCACAGGAGATGTCGGCCCGGTGGAGATAACCACGAAGGTATCGCTGGCGTGGATACTCGAATGGGGAAGGCAAAACGTACGCATTGCCCATGTGGATGTTCAAGGGAATGTGGAGATAATACCGGCTGTGTGCACTGGGCCCGATGCTAACAGCGAGTTCACCTGTGTAGGCAAAACTCAGCGCGGCCTCTCCGAGTTCTCCCTGCTGGCCCTGGTGGACGCACCTGCTCTGTTCTCAGCGGCGAACCTGGTCGTCACCCCCGAGGCGGTTGAGCCCGGTGGGACGGTGAGGGTTACCGTTGACATTGCGAACGAGGGAGTGGAACCAGGCTCCTTCAGCGCAATCCTCAGGATTAAGAGGCCCGGTGCCACCCGGTTCGAGCCCATAGCGGTGCAACAGATTACCCTGGTGGGTGGACAGAAGGGCACGGTCCGCTTCTTCGTCGCCAGAGAAGAGCAGGGTCGGTACGACGTGGAGATCGAAGGGCGCAGGGGTGAGTTCTTGAGAGGCGCTTTCGATGTGTTCAAGAAGCTAGACCCGGCCAATCTGAGCTTCTCCACTCTGGAGATTTCACCTGCCACAGTGGACTGTGAGGTAACGGACAGAGGAGTGGCCTGTGAGCCGGTGCAGATAAGAATGTTTGTCGCCAACGCTGGTGATCTGGACGGTAGAACAGACATAGAGTCCAGGATAAATGGCGTTCTCACCGAGCTTAGGTCTCTGGCTATACCTGGCCGAGGAAGGGTTGAGGTGATCTTTGAGTTCACTCCTCCGGCAGAAGGCACCTACACTGTAGAGCTCGTAGACAGTGAGGAGCGGGTGCAGCCCCTGCGAGGCGAGTTCAAGGCTGCTATAATCGTGGAGCCTGCCCGCTTCACCTTCACCAGACTGGATATATCGCCCCTGGAGGTCAGCCCTGGGGAGAAAGTGGCCGTAGCCTTCCTGCTTACCAACGTTGGGGAGCAGCCCGGTGTCAGTACTGTTACTCTCCTGGTCAACGATGTCGAAGTTGCTCGCCAGGACATAAGCATTGCGGAGCTGTCTGCTATACCTGTGACCTTTGAAATAACCGCTCCGACGGAGTCCGGAGACTACACCGTGCGCATAGCAGACCTCACGGGCACATTCAGGGTAAAGATAGCTGTGGCTGTGATCAGGGTAGAGAGACTCACTGTGACGCCAGCAGAGGTAGTCAGCGGTGAGCCTGTCACTGTTGCCGTGGCTCTGGTCAACGAAGCCAATGTGAGAGCTGAACGCACGCTGACCCTGACTCTTGATAGAAAGGAGATCGAGCGGAGGATTGTTACCCTCGCTCCACGGGAGAGCAGGACAGAGACCTTTACTGTGGTCGAGCGAGATGTGGGCACTCATGAGCTGGCCGTAGATGGCCTGGTACGTACCTTCGAGGTGAAACGAGTCATCGTTCCCGCTATCCTCAATCTGGTGCGCCCGCTGACCATATCTCCTGAGCGGGTCGGGCCACGCGAGCCGGTAGCCGTCAGCGCGCTTATCCGCAACGATGGAGACGAGGATGGGCACACGGACGTCATCCTCAGGGTCAGGAGTGAGGTCGCGGAGCGAAGGACCGTGGTGGTGCCGGGTCGGCAGGAGGTGCGGCTGAGGTTTGAGGTCACACGAGTGGAAGAGGGCGACTACGCGGTGGAGATGGAGGCGGTTCAGGCCAAAGATGTGAAGGTACTTGAAGGCATCTTCACGGTGGTAGCTCCTGTGGTCGCCAAGCTGGTCCTGGTCCGGGAGACTCTGGAGATAGAGCCAGATAAAGTGACCAGTGGAAAACCCGTAACCGTTTCTATAGATGTGCGCAACGAAGGCCGGGCTGCGGGCACGCTCAGAGTTGCCCTCACCGTGGATGGGAAGCTCATCGAGGAGAAATCAGTAACCGTGCAACCGGGTGAGGCTGCAACAGTAACGTTTACACATGTGGAGCGAGAGGTGGGCACTCATAAAGTGGCGGTGGATGGTGCCACTGGTGAGTTCCAGGTGACAGAGCGGGCAGCATTCCCCATAGTGATAATCATAGTGGTGGTTGTCGTTGTCCTGGTGGTCGCCGGTGTGGCAGCCCTGATATTTGTCAGGAGAAGGAGAGGGGGCACACCACCCCAGCCCGTTTAGGCGGGGTGAGGGAGATCAGGAAAACCACAACATTACAGATGCAGTTTACCCTGTCTTGGGAGTTGTACAAGTGCAGGAAGGTACTCCGCGCTGCCTGCTGGCTGTCCTGGCCCATCCCGACGATGAGACCTTTGGCTGTGGGGGCACCCTGGCTAGATACGCAGCCGAAGGCGCCCGAGTGGCCCTCGTATGTGCCACACGTGGCGAAGTGGGTGAGATTAGCGATCCCTCGCTGGCAACGAAGGAAGACCTTGCTCGCGTGAGAGAGCAAGAGCTAAGGGCGGCCTGTGACGTTCTTGGAGTCAAGGAGCTTTTTCTCCTTGGATACCGGGACTCAGGAATGGCAGGTACGCAGGACAACCGACATCCCCAGTCGCTGTGTCAGGCGAGCAGACGTGAGGTAGTTGGCAGGATCGTCAGAGTCATACGGCAGATAAAGCCCCAGGTAGTGGTGACCTTCGACCCAAACGGTGTCTACGGCCACCCAGACCACGTTGCTATCCACAGGGCTACTCGAGAGGCCTTTAGTGCTGCCGACGATTCTGCCCAGTATGTGGAGCAACTAAAGGATGGCCTAGAGCCTTACTATCCTCGTAAGCTCTACTACATTGGCTTCCCACGTAGTATGGTACGGGCTTTTCAAGAGGCCATGAGCGCAGCGGGTATCCAGTCGGACTTCAACGACCTGGACCCAGAGACTCTGGGTGTGCCCGATGAGGACATAACTACCGTGATGAACGTGGGGCCGTACATGGCCCAGAAGGAGCAGGCAGCCCGCTGCCATCGCACTCAAGTCCCGGAGGATCGCTTCTTCTCCTGGATGCCCGAAACTGTGAGGGTGCGCTTCCTGTCCACCGAGTATCTCATCAGAGCCCAGCCGCCTTCCACTCAGAAACAGGCCATCCAGGAGGATGACCTCTTCACCGACATCTGGGCGTGATTGTCCAGGGTGGTTATAGTCAAACATATCCTTCACTTCAGGCCGCCACGTTCCCGGAGCCGAGCTTCTGGCGAAGGAAAACCTTGACCACGTGCACAGGTACGGCCATACCTACATCCGGACCCGTCATCACCGTATTGATGCCCACCAGGCGGCCCTGCACGTCTATCAGCGGGCCGCCCGAGTAGCCGGGCCTCAGGTGCAGGCTCACTGCAACCCACTCTCGCCCCGATGGCCCGGCTTCCTGCCCCTCCGGCCCTTCGGCTGGGCTCAGGACAGGCCCCATGCCGATGACCACCCCAGCCGTAGCAGCGCCGATAACTCCCCAGGGGTGGCCGAGGGCTATCACCCACTGCCCTGGCATGAGACGGCTTGACTCGCCCAGGCTGATGGTTGGCAGGTTTGTGGCATCCACAGCCAATGCCGCCAGGTCGTAGCCCGCATCGTAGGCCAGGAGGTGGGCTGGCGTGACGGAGCCGTCGGGGAGGGTCACCTGTAGGGCGCCACGATCAAAAGTGTGCGTGGGCAGGGTCGGGGGATAACGGCAGAGCGACACGCTGACTACATGAGCGTTGGTGATAATCAGCCCATCGGGATGCCAGATGGTCCCCGCGCCTGTGCCTCTTCCAGAATTGCGGACCTGTACCAGGCTGCGACCTACCCTCGCTACCACGTCACCCATTTCCTCGTTCAATTGCTGTAAAACCGTATACATTCCGCGTGTTGCTCCGCCCTTTCTCTGCCCTGCCCCCTCGCACACTCTCGTTCCCCCACTACATGCGCTCACCTATAGTAATGGTCGGCTCCTGCACCTGGCCGCTGCGCAGAATACGTACCAGCACCGCCTTGCCGATCCGGTCACCGCTCAGGAAAGCCAGCAGGTCGTCCACGTAGCGTATCGGCTGCCTATCCAGGGCGATGATGGTATCTCCCAGGAGCAGCCCGCCCCGCTCGGCTGGGCTGTTGGGCTCGACAGAAGCCAGGAGGAGACCCGTTTCCTGGCCGAGCTGACTGACCATGGCCGGCGGCAGGCGTACCGGCTGGGTACCCACCCCAAGATAGCTACGCCGTATCCGCCCGTGCGCTAGCAAAGTCTCTACCACTCGGCGCAAGCTGGGTGTTGGCACCGTCATGGATAGGCCTCGTAGCAGGGCCGATGTGTTGAGCCCCAGAACCCGCCCCATCACATCCACCAGTGGGCCTCCCGAAAAACCTGGATACATTACCACATCGGTCTGGAGGTATCGGTCCAGACGGCCGCCAGCCGGGGTGTGCCAGCTATTACCCAGGGCGCTGACGATACCCAGCGTCGCTCGGACAGTCTGGCCGGGCCGCCCCAGGGCCAGCACCAGGTGTCCCACTCTCAGACTGTCAGGCTCGGCCCAGGTGGGCGGCGTCAGGCCCCTGGCCTGGGCGCGCAGTACGGCCAGGTCCGTGGTCGGGTCGCGGCCCACCAGCGTAGCTGTGGCGGCCTGGCCGTCGGGCAGGCCCACGCTTATGTTGTCGTCGTGCTCTACAACATGATGGGCTGTGATGATGACGCCGTCAGCTGACCAGACGATGCCGCTGGCTGGCAGACGCCTCCGCCCCCCTACCTGCACTACTCCAGAGCTGGCCGCAGCAACCGTCGCTGCCAGGGCGTCAGAGAGATTCGACAAAACTTCCACCACCGTTTGACCTCCTCGTGACCAACACTCTTTATCCATACTCTACAGGTGGAGCAGCCAGGATGCACCACCTGGATGGGCAGGGTAGTCCCTGGAAGAAAGACCAGGCCAGTAGCGAACCTTCGGCCTTGAGAGCCTGCCATGAGACCAGCGAAGGGGCCACAGCCCGAAGGCTTGCGCCAGATCCTCAAAGGAGGATCAGCCCCAGGCGGGTGGCGCGAGTGACGGCCTCGGTGCGGCTCTGGGCGCCCAGCTTGCCCATGATGGCGTTGACGTGAAACTTAACGGTGTGCTCGCTGATCTCCAACCTGTGGGCGATGGACTTGTTGGTCAGCCCCTCTGCCAGGAGTCGCAGGACTTCCATCTCACGAGGAGTCAAGTCTCCGATGGTCGGGGCTGGCATCCGGTCCCCGGCTGGCGGTGCGGCGGCGGCCAGCTCCGGGTCGAGGACCACCAGTCCCCGCGCTACGGCCATCAGGGCTGCTACCAGGCCTGGAGCGCCTGAATCGCGAAGCAGGAGGCCGATGGCACCCGAAGTCCGGGCTTCGGCTGCGTAGGTCCCGTCCGGCAGCAAAGCCACGACGGGCGGGCCGGCCTCTCGCAGGTCGGCCAAGCGTTCCAGGGCCAGCGCCGGGTCCCAACCCAGGTCCCACACCACTACGTCAGGATTGTAGAGCTCCAGCATGGCTATCGGGTCAGCCTCTCCGGAGACCTGAGCAGCAACAGTGCATCCGGGTTGGCTGACCAGCAGCGCTGCCAGCCCGGCCCGGGCCAGAGGATCATCGGCTACGACGAGCACTCGCAGGTCGTTGGAGGCTAAGGAGGGGTTGTACATGCTCATCATTCAAATGCTGTAGGTGGCTACAGCGCGCCTTCACCCAGGAGGCCGGATAGCTTCTGAGCGTTGACGACCCCCTGGTCCTGGTAGTTGGTGTTAAACAGGACGTTGGTGGCCCTGGTTACCCCCTGAAGGGCGCGCAGCGGGGGCAGCCACTCCTGAAGCTCCTCCTCTGAGTAGTAGTAGTTGAACCGCTCGGAGACCGTAGCACCCTTTTTCTCCCAGGTGTTCAGGTTGCGGCCATGAAAGCGCACGTAGGCCAACTCGGTGGTGGCCACGGCCACGGGTGGCACCGAAGACTGGAAACCCTGGGGCTCATCCACGCAGACAAAGGTGAGCCCGTTGTCCTCAAGGAACTGAAGGATGTGGCCGCGGCTGGCTCCCTTGAACCATGCGCCATTGCGAAACTCCATGGCAAGCCCGTACTCAGGGAGTTTTTCCTTACACCGCAATATGTATTCCAGACTCTTCTCGCCTGGATGGAACCAGGGAGGGAACTGGAAAAGCACCAGCCCTAGCTTTCCCGCGTCCTTTAGAGGAAGCAGGGCCTCGCTGAACCTCCGCCATGTCTCCTGCTGGATTTCTTCGGGCAGTTGGTTCATATATACCCGCCCCTTCGCGCTCGGCTGCTGGCGGATAGCGTCCTGGAGGTCCCTGCCCAGGGACCTCACCTCAGCAGAGTGGCCCGTGAAGAGGGCAAAGGCTTTGACATGGAAAACGAAATCATCGGGCGTCCGCTCTACCCAGAGCTGGCTGTTGTGCCGGGTGGGCAGGGCATAGAAAGAGCTATCCACCTCCACTACCGGAAAGTGGGACGCATAGAAGCGGAGCCGTCCCTCTGGCACCCTGGCCCAGGAAGGGTAGAAGCGGCCACACTCAATGAGAGTCTTGTCGGTCCAGGAGCAGGTGCCGATAAGTATGCGTCCCATTTTTCTCCCTACAGCAGTGTTATTCTCTAATTGCCTC
>CAYWGG010000117.1:0-8357 GCA_964457285.1 uncultured Dehalococcoidia bacterium
GGTGAGGGTAAAGAAGGATTGCGATGAAATTCGTTGTAGGTAGCGACGAGCGCACCCCCCTCACGGACTGGGTGGTACAGGAGCTTGAAGCGCTGGGCGCGCAGGTGGAGCTTCATGGTGCTCTGAAGTCGGGAGACGACAACCGGTGGCCGGAGGTGGCGAGACAGGTGGCCGAAGATGTAGCCAGTGGACGTTGCCAGCAAGGTGTCCTCTTCTGCTGGACCGGCACCGGGGTGAGTATGGCTGCCAACAAGGTGCCTGGCGTGAGGGCCGCCCTATGTACTGATGCCGAGACCGCCAGAGGGGCGCGCCGCTGGAACGACGCTAATGTGCTCTGCATGAGCCTGCGCCTCACTTCTCCGCAAGTCGCCAGGGAGATACTGGATGTCTGGACTTCCACTACTGCAATAGACGAGGCCGAGAGGGAGAACATAGACCGGGTCAATCGCATGGATAGACAAAGGGGAGGTGTTTAGCCAATGCCCCAGAGAGGTAGATCTCGACGAGTAGCGGCCCGCCAGGCCCAGCTCGGCCAGAGGAAGAAGAGGCAGACCAGAGGGTCTCCAGGGATGTCACCCGCCACCCACGCTCCTCAAGTGGGAGATGCTGAAGCCCTCCCGTCCCCAGAAGATGGGGCTGACCACCTGGGTGAAAAACGGCCCGACGCAGTATCTGTCGTGCGAAGGCCCGGTTCTTCGTCTCCGCTCGGGACAGGCCCAGCCGCAGCCCAGCGCCCCTCGGTGGGGGCGGGACCCAGGACACGCCCTTCACCCGGTAGACAGGCCCAACCCAGGCCCACGGTGTACGACTACGTCAAGCCTGAGATAAAACGCATCGCCATACTATCAGCGGGCATTGTGGCTATCCTCATCGTACTCACCTTTGTATTGAAGTAACGTGTCCGATAAGTAGCTCACCCAGACGGGTGAGACAGATGGCCTCGGCCAGAGCGCTGGTTGGAGGCTGCTCCCTGAAAGGTGTGGTAGGCAGAGGTGCCGTTCCATGAGCCGGAAGGACTTTGACCACAGGCTGAGGATTACACCGGAAAAGCCTGGCGTCTACATAATGAAAGACGCCAGGGATAAGGTCCTCTATGTGGGCAAGGCCAGTAGCCTTAAGAACCGCATCCGCTCCTACTTCGGCTCTCCCAACAACCTGGCCCCCAAGATTCAGAGAATGGTGTCAAGGGTAGCGGACTACGAGTTCATTGTGACCGACTCTGAGGCAGAGGCCCTCATCCTGGAATGCACCCTCATCAAGAAATACCGTCCCCCCTATAACACCCGCCTCAAGGACGATAAGACCTATCCCTACATCAAGATAGACCTGGCGGAGGACTTTCCCCAGGTATACATCACCCGCAGGGTCGCCCAGGACGGGGCCCGCTACTTTGGCCCTTTCGCCACCTCTGGCAGCGTGCGTAAGACCCTGGACCTGCTGAAGAAGCTGTTCCCCTATCGCTCTTGCACCAAGGTGATAACGGGCAAAGACCCCCGCCCATGTCTGGAGTACTACATAAACCGGTGTGTGGCCCCCTGCATAGGAGCCGTGACCAGCGAGGAGTACCATAAGGTCACACAACAGGTGATCATGTTCATGGAAGGGAAGACTGAGAGGGTAGTTGACGACATTCGCAAGAGGATGGAGGAGTCCTCCGAGGACCTGGAGTTCGAGCGGGCGGCGGTGCTTCGGGACCAGATTCACAGCATTCAACAGGTCATGGAGGAGCAGCGCATAAAGGTGGCCTCCAGCGCCAACTACGACCTTGACGCTATAGCTATGGCCGAGGGCCAGGACGAGGCGTGGGTGGAGGTGTTCTTCATCCGCCAGGGCAAACTCATCGGGCGGGACCACTTCATGATGGAAGGCACCCAGGACGACCCACCTGGGCATATCCTGGCAGAGTTCATAAAGCAGTTCTACCAGTCGGCCTCCTTTATCCCGCCACGGATTATCCTCCAATACCCCCTCGAGGAGGAGAAGCTGATCCAGGACTGGCTGAAGGAGAAACGGGGTGCGTCAATGGCCCTGGCCCGGCCCCTCCGCGGCGAGCAGCACAAGCTGATTAAGATGGTAGCGGAGAACGCCGCTCAGGGCCTCACCCAGATGCGGGCCAAATGGCTCTCCAACGCTGACGCCGTCCAGCAGGCTATGGCGGAGCTTCAGGAGGAGCTTAGTCTGTCCAAAGTCCCCAGCCGGATAGAGTGTTACGACATTTCCAACATCCAGGGCACAAACGCTGTGGGTAGCATGGTGACCTTTCAGGATGGCCTCCCGAAGCCCGCCCACTATCGCCGCTTCAGAATAAAGACTATTGAGAGCATAAACGACTACGCCATGATGCAGGAGGTCCTACGCCGCCGGTTCAAACGCATGGCAGCCCTGAAGGGCAAGGGGAATCCCCCCAACCCCCCTTTGGCAAGGGGGGGCCAGGAGGGATTTCCCCTTTCTCCCCTGGAGGAAGGGAGTCAGAGGGAGGAGGATATTCACCCTCACCCCTTCGACAAGCTCAGGGCAGGCTCTGACCCTCTCCCATCAAGGGAGAGGGAATCCCTCACCCCCAGCCCCTCTCCCATCGGCAGAGGGGTGACCGAAGGCCGGGGTGAGGGCTTTCCCATCACCGGCGAGGACAGCTGGGGGATTATACCAGACCTGGTGCTCATTGATGGGGGCAAGGGTCACCTCTCTGCGGCGCTGGAGGTATTCCTTGAGTTGGGCATAGACTTCATTCCTCTGGCCTCCATCGCCAAAGAGAACGAATGGCTTTTCGTGCCCCAGACCCCTGAGCCCATAGTCTTGCCCGCCAACTCCCAGAGCCTTTACCTGGTGCAGCGCATAAGGGACGAGGCCCACCGCTTCGCCATAACCTACCACCGCAAGCTGCGCAGCAAGGCCAGCATCGCCTCGTCCGTTGACCTGGTCCCAGGGATTGGCCCCAAGAGAAAGCGAATGCTCATGCGACGCTTTGGCTCTATAAAGGGTATAAAAGATGCGGCTATAGACGACATCGCCTCTGTCCCGGGCATGACTCGTTCCCTGGCGGTGAGGCTCAAAGAGTCCCTGTAACCTGCCCTCACCCCGCCCTTCGGCAGGCTCAGGGCCACCCCTCTCCCACCAGTGGGAGAGGGGCCGGGGGTGAGGGCTTTTACACGGAACCGTGATGAGCCCTACCCGATTATCCCTTGACCCTCGCACCATGTGTTGTATAGTGTGTATTAGAAAGGGACGGGAGCGAGAGTAAAAAATGGCTCTGAAGGTCTCCATCAGCCTGCCAGGGGACACCGTTATAACCTTTGAGGCCAGCGACCCTGAGGTCTTCCGGGAGGTGATGGGACTGGCGCTGAAGGAGCTGCCCGGGTATCTGATACAGATGCAGATGGCGGGTGCGCCCGCCACATCACGGGACTCCCCAGGTGAGGTTGCGGAAAAGAATAAGGACGCGAGTCCAGGGCCATCTGGCACAGGTGGGACTGGAGGGTATCAGGGGAATGGGGCCATCTCTTCCGATACGTCGGAGGAGGGAGGAGCGACACATCTACAGCAAGCGCAGAGAGGGGAAGGCGAGGAGTCCTTTGCTCGGTTCTGCGGCTCCGTCTCACCCCTGGGAGATATGCGCCGGGTGGTCGTGGCCGCCGAAGGAGCCAGGAGGTTCCTGGATACGGAAGCGGTGTCTGAGAGAGAGCTGGGACATCTGTTTGACCTGGCAGGATGGAGCCGACCCACCGATTTCCTCCAGGTCATCCGCAATGCCTCCAGGAGCAAGTTCCGGTGGCTGGAGCGAGTGCGAGGCAGCCCTGGCTACTACATGGTAACTGAGATCGGCAGGAAGAAGGTACTCGAGCCCAGGGACAAGTAGCTTGCTGTCCTTGTTAGAGGCTATGCGCGCCTGCCTCTACTGACTGGGGCTTCCTGTGGTTGGGCGCTCCTGGGGCGATTTCCTCGTTTGCGTTTCCCACAGGCAGACGTAATCATACTCCGCTACTTCCTCGTTCCGCTGATTGTGAGCGGTGACACGGAAGGTGACGAACTTGTTTCCTCGCCTCTGGAACTTATCAACCACCCTGGTGGTGCTGGTGATTACGTCGCCTGGGCGTACCATGACACCCTGGAAGCGTACATCCGTGGAGACGAAGGGCGTGCTGCGGGGGTTATTCCTGGACTGTTCGGGGGCTATGTAGCCCCTAGCGCTCATCACGTCGTGGCGTCGCTGGGGTGCATAGGTGTAGAACATAGTAGGAGGGGCGAAAACGCCCGGGAAGCCTATCTCTCTGGCAGCAGCATCGTTCACGTAGACCGGGTTCTCGTAGCGCACCGCCCGGCAGTAGTCGGCGATCTTCTCTGCGGTCACCTCATAGATGTATGGGGGCGACTCGTCGCCGATTTCCGCCACATCCCACTCGTAAATCTTCTCGTCCCCTGGGAACACCGGTGGCTCCCCCAAACTTTCGGAATCCTCCATGCCTATGCTCTATCCCTTTTTTACAGCAATGAATGTGAAATCATGCTCTAACTACCGTATACTTCGATAACCACTAGACCGTTGATGCATTGAGTTGTTTATCCAATCCCATGCCTCTTTTGGAAGCAAACCTTGGTACGGAGGTTGGATGGCGATCACAAGCAAGTAATCTTGTTCCGCCAGATGTTGACGGACGGCGTCAGCTATCTCGTCAACGGTCATGCTGGTGTCAACAATCCACATATCGCTGAAATAATGCCACCAATTACCGAATGTAGTAATGGCTTCCTCAGGATTCCGACGTGCTACATTGGTGGAGCGGCGAGTAGAGAGGGCAACGCCAGAACGGTGAGGAAGAGGAGTTGGTTTTATTTCATACGCTATTAAATAAAGCATCGTTACTGTTTCTCATTCTGCGAAGAGTTCTCCGGTGAATCCGCAGGCTCCGGATTCGGTTGTGGCAGTTGGGCCTGGATTTCCTCGATAGTTCGTGGGTTTTCTCTGGTTCCCATATAACGGTATCTTAATTCCTCGATATAGTATGTCTCTGAAGCGGATAAGGGCTCGTGTTTTGCCTTCGACCAGAACTGAAGCCAGACCATCACAAACAACACCCAGGGAAGGCCGCCAATGATGTACTTTGCTAACACCGGCAGTGGGGCGAAAAGGAAGATCGCTACGGAGAAAATCACAGGCAACAGGAGACCTAACGCAATTATCCCTAATGGGGTGCGGACGACGTGAACTACGCTGGCTATGCCTCTTAAAGTCTGATCCACTCATGGGAGTATATCATCTGATATGAGCTATCTGCATGTTTGGGTCATCCCTTATATCTTCCAAACCTATTCTACCTGAAGGATACACTGAAAGAAAGAACACTGCTCCCGTTCTATTCCTCACTCGGGGTGACCTTACCCCAGCGCACGATTCTCACTGGTGTTATCTTTATCATGGGGTTCTCGGCTATGTCCATGCTGCGGTACTGGGGGTACTTCTCTCCCAAGAGGCCAATGGCGCGCTGGTGTTCCTCCCTCTCTTGCCCCTCTGGATAGATGAGCTGAGCGGTGCCCGTCACCAACACATACCAAAGCCTGCTCCAGGCTTCTTCGTAGTGGTCCAGCACCAGCGCCACGTTGGGGTTGGAGAGTATGTTTCGTACCCGCTTCAGGCGTGTGAGAGATGTGCGCTTTGGCTTCTGGTCCAGGACCGAATAGAAGCGCTCTCCATCGTAGGCGAAACAGATGGGTATCAGATGGGGTACGCCACTGGCGTCGGCGGTAGCCAGATGGGCCACACGCCTTGCCTTGATGAGAGCTGTTTCCTGAGGGGTTAACAGGGTGTTGCCCCTCCCTTCCATCGCCACCTCTTCCCAAGCACACTTTGCACGCCATTAGAGCTCGTAGCTAAACGCTAATGGGTCCTCCATAGCCTGGATGTTCTCCAGGGCATCTCTGGCAGCGTCCTCCAGGGCCGAGTCTCCTTCCTTCAGGCACCTTCTCAGCGCCCTCTTAGCCAGGGGACCGCCGATCGCCCCCAGAGAGTTGATGGCTGCTAGCTGGACCTGGAGGTCATCGTCGTGGAGGAGAGACACTAGATGGGGCGTGGCCTCCTCATTATCCAACTCGCCACAGGCGGTGGCGGCCTCGTAACGGATGGGGGGACTGGGGTTCTGCAACTCCCTGAAGAGCAGTGGCAGCCATTTGGAATCTCCCGTTTTGCCCATAGCGTAGAGGGAACTGCATTTCAAGTCGAGGTCATCGCTATCGTATGCCCATTGGACATGCTCATCTATATCTGGAGCATTGAAAGGAGCTACCGATTCCAGGGCTCTGCGCCTTACCTCCAGCCACTCCTTGTCATCCTGAAGGGCTCTCATGAGGGCGTTCTTGACCATCTCGCCGTCTTTAGAAAGGATTTTACCATCCTGTGCGAGGGAGGCGAACTTTCCCAAGGCCGCAGCCGCTGACGCCCGGACCTGGCCGGAGCGGTCAGATTTCAGTATCTCTACCAGATATGTTATCAAAGACCGGTCTTCAAACTCCCACAAGCCTGCGATGGCCTTTTGCCGTACCCCTTCATCGGGGTCCTTAAGACACATCTTGAAAACGGCGTTGAAGTCCAACTCGGCATTCTCCTCGGCCATCTCCGCCAAACGCTCTATGACCTTCTCCCTACGCTCATTGAGCACCCTGAACCACGCACGCGCAAATCTCCCCAACTCTCCCGGAGAGAGGTCAGATAGCTCTGTAAGGGCCGAGGCGCTTAAGGCTGTACCGTCTTCAGCTATATGTTGTAAACAGTTTTCCAGAGGCAAGGGCCTTCTCCATTTAACCGCGGAAGCCTGGGGGCACAGAGAGATTCGGGCTAATGGTTAATCTGTAGCCGTGGTTTCTGCACGCTCCCCGGTATGGTTTATCCTCAAGCCGACTCTTTGGCTGCTACGGATATGTTACTCAGGTACAGGGCAGGGGTCTTCAAAGAGCCACCTACCCAGTGGCTAGCCTTTTCAATAGCCTGGATATTTTTCAGGGTTGTGTATACATTACCAGAAATGACGGTGTTTTTCACCCTGCCGGTAACACGGCCATCCTCTACTCGATAACCCAGAAGCACATTGGCGTTGAAGTCTCCCCCAAGGACGTTGCTCTGGCCTGCCCCTAAAAGACGCTCAACCACCAGGCCGTTTTTTATATCCCTTATCATATCCTCATACAGGGTATCACCTTCACCAACTATAATGACACTGGATCCTGGCCAGGGGAGGCTGTTCAGGCCGCGATGGGCGCTGCCTGTGCTCTCCGCTCCCGCCTGGGCCGCTGTCTGAAGGTCGTAGAGAAAACTGGCGATGACCCCACGGTCTACCAGGGGCAACTTCCTGGCAGGCACACCCTCATCATCGCACATGCGGCTGCCTGGAGCGTAAGGAAAGGTGGGCTCGTCCCAGAGGCTGAATCTTTCATCTAACAGTTTCTCCCCCAGCCTCCCGACCAAGGGCGAAGCGCCCTGAAGGACCATCTTGCCGTTGAATCCCGATAGCAGGGGCGAGAGGAGGACACCCCCTACTCCCTTTGGTGTGAACACCACCGGGACTTGACCTGCTGGAGCGGGTACTACGTTCCTTGAGAAGTCTAGCTGATTCTGGATGGACTCTACGATCTCAGTGGTATCCATGACGGGGCGGCAGGAGCTTTTACCGTCGGACACGAAGAGCATATCAGTGTCTTTTACTATTGTCCCGTGGACGAAGATGGAAAAGACACTTTTGGTGTAGGTGGCGTAGCCTCCCCGGGAGTTGGCTATGGTCACCGTAGTGACGCTCTTAGCCACACTGGCGTCACAAAGGAGGTCGGAGCTATACCTCCTTAGACGGTCAATGGCAGTCTGGCCCAGGTTGATCATATCCTCCAGGCGCAGATTCTCCGTCTGGAGGTCGTAGACCTCCACAGGAGAGAAGCTGCGGTGTGAGGAGAACTCCAGCCGGGCCTCCGGGCCAAAAGGCGCCGTTTCCAGGGCGCTCTTTATCAGGCCATCGGTATTTTGGAAGTTGGAGGTAGATGAGAAACCTATCCTGCCATCCTTGATAATCCTCAGAGCGACTCCTGAGCTTTCCCTGGTCTCCACAAGCTTGACCCGGTTGGCCTCAAAGAGCACAGGTTCATCTCTGTGCTGGATGTAGTAGGCTTCAGCCGCCTGTGATACCCTGGCGGCCTTCTCCAGCAGCTCTTCCACCATTTTGTCGGCCATGTCTTGATATGCTCCCCAGCAGTCCAATCCTGCTTTCCGTGATTTCCCCCTCCACCGGCGGGAGGGAGTTAGACAGCCTCCTCCCCCCTTTGTGGGGGAGGACTGAGGTGGGGGGAGAGTCACCCCCATCCCAGCCTTCCCCCATCAAGGG
>CAYWGG010000118.1:0-8256 GCA_964457285.1 uncultured Dehalococcoidia bacterium
TGTGCGCCACCACCCGACGCCGGTCCGCGTCCACAGCCCAGTACTCTGCTACGCCGCTTTCACGATAGTCCCTGGCCTTCTCCTCCAGGTCGTAGTTCCGGGTGCTGGGCGAGATAACCTCTATCACAAAGGGTACACTGCCCTCCACATGGCTGGGTGTGATGCGGTGCTCCTCTCCTTTGGGCATGAAGAATATATCAGGTTCCTTTAACAAACCTGGCCGAAGCCTTAACACCGCAGGACCATTGAAGACCTGCCCCAGGTCCTTCACCTCTACGTAATCTGCTAGCAGTCTGGTAAGAAACAGGACTATCTGCTGATGGCGAGTCGCCGCTGGGGAATGCACTATCACCTCCCCATCCTTGAACTCCCAGATGAGGCTCTCGGGGGCTTCGGCAAAAAACCTCTCTTCCGTCCATCCCACAATACGGAGGAGGAAAGGTTCGTCCAGCTCCCTGCCGTCCTCGGTAACTACCTGAATTCTCACCCCACCCTCCATCCCTAATATATGGGCGTACTCGGCCCCATAGCCTCCAGGCGGCGCTTCACCGACTGGAGGAAGGCCCCCGACTCGGCCCCGTCAATGATGCGGTGGTCGAAGGAGAGGCAGATATTCATCATGGAGCGTATGGCGATGGCGTCTCCCACCACCACAGACCGCTTCTGAATGGCCTCGGTGGTGAGGATGGCCGCCTGGGGGTGGTTTATGATGGGCTGGGAGACGATGGAGCCCAGGGCCCCGGTGTTGTTCACGGTAAACGTACCTCCCTGGACATCCTGGAGGGTGAGCTTCCCCTGGCGGGCCTTGTTGGTCAATTCGCGGGACGCCCTTGCCAGCCCCGCTATGCTCAGAGAATCAGCGTCGTGGATGACCGGCACCACCAGGCCCTCTGGGGCTGCCACCGCAATCCCAATGTGGATATGCCTCTTCAGGATGATCTTGTCGCCGCCCCACGTGGAGTTCAACATAGGGCGTTCCTTTAGAGACTCCACTACTGCCTTGACGACGAAGGGCAGATAGGTAAGCTCCACCCCCTCGCTCCGATGAAACTCCTCCTTCAGGCCCTCGCGATGTCTCACCAGGTTGTTCACGTTGACCTCGACCATGCTCCAGGCATGGGGTATCTCGGTGGCGCTCCTGACCATGCGCTCAGCTATAATCCGCCGGATGGGTGTAAGGGCTATAACCTGGTCCTCGGGACCCGCCCCTGGAGGCGCTCGCGCTGGCCTTGGGCTGGGGACCGGGGTTGCTGCTGCTGCGACGGCCCTGGCTACGTCCTTGGCTGGCTGTGCCACAGCGGTAGGAGCCACCGGGGCCGGCGGCGCTTTGGTCGCCTGGGACTCTACATGCCTCAGGACATCTTCTCTGGTGATGCGGCCGCCCATGCCCGTGCCGGTGACCTGGCTCAAGTCCAGATTGTGCTCGCGGGCCAGGCGTCTTACTGCGGGGGAGTAATGTGCCCTCCCCTCGGTGGGCTCATGGATAGCGGGTTCCGATGGAGGCAACGCCGCTTCCTCCTCGATTCCGCCACCAGTTGGGCCAACGGGCCTCACATCCTTTACCAGGTAGCCAATGGTGCTTACCTCTCCAGAAGTCCTTTCTTGTGCTATGGGGACTTGCGCCTGTGGCGGCCGAGGTGGTGCAGGTATATCACTGGTCTCTATTTCGGCGATGGGAGCGCCCATTGGGACGGTGGTCCCCTCCTCAACCAGGATACGGGTCAGCACGCCACTAACTGGAGAAGGCACCTCCATAGTCACCTTGTCGGTGACCACCTCCACCAGGGGGTCGTACTTCTCCAGCCTGTCACCGGGCTTCTTCAGCCACTTGCCGATTATTCCCTCTACAACGGACTCTCCAACCTGAGGCAAGTCTACAGTTATGGCCATCTCAACATTCCTTAATAAGCTGCTAGCTTTCTCAGCGCAGCAGCGATCTTCTCAGTGTTGGGCATGTAGACATCTTCCAGCGTGGGGGCGAAAGGCATGGTGGGTATGTCTGGGCCGCAGAGCCTGGTTATGGGGCCATCCAGGTACTCGAAGGCCTCCTCGGCCAGAAGGGCGGATACCTCCGCGCCCACACCGCCTGTGACATTATCCTCGTGGACGACGAGGGCCTTCCCTGTCTTTTTCACCGAGTCGAGGATGGCGTCCCTGTCCAGGGGTTTGAGGGTGCGGAGGTCAACTACCTCTACGCTAACGCCCTCCTGGGCCAGGATGCCAGCGGCCTCAAGGCAGTAGTGCAGCATGAGGCCGTAAGTTACGACTGTGACATCGTCGCCACTGCGCTTGACGTCTGCTTTGCCGATGGGCAATACGTACTCTCCCTCTGGGACCTCCCCACGCACCAGGCGGTAGGTCTTCTTGTGTTCGACGAACACCACCGGATTGTTATCCCTGATAGCAGCCTTCAGCAGTCCTTTGGCATCGTAGGGCGTGGCCGGAGCGACTACCTTGAGCCCCGGTGTATGAAAGAAATAGGCTTCTACGTTCTGGGAGTGGTAAAGGCCTCCGTGGATGCCGCCTCCGTAGGGTATTCGCACCACCAGAGGCACGGGCAGGGCTCCATTGGTGCCGTAGCACACCCTGGCTGCCTCGCCGATGAGCTGGTTAGCCGTGGGCCAGATGAAGTCGGCGAACTCTATCTCGGCGATTGGGCGCAGCCCTTTGAAGGCCGCTCCCAGGGCGATACCGACGATGGATGCCTCGGCAAGGGGAGTGTCTATGACTCGCTCCTCGCCGAACTCATCTATGAAGCCCTGGGTTGCCAGAAAGACCCCACCCCGCTTCCCTATATCCTCCCCCATGATGAAGACCCTGGGGTCCCGCTTCATCTCCTCGTGCATGGCCTCGCGGATGGCCTCTATCACGGACTTGACGGCCAAGGTAACCTCCATTCTCTTTCTGACCTCTCCCCTCACCCCTCCCCTAGTAGGGGAGGGGTTGGGGTGAGGTCTATGAATTACGGTGCGTAGACGTGGTCGTAGACTGTGGAAGGGTCAGGGTATGGGGCAGCCTCAGCGGCATCGGTGGCCTGGTTCACCTCTTGCCTGGACTGCGTCCGTACACCTTCGTCCTGCTCCTGGGTAAGGTGGCCCGCCTCCATGAGGTATGATCTCAGGGAAGTGATGGGATCATGCTGGCGGGCATCCTCAACCTCATCCCTGGGCCGGTAACGCCGGTCATCGTCGTCAGTAGTGTGGGGCATGAAGCGCTCCACCTTCATCTCCAGGAGCACAGGCCTCTGGGAACGCGCGTGACCTATGGCCTCCCTGGTAGCCTCGAAGACGTGGAAAAAGTCCATCCCATCAACCACAAACCCAGGGAAGCCGTAGCTCGCCGCACGGTCAGCCACATCCTGGATAACCATCTGCTTGTTCTGTGGGACGGAGATGGCGTACCTGTTGTTCTCGCAGATGAAGATGACTGGCAGCTTGTGTACGCCCGCGAAGTTCATAGCCTCGTGGCACTCCCCTTCGCTGGAGCCGCCGTCGCCAAAGTAGGACAGTACCACGGTCTTCTCCCCAAGCATCTTACAGCCCAGGGCATAGCCCACTGCCTGGGTCATCCCGGCCGAAACCACGTTGGAAATCTGGATAACCTTGTGCTTGAGGTCGGCCCCCTGGAGAGGGAACTGCCTGCCGCCGCTGTAGGGCTCTCCATCTTTGCCCATGAAGGAGAGCATGGTCTCCAGGGGAGTCAGCCCTGCCATTACCTTCAGGGCCACGTCACGGTAGTAGGGGAAAAGGAAGCAGTCTCCGTCCTTGAGTGCGGCTAGAAGGCTACCCATCTGGGCCGCCTCGTGTCCCTGACTTGAGGCTGCGATGGGAACCTTACCCTGTCGGTTCAAGGTCCAGATACGCTCATCGAGAGTGCGTATCAGCACCATCCTCTTGTAGAAGTCTAGAATCTCCTGATGGGTCAGCCCAAGGCTTTCGTGCTTGCTTTCAGCTTGCTCCCTCGCTGGGGCTGTCTCCCAGATTCGCGCCATTACTCTCCTCCGGCAAGGTATTCCACCCTCTTCCAGGTGGGAGATGGGACTGGAGTGAGGACTTCCTGAGTCTATTCTCTGCAACTGATTTAAGGCTATTATAACCCCACCATCAATACTCGTAAACGGTGGCCGTAGCGTTTGTTCGCCAACGTTGACAGGGTACTGGCCCCGCCTTATGATTGTCCTGCCCTCACCCTCCTCGTCCTACGGACATCTCTCTCCCACCAGGAGAGGGAAACGGTGGGAGGCAAAAATAACGTGATGGAGGGAGAAATGCCCACGCCAATGCCGCTGCTGACCATTTCCGACTACGAGGCCCGCGCCAGGGAGACTATGCCGAAGGCGCTTTTCGACCGCCTCTTTGGGACGTACGGGGCCCCTGACTGGATCACTAACACCAACAACGTGGCAGCCCTCAACGCTACTAAACTTCGACCGCGTGTGCTCAGGGACGTGAGCTATCGTGGTCTGTCTACCGAAGTGCTAGGTCAGGAGATCAGCTTCCCCGTCATGCTTGCCCCCGCTGGGACTCACCAGCGGGCCCATCCCCAGGGTGAGCTGGCCTCAGCCCGGGCCGCCGGGGCTATGGGTACTATCATGGGACTCAGCACCGCTTCCAGCTACAGCATAGAGGAGGTGGCGGAGGCAGCCACGGGGCCTCTGTGGTTCCAGCTATACTTCTTCAAAGAACGGGAGCTTACGGAAATCATGATACGACGCGCCCAGGCTGCCAGGTATACCGTCCTTATGCTCACTGTGGATAATCTTGGAGCCCGTTCAAGGGAGCGGGAGTATCGCTATGCTTATACCCTTGAGTACAACAGGATGCTGAAGAATTTCGTGGGCCTTGAGTTGCCCAACTTACCCACGCCAGAAAGCTTTGCCGATAGCTTTGAGCCAGCCTTGAACTGGTCCGACCTGGAGTGGATACGTTCCAGATGGTCGGGGCCCCTGGTCATAAAGGGGATTCAGACGGCTGAGGACGCGAGGCTCTGTGCAGAGTATGGGGCAGAGGGTCTGGTGGTCTCTAACCACGGGGGCCATGCCCTGGAAGGCACGAAGGGGACCATCGAGATGCTGCCGGAAGTGGTAGATGCGGTGGGGGACCAGCTGGAGGTATACCTGGACGGCGGTGTGAGGAGTGGCAGGGATGTGTTGAAGGCCCTGGCCCTGGGGGCAAAGGCCGTGTTTATCGGCCGGCCCATCTTCTGGGGCCTTTCGGTGGAGGGAGAGGCCGGAGTGCGCCGGGTGTTGGAGATACTGAAGGATGAGCTTAATATCGCCATGGGACTGTGCGGTGTAACGGACGTTAAGAAGGCGGATAGAAGCCTGGTCGAAGGGCCCAATGGTGACAGAGGGGGAAATGACACGATAGGCCAGTTGGAGCGGCTGGCCGGGCTCCTGGAGAAGGGCTACCTTACACGCCAGGAGTTCGAGGCCCAGAAGGCGAAACTGCTGGGCCGGTAGGGAATACCACCCTCACCCCACACCCCTCTCCCAGTGGGAGAGGGGTGTGGGGTGAGGGAAGATACAGGTGTAATATGCAGTTTGGCCTGTGCATCCCCCACTACGGAAAGACGGTCTCCCTGGATGAGCTACGCGCCACCGTACAGAGGGCCGAGGCTCTGGGTTTCCACTCGGTGTGGGTCAGCGACCACGTGGTCACCCCAAGCCACCTCTTGCCAACCATCGGCCCCACCTTCTACGACGCCTTCGTGGTCCTGACCTATGCGGCGGCCTTCACTCAGCGAGTTAAGCTAGGCAGCACGGTCATCGTCGTCCCCTACCGCAACCCCCTGGTGGTAGCCAAGATGCTGTCAACCCTGGATGTCCTATCCGGAGGGAGGGTCATCTTCGGCGCTGGAGCGGGGGGCGCGCCCGACGAGTTCCAGGCCCTTGGTGTGCCCTCCCACCAGCGGGGGCGGCGCACCGACGAGTACCTGCGGCTGATGGTGGCCCTGTGGACCCAAGACCCCACCACGTTCAAGGGCCGCTTCTTCTCCTTTACGGACGTGAGGTTTCAGCCAAAGCCCTTCCAGAAGCCCCACCCACCCATCTGGGTAGGCGGCCGCAGCGAGGCCGCCCTAAGACGGGCGGTGGCTATCGGTGAGGCCTGGCATCCCACCTCCATGCCCTTCCTTGCCCTTCAGGAGAAGATGGCCCAACTGCGACAGTTTTCTCAAGAGGCGGGGCGGGCAGAAGGCCCCGTAGTGACGGTACACCAGGGCATCCGTATGTCCAAGGAGAGTACCTCAGCCACAGAGGAGGAGCGCCGCCCTGGCCAGGGCACGCCCCAACAGCTTCGAGAAGACATCTACCAGTACCAGGAGCTGGGCGTTCCCGTTGTCGTCTGCAACTTCGCCACGCCGAGCGTGGAGGAGCTGTGGAGAGCTATGGAGACCTTCGCCTCGGAGGTGATGGCCTACTTTCCTGGCTGAGCCTCAGGGCGAGACCTGGGCCAGCAGCCGCAGGGTGCGCTCCAGGGAAGCCTCCCGGTCCCTTCCGGCGAGTACAGGAGATGCCAGGACCTCCGTCACCCCAAAGGAGAAGAGTTCCTTCAGTCTCCCCGCCACCTGCTCTTCGCCACCATACAGGACGGTGGCATCTATCATGGCGTCGCTCCAGGCCCCCTGGGAGGTCTCGGGGAACCCGGCGGCGGTGAACATCGCCTGGTAGAAGGGCGACCGCGGGAAGCCGCCGAACTGCTGCCGTACAGCGGCGCGCACTTCGCTGGGGTTGTCGTGGACGCCCACAGGCGCATGGGCGATAAGGGGTGGCACAGGGCGGCCAACTCGCTCCGCTCCGGCTTTCATGGCTGGCAGGGCAACATCTCGTAAGTATGTCCCTGGGCAGACCCAGCTAATAGCCCCATCAGCCTCGGCTCCACATAGCTCGAAGGCCGCGGCACCAAGAGCAGAAGCCATCACAGGTACTTCTATCGGCGACGCTATGCGGGCATGGGCCTTGTAGTAGCGCCCATCGAAGTCTACCGACCCCTGGTGTAGCAACGCCTTGAGGATACGCATGTACTCAGTAAGGTGACCCAGGGGTGCTCGATAGTTTACCCCAAAGGTCTCCACCATCCCGGCTCGGCTGCTAGGGCCAACCCCCAGGCGGAAACGCCCCGGCGCTAGTTGAGCAATCACCTGGACCTGCTGTGCTACAGCGATGGGGTGGCGTGGGAAAGTAGGAGTAATGGAGGTCCCAAGCAAGATACGCTGGGTGCGCACGGCTGCACTAGCGAAGAGGGTAAGGGCATCCAGGCCTGCTCCACCGGTAGTCAACCACGCCGCCTGGACACCCGCTTCCTCCGCCTTTTCTATACCTGCCAGGACGGCAGCACTATTGGAACCCAAGACCTGCATACCAATCTTTTCCTGGCCCATCCCTGCACCTCCTAATCATCATGCTCCGGCCGCAGCACTCCTTCGACGTCTTGGCCTTGGCACCTGGCCCTCGGCTAGCTGGAAGTAGATGCCATGAGAGCTAGCAGGCTCTATGCTGACGGTCTTGTACCCGAAGGGGCTCGTGCTTGGGCCGTCTCCACGCATCTGGTTGCCCTTAGCCTTCAAGTCCTGGAAGGCCTGATCAATGCCCTCGACACCCCATGCCACGTGGGCGACTCCGGGGCCGCTCTCCCTCAGTTGGCGGGCCATCGCGGTATCGCTCTTGGTGGGCTCGAAGAAGTCCACGATAGTGGGGCCGATGCGATACAGAATGGACTTATATCCTCTGTCCGGGAACTCCTCGGCGCTTTCGGGTTTGAGGCCAAAGTTCCTCTCCAGATAGTCCGCCATCTGCTGCACATTCCGCACCACGTAGGTTACATGGTGTACTTTGGTGAACATCACCACCTCCTTAAAGCATTTCACTCAGAGACTACCCCTTCCTGACCCAGGAGTCAAGTCCCAAGTCAGACATCCGGGCGGTTGTGAAAATTGTCACATCACTTGTGAAATCATTCTCGATATAAAATGCATTGACAAAACCATAGAAATTTGATATATTACGAATAGACCTCGTACAAAGTTGGCTAAGGGCTGGAACCGTGGAGAGACGGAAAGGCCATCCGGCAGTCCTTGGCCAATGGGGAGGGAGTTAACCACGAAGACTAATCCCTGAATTACGGTGAGCCAGACTTAATCTGCTGAAGGGCGGGGTTGTTTGGGACCAAGTAAAAGCAGGGATAAGGTCTTCTCCCTTCCACGTACCGGACGAAAGGGGGTAGCCATGATCCGCAGGTTTGAATGGAATCATGTGTG
>CAYWGG010000119.1:0-5984 GCA_964457285.1 uncultured Dehalococcoidia bacterium
CTTATCTTTCCCGCCATCGCCCTGGCCTTTGTAGATATGGCCATCATAGCCCGGGTGACCCGCTCCGCCATGCTGGATGTATTGCGCGATGACTATATCCGCACAGCCCGGTCCAAAGGCCTGGCAGAGGGAGTGATAATTTTCCGCCACGCCCTCAAGAACTCCCTGCTGCCCGTGGTCACCATTTCTGGATACGAGTTCGGGCGCCTCATCGCCGGCACGGTGGTTATCGAGACCATTTTTCTGGTGCCTGGGATGGGCAGGCTTCTGATTGATAGCATCTTTCACCGGGACTACACCATGATTCAGGCCATAATTGTGGTGATAATAGCGGTGGTGGTAGCTGTGAACCTGGCCCTCGATCTCGTCTACGCCTGGCTGAACCCGAGAATCCGCTTCATTTAGGGAGGAAGAGGGAAATGGGTCAAGAGCGAGCAGGGGCAGTAGCCCTTCCAGGGCGGCCTATCAGTGGCCTGGCGCCAAAGCGTACCGCCTGGCAGCATGTGGGTAACTTTTGCAGGCGAAAGCCTCTAGGGACCTTCGGGGCCGTAATAGCCATTATTCTCATAGTACTTGCTATCTTCGCTCCCTTCATCGCGACTGATGACCCCATTACGACCAATCCTGATCATGTCTTTGCCCCACCCGGGTCTGAAGGGTTGCTGGGGACTGATCAACTGGGCCGTGATGTGTTCAGCAGGCTGGTTTATGGAGCAAGGATTTCACTGTATGTGGGTTTACTCAGCTCATTTATCGGGGTCGCGATAGGCACGTTGGTGGGAGTTACAAGTGTCCATTTCGGAGGAGTAACAGACCTCATTGTCCAGAGAATCGTTGATGTCATGATGGCCTTCCCTGCCCTTATTCTAGCTATAGCCATCATGGCTGCCCTTGGGTCATCCACCAACAACGTGGTAATCGCTCTGAGCATCATATACATACCCAGCACAGCCAGAATCCTCCGCTCTCAAGCTCTGGTTACAAAAGAGATGGACTACATATTGGCGGCTACGGCAGTTGGAGCTGGACACGGGCGTATCATTTTCCGCCACATGATTCCCAATTGCACACCCTTGTTCATCGTTCTTGTGACCATCTACCTTGGTGGAGCGATCGTTGCGGAGGCCACCCTCAGCTTCCTGGGGGTGGGCGTCCCTCCAGAGGTTCCCTCCTGGGGAGGTATGTTGAACGGGGCAGCACAGAGATATGTAGAGTTGGCACCGTGGCTGGGTGTGTTCCCCGGCCTTGCTATAGCTATTGTTGTCTACGCCTGGAACCTCCTGGGTGATTCCCTCCGAGATGTCCTGGACCCGCGGCTAAGGGGTACCAGTTAAGGGTCACTCCCAGATAGCGGCGACCCTGAAGGCCAACTGAGTATGAGTCTCCAGCGCATCAACTATCTGCGCCGGTTTATCTCCAATGATCCCCAGGGCAATTATCCAGTTCAGCAGCTCGTGGTCGCCCGACTGCTGTATCTCCTCTGGCGTCAGCTTTGCCAGCCTGCTCCCCTCGCCTCGCCGCACCAGCTCCAGGTTGCGGCGGTCAAACTCTATGTCAATGGCGCGCTTCTGGAACTTATGGGCCAGAAAGCTGTGAGACCAGCTTGAGGAAGCCACCACTGCCACTCGCTCGCTCCGCTGGTCCAGGAACTGGCGGATACCACGGCCCATCTCGTAGCACCTGCGTGGAGTGGGCCGAGGGGGATAGCCTGGCCCCGCCTCTTCTCCATAGCAGTTCACGAAGAAGGGCAACACGGGGAATCTGCCCTCCGGGTCCAGGAACACCAGGGGGTTGATGTGGGCATGGGGCAGCCCCCAGGGCCAGCCTTTCAAGGCGTTGGAGGAGGCCAGGTCGAACCCGTTGTGGATGAGGTGGTTCCGGAGGCCCCGAGCGAACTCGCTGGGGCATCGGAAAGAGTACCTGGTCTCCGGGCCAGCGTTCCACAGGTTGACCCTGGCTGCTGGATGCCGAAATGGATGCCCCTCCGCTTGCGCGCCCGTGTAAATGCAGAAGGGCGGTAGGTTGTCCTCCAGGAAATTCTCCGCCTGGTCATCGCCTATTATCATCACCACGTCAGGGGCCCACTCATGTAGCCTGTCATGCAACACCTTGAAGGAGTCCATCACTCTCTGCTGGTCTCGCTTATCCTGGCTCAGGCCGTTGTCTTGGCCCAGCTCCTCTAGTAGCTGGGCAGGGGGCTGGTAATCAGGTATCCGCGCAAAGACTCGCTCTCTAGCCTTCGCCCACATCTCCGGAGGAGTCAGGATAATAGGGCCATGAGAGCACCCGATCCCTAAAATCTCAGCCATCTCAACCTCCTGGCAAGTGAAATTTCATCCATTATATACTATTTCAAGGACACACTACTCCGGTATAAGCTGCCTTGACACCCCGAAGGGGGTGGCGATATAGTTACGCCATCAAAGCCCTCATCCTCCGTCCCCTCCCTTTTCACCCTGAGCATCCAGCCTGGTCTTCTTGAAGACCAGGCTGTCCAGAGGGCCGATTCGATGTCCAGGGTGAAAAAAGGGATGTCCGTAGGACAGGGCGAGGGTATAATGGGAGGCCGAGTATGGTACAGGTGATGACCAGGCAAGTATACGTCCTCGACCCCACTGGGGAGGTGTATAGAGCGCCACGCAGTCTCGCCAACCGGGATGGCAGCATCGCGGGAAAGGTGGTGGGCCTCCTGGACAACCACAGGCCCGAGTCCAAGGTGTTCATGGACATCCTGGGCGAAGTGCTCCTGAGGGACTACGAGGTGGGCAGGATCATACGCCGCAGCAAGCCCAACCTCTCCCTCCCATGTCCGGAGGCCATGTTCCAGGAGTTGCTGAGGGACGCCGACTACCTTGTGGCGGGAGTAGGGGTCTGAGGCTCATGCACCTCGTGCAGTATGCACGACGGTATAGCCTTCGAGACCGCGGGCAAGCCAGCCACCACCGTCGTTACCCAGACCTTCGTACCCCTGGCGAGGGCGAAGCGGACTTCGATGAACCTGGAAGAGTACCGGTTCATCGTGGTGCCCCACCCTCTTATTACCTTGCATGGCGGGTCGGGGCTTCTGGAAGCGCCAGCAGGTGAAAAAAACCAGGCGGAGATCAAGGCGAAGGTGCAAGCTGCGGCCCCTGAGGTGGTGAAGGCGCTGATAGGCGGGTGAAATCAATCCCTCACCCCCAACCCCTCTCCCACTGGGAGAGGGGTGGCCCTGAGCTTGCCGAAGGGCCGAGGTGAGGGCTATAAGGTGTGTTATGGTAACAGGCAAAGAGGCCAGAAAGCTGGGCTTTGATGATAGCATTAAGGGAGCCCAGGAGATAGTCGAGGACTACTACCGCCGCAGCTGGACCGACGGGCTCCCTGTGGTCCCTCCTACCGAGGAGCGGGTATCGGAGTTCGTGGCTGCGTCGGGCCGTGACGCCGGGGAGGTCCTGGGCATCGTGCCTCCCCGCATGGGGATAGCGACGGTGGAAGAGGTAGCGGTAAACGCGGTGATGGCTGGCTGTCTCCCCGAGTACATGCCGGTGGTCCTGGCTACGGTGGAGGCTGTCCTTGAGGAGCGCTTCAACCTCAACGGTGTCCAGGCGACCACCCATTGCTGCGCACCTCTGGTGATGGTGAGCGGGCCGGTGGTCAGGAGGCTGGAAATCAACTACTCCACCAACGTCTTCGGCCACGGCTGCCGCGCCAACGCCACCATCGGGAGGGCATTGAGGCTGGTGATGATAAACCTGGGCGGGGGCCACACCGAGACGGGGGACAAGTCAACCCTGGGACACCCCGGCAAGTACACCTTCTGCATCGGTGTTGACCAGGAGACCCCCTGGGGACCCGTCCATCTGGAAAAGGGCCTGGAGGTGGAGGACAGCGCCGTTACGGTCTTCGCCTGCGAAGCGCCCCACAGCGTTATCAATGGGACCACTGCCGAGAACAGCCTTGAGATGGTCGCCGATGCCATGTCCACCGTGGGCAATAACAACCTGGCCTATGGAGGCGAAAGTCTGGTCATCCTGAGCCCTCTGACGGCCGAGGGCCTGGCCGCCGAAGGCTGGGCCAAGGAGGACGTGAGGGCCTTCCTCTACGAGCACGCCCGCGTTCCTTTCCGAAAGGTCCTTCTCAGGTTCGGCAGGAAGCCCGAGGTGACGCCGGGGCAGTGGCCCAAGTGGCTGGACCGCCTTGATGAGAAGGATGAAAATGCCCTGGTTCCCGTGGTCCGCAGGCCGGGTGATATTCACATAGTGGTGGCGGGTGGAAGGGGCGTCCCTTTCAACGCAGTGTGTCCGGGTTGGGGATACATGGGAGGGTTTGCCATAACCAGGAAGCTATCAGCAATCAGTGGTCAGCAACAAGCTGGAAGCTAACGGCTGATAGCTGAAAGCTAGCAGGAGGTGTAGACCTTTGGCGACAGAGTGTGACGTAGCAATCGTGGGAGGTGGTGCGGCGGGCCTTACCGCAGGCATGTATGCAGCCCGCTATGGCCTGAGAACGGTCATAATCGAGAGGCTGATGGGGGGAAACCAGATCATCAATGCGGAGAAGATCGAGGACTTCCCTGGCTTCCCCCAGGGGGTTTCAGGCGCTGAGCTGGCTCCCTTGATGCAGGAGCAGGCCATGAGCGCTGGGGCCGAGTTCCTGATGGCGGAGGCTACGGGGATTGTCCAGGATAATCCCTACAGAGTAGTGATGACCACTGAAGACAGCTACCGGGCCAAGGCGCTCATTGTGGCTTCGGGCTCAAGCCTGAGGAAGCTGGGCATCCCCGGTGAGGAGGAGCTTTATGGCAGCGGCGTATCCCACTGCGCCACCTGCGATGGCCCCCTCTTCGCTGGAGAGGTGGTGGGCGTCGTGGGTGGAGGTGACTCGGCGGCGGACGAGGCGCTGACCCTGACGGAGTACGTGGATAGAGTTATCCTCTTCCATCGTAGAAACCGGCTGAGGGCTCAGCGGGTGCTTCAGAACCGGCTCCTGGGGCATCCCAAGATAGAGGTAGCCTTCAGCACAGTGGTGGAGCGGGTGCTGGGCGAAGGTACGGTGACCGGAGTGCAGGCGCGCAACCTGATCACCAACTACGTTGACCGCGTGAGACTTTCAGGGTTGTTTGTGTATGTGGGGCTGGAGCCTAACACGGAGTTTGTACGAGGCGTCCTCAAAAGGGACAACGCAGGGCACATTCCGGTGAACCTCTGGATGGAGACCGAGGTGCCGGGCATCTACGCCGCCGGAGACATAAGGCAGCACTCGGCAGCACAGCTTGCCAGCGCAGCAGGCGACGGTGCTACCGCAGCAATCGCGGCCTTCCGCTACATCACAGGTCGCCAGTGGCCCAGAGGCTAGCAGGATGCGAGAGGTAGTTTATGTCGTTTAGATATGGTGTTGCGCTGATTCTGCCACCGGATTTTACATCAAAAGCGCACCAGGCCCGCAAGGTCATCTGCGACCAGTACGCATCCTGGACAGCCGAGATGTTCATGGTGCATATCACCGTTGCCGACTTCTTCCAGTGTCCTACTGAGAGCAGCATCCTGGTCGTACACGATGGCTTGAGGAGGTTAGCGGAGGAAAGCCGGGGATACTATCCTGGGTTCAGATTGAGACATCGTGGGCTCAATGCCTTCCCCGGTGATACCTCCACCATCTTCCTGGACTTCATGGGCCATCAAGATGTCTACAGACTTCAGGTGCTTCATAACAATGTAGCCCGTCTTCTCGAAAGGACCCCAGGCGTCGAGCCCAACAGGGCGCATTCCCGAGAGCGCTTCTGGCCTCACCTGACTCTGTTGCAAAACGCCAGGCTCCGGCCTGCCGTTTTCCAGGAGGCAATGGAGTTGGCGCAGGCAGTGGTGAGAGACCTGCAAATCCCCAGCGCCACAAGTGCCTGGAAGCTGTGGTTTGTGCAGTTCGAGTCGAGGGCGGCGGGGTACGACTGGAGTGGTGGACGCTGGGCCGCCGACTTGCGCTGGACTATCCTGGACAGTTTCCCCCTCTAG
>CAYWGG010000119.1:6084-8163 GCA_964457285.1 uncultured Dehalococcoidia bacterium
GCCCTCCATGCCAAGATCGCCGAGGCTACGGGTTTCGAGGCCGTGTATATGACCGGCGCTGGCACCGCCGCCGAAAAGGGCTTCCCTGACGTGGGCCTCATCACCCAGACGGAGATGGTCCAGAACGCCCGCTATATCGCCAAGGCCGTCTCGGTACCCGTGGTGTGCGACTCCGACACCGGCTACGGCAACCCCATCAACGTCTGGCGCACGGTGCGGGAATACGAGGATGCGGGGGTAGCGGCCATCCACATCGAGGACCAGGTCTTTCCTAAGAAGTGCGGCTTCTTCGAAGGAAAGCAGGTGATACCTCTGGAGGAGATGGTGCAGAAGATTCACGCTGCTCTGGATGCCCGCACAGACCCCGATTTTACTATCATTTCCCGATGTGACGCCTACGCCGTCACTGGATGGGAGGACACCGTAAGAAGATGCCGCGCCTACGTAGAGGCTGGGGCGGACATGGTCTTCGTTGATGGCATCAAGACCGTAGACGACCTGCGTGCCTACGCCACAGACCTTAAAAACCTCCCCCGGATGTACAACGGAGACCTGCTGCCGACTCAGGATGTGGAGAAGCTGGGCTACAAGCTCATGATCTGCGGCAGCACTATATGGCTGGTATACAAAGCAGTCAAAGAGTCCTTTGAGGAGCTGAGGTCCACCGGCAAGGTAGACCCTAAACGCTACGCCACCCGCTGGGATGTGGCTAACCTGCTGGGCCTAGAAAATATCTACGAGATGGAACGCAAGTATGGGGTATCGGAAGTGAAGGCTTCAACTTAATGGGCCCCCCGCCTGCCCTGGTACTCCCTCTCGGTGGTCTCCGCCTCTACCTGGTAATACTCGGGCAGACTGATAAGCTCCTCCACTCGCCTTCTCCGCTGGGCTACCTCCTGGGCGTTGATACCGGTCAGACCTCTGTCCTTAAGGCTCTGATATACGTCGTAGATAGCAGTAGCGGCGGCGATGATGGGCGTAGTAGCGTAGATGATAATCTGGTACCCCAGCCCCTCGTACTCCTTGACGGAGATGTCGTCGGCGCCAGCGATAACCAGAAGGGGTACGTCGGGCACTTCCTTGCGGAAGTAGGCCAGGTCCTCCCGCTCTCGGACCCCTCGCGGCATCACCACGTCCACTCCCAGGTCTCTCAGGGCGCGGCCCCGGCGCACCGCCTCCTCCATAGAGCCTTCTACGGCGGAAAAGGCGTCGGTGCGCCCGATGACGAGGAAGTCCTTATCCCGGCGGGCCTGGAGGGCGTAGCCCATCTTCTGCAAGAACTCATCTATCGGCGTGATGTGCTCAAGGCCCATGTGATAAGAGGCGCGCTTGGGGTAGACCTGGTCTTCTATGTGCATACCCGCCAGCCCGGCGTCCTCGTAGGCCCTGACCGCTCGCATGGTATGCACCGGGTCTCCGTACCCGGCGCCTGCGTCGCAGATAACGGGAAGGTTAACAGCGCCGGCTACCTTCCGGGCCACCTCCACCTGCTCTGTCATGGTCATAAGGGGCTCTGAGACGGCCAGGTGAGCGCCGGACATATAACCTCCGGTATAGACTGCGGGGAAGCCCAGAGTCTGCACTATCCTGGCGCTGATGGGGTCGTAGGCCCCCGGGGCGACTATGGTCTCGCCCCTGTCAAGCCTGGTCCTTAGCTCGCTTCTTACCGATGGCATACCACACCTCCCTGCTTTTTGTACTTCTCTACCCAAAAATGGAGATGCTTATATCTAGATGTGAGTGTCTCCAAGAGATTGGATGTCTAATAGTGAGACTGTCTCCCGAATACCTGGTACAACTTCCACATTATCATAGTTTTGCCTCACTATAGTGTCAAGCGAAGGCAGGCAGACGGTCACGCGCTCCTAGCTGGACGAAGAGGGTAGCACATGGTATATTGTCAAATAATGAACTAGAGTGCGGATGGGATACAGTTGACCGAACCTATAGCTACTTTTGAAACAGGACCTTACCTTCAGGTAGCGGTGTTTTGCGAGCAAATTCTGGATGAGAAGGACAACGTCAAGTCCCTCATCCGTATCATAGACCGATTGTTTGTTCAAGCAAGTGGTCCAAACC
>CAYWGG010000120.1:0-4098 GCA_964457285.1 uncultured Dehalococcoidia bacterium
TGTGGCTGGGACTTGTTACCTGCGTTCCAAACACTCTGGGCCCTCCCCACCATCATGGTGAGGCCGAGACCGCCGCTTACGTCCTCAGTGGCCATATACGCGTTTACTATGGGGAAGGATTTCACGAGCACATAGATGCCGAGCCTGGGGACTTCATCTTCGTGCCAGCGTATTTGCCCCATATCGAGGGCAACGTTACCGACGAGCCCGCCGAGGCCGTCCTGTCCCGCTCGCCGGACAACATCGTGGTAAACCTGGGAGAATAAAGGCTGTGTGGGGCATTTGGCAGACACGCCTGCCTAGAGCGCTTGTACCACTCTGGCGCCCATCTCCACAGTACCCACCTGCTGAGGCTGGCCCGCTGCCTCGGGTGAAAAGATCTCGGGGGTGCGGTAGCCGTCCTTGAGCACCTGGCCTACGGCGCGCTCCACAGCGGCAGCCTCCTCCGTGAGGCCCAGGGAGTAGCGCATCATCAAAGCCACGCTGAGGATGGTGGCGATGGGGTTTGCCACGCCCCGGCCGGCGATGTCGGGGGCGGAGCCATGAATGGGCTCGTAGAGGCCCAGGGCTCTCCTGCCCTCTACGGGTATCTGGGCCAGGCTGGCCGACGGCAGCAGCCCTATAGATGCAGACAGCACCGCAGCCTCGTCGGTCAGGATGTCTCCGAAGGTGTTCTCCGCCACGATGACGTCGAACCTGGAGGGGCGCTGCACTAGCTGCACGGCGCAGGTATCCACCAGCACGTGCTCCAACTCCACATCGGGATATTCTCTGGCAAGCTCTGTAGCTATCTGTCGCCACAGGCGGGAGGTCTCCAGCACGTTGGCCTTGTCCACCGAAGAGAGCTTCCCCCTGCGTCCACGGGCCAGCTCGAAGCCTACCCGTAGTATCCGTTCGATCTCCTGCTGGCTGTAACGCAGCGTGTCCACACCCGTCCAACCCCGCCTTGTTTGCTGGCGGCGCTTGGGCAGGGCATAGTACAGGCCACCAGTAAGCTCACGAATTACCACTATGTCTACGCCCTCCAGCACATGGGGCTTCAATACGCTGGAGCCCACCAGTTCGGGAAAGACTTTCACCGGCCGGATGTTGGCAAACAGGCCCAGTCCCTTGCGGATGCTCAGTATTCCATCTTCAGGACGCACTTTGGCCTTGGGGTCATCCCACCTGGGGCCGCCTACGGCTCCAAAAAGGACAGCATCACACCGGCGGGCCATATCCACGGTCTCGGGACGCAGGGCGACACCGTATTTGTCTATGGCTACTCCACCTATATCGTCGTAGGTTAGATTAAAGCGATGTCCAAACCTTTTGCCTGCCACCTCCAGTATCTTCACTCCCTCGGCAACGACCTCCGGGCCAATACCGTCGCCAGGTAATACGGCGATGTTGAAATCCATAGCCGACCTCCCACGGGGCACTTAAAGCGCCTGACAAGACTGGTCCTCCCTCCTCTGGTGGAGTGGAAGGGTAGGGGCAGGTTTCAAACCCACCCCTACCGAGGGAGAAGGCAGCAACCTTTGTTAATCCCCCCTTAGAACCCGGAAGGGGTGCAAAGCTCTACCCGGTTGCCGTCGGGGTCTCTGAAAAAGAAGTAGCGCTGCCCATCGTGGCGGACGCCTGAGCTGTCGATATTGAAGCCCTTCGCCTCTACCACCTTCCTTGCAGCGTCGAAGTCCTCAACCTCAAAGGCGTGATGGATATTCTGCGGGTGCGCTGGAGCATCCGGGTTCTCGATGAGGTGTAGCATCACTCCACTGGGTAGCTGAAGCCAGATAATGTTGGGGTTGTCTACCTGGCTTTGTATCTGTTTGATCCCCAGGAAATCACAGTAGAACTCTATGCTGCGCTGCTTGTCTTTCACCACGGTTACTATATGGTTCACATGGTTGAGCTTTAGACCGAGGGTCGCCATAACGTACCTCCACAATTTTATAGGGACATTATATCCTCTTACAGGTAGAAGGTAAAATCTGGCATAATATCATATAGTATGGCAAAGGCAAAACGGACAGAGGTTCATGTAGGTCCCCAGGGGCGGGTGGTACTCCCGGCACACCTTCGCCGGGCGTTGGGCATTCATCCTGGCGAAACCCTGCTGGCCCGAATCGAGGACGGACGGCTGATGCTTGAGAAACCAGAACAGGTTCTAGCTCGCCTACAGGAGCGATTCTCAAGAGTGCCTTCCGAGGTCAACCTGGCCGATGAGCTAATCTCTGAGCGGAGAGAGGAAGCCAGGAAGGAAGCAGAGGCGTGAGCCTGGCGGAGGACCTGTCTGCTTACGTGCTGGATGCCTCTGCCCTGCTGGCCTTGTTACACAGGGAGTCTGGAGCCGAGGTAGTGGCGCCACTCCTGGGACGTCTTTGCCCCACCCCCCCTCACCTCGAGGTAATGGATTTGGGGACACCCCAAACCCCGGCGGGGGCAAAGCCCCCTGCACCCCCAACATTTAGGGAACGATGCACTAAACTTGAGAGAACGTGTGTGCAGCTATTCCCAGGCCGGCCAGGCCAGAGTGACTTTTGCTACCCCGAAAGGTATAATAGTGCCAATTCAGGAAAGTCGTACCGGGGAGGTACATCATGGACTTTGGATTCACGCCTGAGCAGGAAGCCCTTCGAGCGGAAGTCCTCCAGTTCGTCGAGTCGAACGTGACTCTTGAGGTCCTGGCGGAGCTGGAAGGAGGGGGTGTTGAGGAAGGAGGCCGAGGGCCTCACTACAGAGAGCTTCGCAAGAAAATAGCCGAGAAGGGCTGGATTGGTATCAGCTTCCCCAAGGAGTATGGGGGCCAAAGCGGGAGTCGGATAGACCAGTACATCGTTGAAGAGGAGTTCGCCCGGGTGGGAATAAACCTGGGGCTTGCGGGGAGTGGCGCACCGGCAATTCTGGCGGCGGGCACGGAGGAGCAGAAAAAATATTTCATCCCCAGGATAATTAGCGGAGAGGTCACCTTTGCCCTGGGGTTTACCGAGCCCCAGGCAGGCGCTGACTTGGCCGGTCTTCAGTGCAGGGCTGTGAGAGACGGAGACGATTATGTCATCAACGGCCAGAAGATGTTCACCTCTGCGGCCCACTACGCCACCCATATCTACCTGATGGCGCGGACCGACCCGGATGCACCCAGGCACCGGGGTATTTCTATTTTCCTGGCTCCTATGGATGCCCCAGGTATCACCGTGCGCCCCCTCTGGACTATCCAGAGCGATCCCCTCGCCCCGCTGGGAACCACCTACGGGATGCCCAGGACCAATGAGGTTTTCTTCGAAGATGTGCGGGTGCCCGTATCCTGCCGCCTGGGCGAGGAAAACCAGGGCTGGTACATTGGGGCCATGGGTCTGAACCTGGATAGGGTTGGGGCTAGCAGGTATCTTATATCTGTTCAGCGAGACGAGGACATCATCAACTGGATCAAGGAGAACAAGATAGGAGGCCACTCCTTGGCCGATGACCCGGCAATAAGGGACAAGCTGGCGGAGCTGTGGATCGAGGCCCAGGTGTGTAGGTTGATGACCATGCGTAGCATGTCCGTAGTCGAGCATGGCGGCAACTTTACCTACGAAGGCTCCGCAGAGAAAGTGTGGGCGCCCGAGCATGGAGTCAGGACCACCGAGACCATCGCCCAGATCCTTGGGCCCTATGCCCAGCTATTGAACGGCTCCCCGGAGGCGATCGAAAAGGGCATATTCGCCCACAACCTGATGGGCGCCTTCCAGTCCGGGATAAACCACGGCAGCGTGCAGGTAATGCGAGACCAGGTGGCTCGCCGCGGCCTTGGCATGCCACGAGGATAGCAAGGAGCTTGTCCGGTAGCGTAAGGAATGGAGTAAAGAGATGGACCTGGCTGCCTTAACCGCTTTATATCCCATTGTCAGGGACCTGCTTAACAGATCCCCTCAAATACAGAAGTGGGTCGAAAAAAAGGCCAGGAGAGAGGACCCTATCTTTCTAATGCAATTACAACTCCTGGAAGGTATGAGCGACTTAAAAAGCGAATTAAGGAGCGGCATAGGCGACTTAAAAAGTGAATTAAGGAGCGGTATAGGCGACTTAAAAAGCGGTATAGACGACTTAAAAAGCGGTATAGGCGACTTAAAAAGC
>CAYWGG010000120.1:4198-8114 GCA_964457285.1 uncultured Dehalococcoidia bacterium
CGACTTAAAAAGCGGTATAGACGACTTAAAAAGCGGTATAGGCGACTTAAAAAGCGAATTAAGGAGCGGTATAAGCGATTTAAGGGGCTATATATTGACAACGGCCATAATGAGCGCCATGTTGTCAAACCCCGCTTTGACTGGGGAGCAGATAAGGGAGAAATTCATAAAAAGCGTGGAAGTGTCCGAGGACATTCTGAAGACCATCAAGCAGATTACACCTTAGAGCGAAAATACCTCAGACGCTTTCCCAAGAAGAGAAGCGGATCGTAGTTTCTTGAGGTCCCCTGAGGCTCTTGGGAATCTAACCTGGGTCAAAAAAGGGAAACATCATGGACGTACTGCTGAACGAAGAAGAGCAAATGCTGAAAAATGCGGCCAGGGAGTTCCTTGAGGCTGAGTGCTCGCCTGGCCTGGTGCGGGCTATGGAGGCCGACGAACGGGGTTATCCCCCCGAGCTATGGAAGAAAATGGCAGACCTGGGCTGGTTGGGCCTGGCAATCCCCGAGAGGTACGGCGGCCAAGGGCTGCCTTTGACCTACCTTGGGGTTGTCCTGGAGGAGATGGGCCGCGTCCTTGCGCCGGTCCCTTTCCACAGCACCATGGTGGCTGCGTTGGCCATCGCCAGGGATGGGACGGAGCAACAACGCCAGGAGATTCTGCCCCGGGTGTGTCGAGGAGACCTGATTATGACCTGGGCGTTCACGGAGCACGACCCTCGATATATACCCGAGACCCTTCATACAGAAGCCGTCGCTGATAGCGGCCAATACGTCATCAACGGGACCAAGATGTTCGTGGACAACTTTAACGTAGCTGAAAAGTGCCTGGTGGCCTGCCGCACAGCCCCAGAATCCCCCCTGACTCCCCTTTCGCAAAGGGGGGAAGGTGGGATTTCTCTCTTTCTGGTGGACACCACTGACCCAGGCATATCCCATACCCCACTGACTACCCTGGCGAAGGACAAGCAGAGCAACGTGACCTTTGACCATGTGAGGGTGCCCAGGACGAGCCTGGTTGGCGGCTTGGATCGTGGATGGCCCGTTGTCCAGGGTATGCTCGACAGGGCGACGGTCCTGCTTTGCACCCAGATGGTGGGGGCTACCAGGAAGGACGCAGAGATGGCTATCGAGTACTCCAGAAACCGAGTGGCCTTTGGGCGGCCCATAGGAGCCTTCCAGTCCATCCAGCACCTGTGTGCCGACATGATTGTGTGGGTGGATGGCGGCCAGCTCCTCACCTACGAAGCCCTCTGGAAGATGGACCAGGGCCTGCCAGCCGGCGTTGATGTATCCCAGGCCAAGGCGTTCTGCAATGAGAAGTGTGAAGCGGTAGTCCGGTCCTCACAGATAATCCACGGGGGCATAGGCTTTATGATGGAGTTCAATCTCCATCTTTGGTACCGGCGCGTCTCCGCCTGGGCTACGAGGCTGGGCACCAGCTTTGAGCATCGGGCCAGAGTAGCTCGGGCACTCCTGGACCAGCCCGGGCGTGTACGGCTAGGGATTCCGTTGGCCCCCGTCCCTTGATGGGCCCCTTAAAACAGCGCTATCTGCAGTCAGCCCTCAGTCGAGGCCTGGCCGGAGGCTAGCCGAAAGCCGACGTGAGGAGAGAAAATCATGGCAAAAGACCCTGTGTGCGGGAAAGAGATAGACGAGGCGGCGGCGAGGGCCCAGACAGGCCAGACCAGGGGTGGCGCCTCGGAGGTGGACCCTCAGAAGGGCACCCGAAGTTTCTACAATGGTAAATGGTACTACTTCTGCGGCCTGGAGTGTCGCACCAGGTTCCTGGCTAGCCCCCAGACCTATTTAGAGAAGGCAGGGAGCTAGGGCGAAGTTTCTTCATCAAGAATCTGTGCTGGTGAATAAGGACATGTGACCGGAAGGGCTGTCTCAGGAAGCCCCGTTTCCAGCGCAGCTTGCTTGACAGCATTGGCGTAGGCGCTCTCGATGATTGTCGGGAAATAGTTCCTGAGAGCCCCACTCTCCAGCAACTCGTGCAGCTCCCGACGTTGGAGCAGGATCGTGACCTGCCAGCTCCGCGATCGCTGCTCTGGCTGATAGTCAAATTTGAGCAGATGTGTCAACAGCACGGTCAACCTGCTTTTCACCTCACGTCGTTCGCGCTGGGCCATTTCTATCAGGAAAGTCTCCAGGTTGGAGTAATCCAGTTCCTCATACCGCTGTTCATGCATTAAGCTTGCCATTTCCTCCAACCACGCCACCTCGTCTTGTTCGTATAGTTCTTGCAGTTTCATATAAAGGTACTTTACACCACCTCGCTAGCACTTTACAATTCCCTTGACTGACCTTGAGACATAAGTTAGGACAGCCCTGGACTACATACGATAGAGATTGCTTCGCTTCGCTGCTCTGAAAATAGACCTCACCCCCGGCCCCTCTCCTAATAGGAGAGGGGTGACCGAAGGTCGGGGTGAGGTTTAGCAGCATCATTTTCATCTGTCGGTGGCGCCCCACAGGGGCATGACAACTCGCAATGACTGAGTGTAGCCTATATGTCATTGCGAGAACCCCATACCGCTGGGCGGTATGCGTGAGAGGAGAAACTTTTGAAGTTTCTGAGCAGGGGCGAGCCCCGAAGCAATCTCCGAAATGCCATGTCCGAACTCATGTCCTGAGGTCAGCCTTGAGCCTTCTCTGGTGCCACTTCCGCTTCTGGCAGGTGATGAACAGAGGAGTCTAACTTGACCGTTTTGATTGGCCTGAGATGTGCCGACGGAGCTGTATTAGCCTGCGACAGTCAGGAGACCAGGTTTAACTACTTCCGTTTCTGGCCTAAGGTGCACCTCGTAGGTGAACGATTTGTGCTATTGTCAGCGGGTGACCCCACCATAGGTGAAGCCCTCGCCCGCCGTCTGGAAATAAAGTTTAAGGATGCAGGCCAAGCAGGCCAGACAGACCGGAGACGTTCGGCACAGCTCATTGAAGAGACTGTACTAGCTCTAGCTAGCGAAGCTGGCGAGAATGCTGTCAAGGGTCGCCAGGTCTTGATAGCGGGCGCTACTCCAATTGGTGAGGTCTGCCTGTGGGCCTTGGACCAGGACGAGATATATCTGCGGGAGATGCGGACCTGGGAGTGTTACGGGTCGGGGATTGACGCTGCCGAAATGCTGATGAGGGACTTCTACTTTCCCGAGGTATCCACCAGAGAGGCCGTACCGCTTCTTACCTATGTTATCTATGCAGTTAGCGAGATATGCCTTGATTGTGGAGGGCCGGTATCTGTCGTCCTAGTGAGTAGCGAAGGTGTTAGATTGCTGGAGCCAGCGGTGGTCGAGGCCGAGCTAGGGAAGGTAAGACCACTCATGGACAGACTGAGGAAAGAGCTACCCAGACAGGCCCTTAAAGGCCAACTGAGCCTTGAACGACTGAGATGATAGTTGGAAATATAGCGAATTTTTGAGGAGAGTGCCTTATGGCAAGAGGATTTGAGGAAGCATTCAAACACGGAAGGATATGGTTGACCTCTGACCTTAAATGCCCAATCCATAGAAAACACTATTACTGCCGTTTGTTCACAGATCATCCTGGGCAACTGCCTTGGGCCTACAGGCGCTTTTGGGAAGGCTATAAAGAAAAGATGTCGGAATGACGTATCAGGATAATGCAGGTGATAGATAGAAGGGGCCAGTTACTATCAGACAAGTGCGAAAGATGTGGATGGGCAGAAGAACCTCGTGCGTTGGAGCAGGCGCATCTTCGATGCCCTATTGCACACGTGACAGAGAGATTTTGGGATTATCATGTGCTTGCATTATGCCCAAGCTGTCATATGGTGCTTGACTTTCAAGGGCAGGATACCCATCTTGCTGGTGGTGAAGGCAGTTATCATGCATTAGTAAAACGGTTCTTAAGAACACTTCGCCATCCTCGGGAAAAGACTAAGCAGCTAATGG
>CAYWGG010000121.1:0-8097 GCA_964457285.1 uncultured Dehalococcoidia bacterium
CGGCCACCTTAGCGATGAAGTGGGCGGTGGCAGGGGCCACCACCACTATGTCCGCACGCTGGGCCAGGGCCACGTGCTCCACGCTCAGCTCCGAGTCTGGGTCGAAAGTGTCCGTTACCACCGGCCTGTGGGTGATGCTGCGGAAGGCCAGGGGAGTGACGAACCTGGTTGCGCCATAGCTCATGATAGTGTCAACCAGGGCCCCTGCCTGGGTGAGCTTGCTTGCCAGGTCAAGAGCCTTATAGCAGGCGATACTGCCTGTTACTCCCAGGACTACATTTTTTTGACTCAAGGGGCTTTCCAGCATATCAGGCATAAGCTCACCTCCCTTCCCTCACCCAGCAGTCAGCCTTCAGCTTTCAGCTGCTGGCTGATGACTGACTGCTGATGGCTGAACGCTACCCCGGGTCACTGTTCATCTCGTGGATCATGCGCAGCCCGATGAGGGTCAGGTCCGGGTTGACAATGTCGAAAATCTGGGTTTCCCTGGCTATGACCGGCGCCAGACCCCCGGTGGCTACAACGCGGGCCTCACGGCCCAACTCCGCCTTGAACCTTGCCACCATCCCCTCCACCATTCCGACGTGCCCCAGCAAGAGGCCCGATTGTATGCTGGCTATGGTGTTACGCCCGATGGCGGATTTTGGAGGTGTTAGCTCCACCCTCCGCAGCTGGGAGGTGCTCAAGAAGAGAGATTCTGCGGCCACGTTGAGCCCAGGGGCTATGGCTCCTCCCAGATAATCTCCCTCGCGGGAGACCGCATCGAAGACGGTGGCCGTGCCGAAGTCTACGATTATCACAGGACTTCCGTAGAGCCGAAAAGCGGCCACAGCGTCCACGACCCGGTCTGCCCCCACATCCCTGGGGTTGTCATAGAGGATGCGAATCCCTGTCTTCACCCCGGCAGATACGATCAGAGGGCTGACCTTGAAGTAGCTCTCGCACACCTCTTCAAGGGTTGGAGTGAGGGGTGGCACCACGCTGCATAGACAAGCGTCAGTTATATCCTGGGGGTTAACCCCTTTGAGGGGAAGGAGGCTGTTCAACTGCAAGCCGTACTCATCGGGCATTCGACGCTGGTCAGTAGCCACACGGTAGGTGGACTTGAGGTCCTGCCCCTCAAAGACGCCCAGGGTTATGTTGGTATTGCCTATATCTATAGCCAGGAGCATTTTCGTGATTTGTCCCTTCTACAGGTTCTTCGCCACAATTATACGGTACGGCTTTCCCTTCCATCAACGCTCGGTTGAAAGCCCTGGTGTTCGCTAGTACAATTAGCTCATCCTGAATACGGGAGGGTGGTCAATGGACCAGGACGAGATTGTCCGGGACCTTGCCGCCTCCCTTGGCCCCCCCTATATCCTCTCCCTGGTAAGGAGGGGACAAAGGGGGGTTATCCCTTGATCTCTCAGCAAAAGGAGTGACCCGTGACCACTAAGACACCGGAAGAAGCCCGGACCCAGATCGTGAACATGGTGCGCGAGTTCATGCGGCGTGAGGTGGAGCCCATCGCTGCTGAATACGAGCGCGAGGATATAGTCCCCCTGGACGTCATCGAGAAGATGAAGGGGATGGGGCTCTTTGGCATAACTGTCCCTGAGGAGTACGGGGGCCTGGGCCTGGACTACACCACCTTTGCCATGATCTTCGAGGAGCTGTCCAAGGGGTGGATGAGCATCAGTGGCGTCATAGGCACCCACCACATCATGACCTACGCGGTCACCCACTTCGGCACCGAGGAGCAGAAGCGGCGGTTTCTGCCCGCCATGGCCCGGGGTGAAAAACGTGGCGGCCTGGCCCTCACGGAGCCCAACGCCGGCAGCGATGTCCAGTCCATAGAGCTCTCTGCGGCGCGGGATGGCGAGGAGTACGTCATCAACGGCACCAAGATGTTCATCACCAACGGCAGACATGGCAACACCTTCGCCCTCATGGTTAAAACGGACAAGAGCGCAGTGCCCCCCCACAGGGGTATTAGCTGCTTCATCGTGGAGAAGGGTGGGCCGGGCTTCGAGGTGGGTCGGGACCTGGACAAGCTGGGGTACAGGGGGCTGGACACCTGCGAGCTGATTTTTCGAGACTTCCGCGTGTCGGCGGACAACCTGGTGGGAGGTGTGGAAGGAAAGGGGTTCCAGCAGGTCATGAGCGGCCTGGAGACGGGCCGCATCAACGTGGCTGCCAGGGCCGTGGGGGTGGCGACCGCCGCCTTCGAGGCCGCCATCAAGTACGCCCAGCAGCGGAAAACCTTCGGCGTGCCCATCGCCCAGCACCAGGCCATCCAGCTCAAGCTGGCGGACATGGCGACGAAAATCCAGGCGGCCCGCCTCCTCACCTACGAAGCGGCAGCGAAGAAAGACAGGGGTGAGCGGGTTGACCTGGAGGCGGGGATGGCCAAGCTCTTCGCCAGCGAAATCTGCGCCGAGGTGACCCTGGAGGCCATGCGTATCCACGGAGGGTACGGCTACATCAAGGACTACCCCCTGGAGCGCTACTACCGGGATGCTCCCCTCATGATAATCGGCGAGGGCACCAACGAGATCCAACGCCTGGTCATCGCCCGCCAGCTTTTGCAGAGATATAAGATATAGGGCATGGATGCCATCGTTTATACCAATCACGTCATGTTGAAGATGCGCCAGCGCGGGATTGTCGAGGCGGAGGTAGAACAGACCATTGAGACAGGAACTCTAGTGGATCAATCAGGAACTCTATATATCCGCCGCCGAGTTTTTACTGGGGGCTATCGCTGGTACGAACGAGATTATCCTCAAAAAGAAGTTACAGTGGTCTATGTAATTGAGAATGACAGTATAACAGCATTGACCGCTATAGCCCGCTACGGCCGATTTGAGGAGGCGTGATGAGGATTACTTATGATGCTAAGGCAGATGCTGTCTATTTGTATATCGCTGAGACCGTGCATATGCCAGAAACACGCCAGGTTGACCACGATATATACTTAGATTTCGATGAGTGGGGGCGTCTAGTAGGCGTTGAGGTACTGGAGGCTTCCAAACGGCTTGACCTGAACTACTTGCTGCCCGTAGCTGAGAGATTAGATGAGCGGTCATTAGTCTGGTACAAGCTGAGGGATGAGTTGCTTCGACGTAAAAAGGCTGGCGAGCCAGTTGAAACACTGATTCAGAAGATTCCTAATTGGATTGTGGAAGTCGGCGACGATTATGTGGTAGTCAGATCAGAAAGAGGGATGGGGAAAGACCGGACAATTACTCGTGAAGACATAGAAAAAAGCAGCACTGAAATGTTAAAGAAGAAAAGGATAAGTGGGATCGTCTTCGTGTTACGGGCCCTTGGTGGCTATCCCGAATGATAATAGGCAGGAAGACAAGTGATGGAGATTTCCTACGATCTGAAAGTGGACGCCGTCTATATAAAGCTTATCCCAAGGGAAACATCAAGTGATCACTCACAATGTGGACGAGGACATCGCCTTAGACTTCGACGCTCAGGAGCGTCTTGTAGGCATCGAGGTGCTGGATGCATCCAAGCGCCTTGACCTGAAACATCTCTTGCCTCAAGCTGAGATACCGGGGAACCGAGAGTCTGCGGCCTGAACTGAAACGAAAAGCGGGAGGAGGTCCAGGCTATGGAACGTCCAGTGTACCAACCCATAGGCACACCCGTGGAGCGGCTGGACACCCCAGCCCTGGTGGTGGACCTGGCTACTATGGAGCAGAACATTGAGGCTCTACACTCTTTCTTCCGCAGCGGCCCTGCCAGGCTACGTCCCCACGTCACACCTCATAAGTGCCCGACCATCGCTCACCTGCAACTGGCTGCTGGTGGCACAGTGGGTGGCATAAGCGTCTCCAGGGTAGGTGAGGCGGAGGTCTTCACTAGCGCTGGGTTCAGCGATATTCTCGTCGCCAGCGAGATTGTCACCAGGCCCAAAATCCTCCGGCTGTGCTCCCTGGCGCACCGTTCGAGGACCACGGTGGCCGTAGACAACCCCAGAAACCTGCGCGACCTGTCAGAGGCGGCCCAGTCCAGTGGCGTCACCCTTCATGTGCTGGTGGACATCAATGTTGGCATGGACCATTGTGGCGTTGAGGCTGGTCGGCCTGCCCTGGACCTGGCAAAGGAGGCAACCCGCTCCCAGGGCCTTCGCTTTGCCGGGCTGATGGCTCAGCTATCCCAGCCTTCCACTATCGAGGGGGAATGGGACGCCGGAAAAGCTATCCAGCCTGTGCTGGACACCAGGGAGCTGATAGAGAGGGCAGGGCTGGAGGTGGAGACGGTGAGCGTTGGGGTCACCAACGACTACGAAATCGTGGGGGCCATGAAGGGCGTTACCGAGGTCCGGGTGGGCTCCTACCCCTTGATGGACTATAGCCATTGCCAGTACGTAGGGACGAGACATGCCTCGCCCCCGCGACCTTCAGCCAGAGTGCTGGCCACGGTGGTCAGCCACCCCACGGCGGCGTCCGCCATCGTTGACGCTGGTCACAAGGCCATCGGGCCCGACCTGGGGCTCCCGGTGCTGGAGGGCATTGCTGGGGCCAGGGTGACGCGGCTGAGCGCCGAGCACGGCATCCTGGAGCTACAAGGGGATGCACAACACCTCTTCGATGTAGGAGCCAGGGTGTGGCTGATACCCTGGGACCTGGGGTTGTGTGTGAACCAGTATAACTATTTCCACGCCATACGCGATGGGAAGCTGGAGGCGGTCTGGGAGATCGCCGCCCGTGGAAGAACAGACTAGTGGAGGATAGGGATTATGGACGAGCGTTACAGGCCATCCCCTGGGACACCCGTGGAAGAGCTGGACACCCCCTGCCTCATCCTGGACATGGATGCCCTGGAGAACAACATGAGGGTAATGGCCGACTACTATCGGGACAGGCCCTGCAAGCTGAGGCCCCACATCAAGAACCACAAGAGCCCCATCATCGCTCACATGCAAATTCGGATGGGTGGCACCGTTGGCGGAGTCTGCGCCGCCAAGGTGTCCGAGGCCGAGGTCATGGTAGAGGGGGGCATCCAGAATGTGTTCATCACCAATCAGATCGTAACCAGAGATAAGATCGCCCGGCTGTGCGCTCTGGCGCGCCAGGCGGAGATGATAGTCGCCTGCGATGACCCCCGCAACGCCCGTGACCTATCGGAAGGCGCTCAGGCTGCCGGGGCCACCTTGGGCGTCATCATAGAGGTGGAGACGGGGCTGCGCAGGTGTGGCGTGCAGTCGCCCCGGCAGGGGGTGGAGCTGGCCAGGCTAATCCAGACTCTGCCGGGTCTGCGCTTCAGAGGCGTCATGAGCCACCAGGTTATAGGCGGGACTCCCGATCGGGAGACCCGGTTCACCGAAGGCCGCCGCATGGTCCAGACATGCCTGGACGCGCGGGATGCCATAGAGGCGGCGGGCATCCCCGTAGAGATCGTCTCATCGGGCGAGACCTGGACCTACGATGTGGCAGGGGAGATACCCGGCGTCACCGAGGTCCAGGGCGGCACCTACATCCTCATGGACACCAGCTACCGCTACATGACCGATTTCAAGTACGCTGGTAAGGTGCTGGGCACCGTGATCAGCACGCCCCGGCCAGGCTTAGCCATTGGGGATGCGGGCCTGGAGGCGGTGGGAAACCTCAGAGGCTTGCCCACAGTAGAAGGTGCGCCAGGGGTGACGGTTAAGGCCCTTGACGCCCAGCACACCATAATGCAGTTGGAAGGGGACTCCCGGCTCAGTATTGGCGACAAGTTCGCCCTCATTCCGGCGCAGCAGGACGCTATGGTGAGCCGGTGGGACAGGTTCATCGCCGTGCGGCGGGGCGTGGTGGAAGCGGTCTGGGACATCCCAGGCCGTGGCCGTCACAACTAAAAGAAATGCGGTCAGCTATCAGCAGTCAGCTACCAGCTAATGGACGATCGCTGAAAGCTGACCGCTATCAATCATAGAATCAATCATAGAAAGGAGTGAACATGGCTTACACGACTATCAACGGCATAAAGACCCATTACGAGACCTACGGCTCCGGGCCACCACTGTTGATGATGGCCCCTGGCGGCTTCGACTCCACCATCGAGAAGTGGTCAACGGCAGGGGTGTGGAAAGGCATGAGGCCCCTGGAGACCCTCTCCCGAAAGTACACCCTCATAGCATACGATCGTCGTGAGGCAGGCACGTCAGGAGGGCGGGTGGAGCGCATATCCTGGGCCACCTACGCCCACCAGGCCAGGGGGCTCCTGGACCATCTGGGGATCGAGCGGGCCTTCGTGATGGGCGGCTGTATGGGCTGCTCCACCGCCGTCGCCTTCGGCATCACCTATCCTGAGAACACCCTGGGGCTGGTGCTCCACTGGCCCGTGGGCGGCGCACGCTGGCACGCCAACGGCACGAAACGGTTCAACGATCACCTCGCCTACGTGACTCAAAAGGGCCTGGATGCCGTGGTGCAGCTTGCCAGAGAGAAGGGCAGCTTTTGGGTTGAGCCCGCCGCAGGCCCCTGGGCCTCGGCCATCGCCACCGACCAGGAGTTTGCCAGGAGCTTTGCCGCCCAGGACCCGGAGCGGTACGCATCCCTGGTTGCCCTCGTGGGCCGGACCCTCTTCGATAGAGATACCGCGCCCGGCGCCGAGCCCGAGGAGCTGATGGCACTGAAGGTGCCGTCGGTCATCATCCCCGGCAGCGACCCCGCCCACGCCACATCGGCGGCCCGCTACCTGCAAGAGTGCCTGCCACAGCCGTCCTACCACGACGTGGCCGTGGCAGAGCAGACGCCCGACCGGGTCAGGGAGTGGATTCTGAACTTCCTGGACGCTCAGGTCGGAGCGGCTGTGGGCTAATCTACTATGAGCTGTGGAGGCACCATGATTGGCGTTCTGACCCACCACTGGGCTAAAGGAGACAAGGTGGCCGAGGCCAGGAAGCTCCTGGACGGCAACGGCCTCGCCCAGAGCAAGGCCCCTGGCTTCAAGGGCCGCCAGACCCTGTACTCCCTCAGCGACCCCACCAAGATCACTACCCTGGTCCTCTGGGAGAGCAACCAGATTTACGACCGTTGGCGGGCCAGCCCGCAGCGAGCCGCCGCCATGTCTGGCGCCGACGCGCTGTGGGCCAGGCCCCCCGAATCGGAGCGTTTCGAGGTGGCTGGCTAGAAAGAGGGGAGAAGTGAAATGCAAACCTATGTGTTCAAGGTAGAGCTAGAGCAGGATGAAGATGGCCGCTGGGGAGCGGAAATCCCCGCTTTGCCAGGTTGTGCTACCTGGGGATACACTGAACAAGAGGCTTTAGAAGCTCTCAAAGAAGCTGCCCAGGCTTACCTGGAAGACATGATAGAGGCAGGGGATGAAATCCCGAAGGAGATGGAAGTCTTTGAAGCCCCGGTGGTAACCGTTACCCTATGAGAGACATAGGGCGATTAGCTCACCTCCTGCGGAACACCCCAGTCCGGGAACTGGTAAGTGCTCTGGAACGAGATGGCTTTGCTTATCGCCGCTCAGGAGGAGCTGGCAGATTGTACCGCCATCCTGACGGTCGAAGGGTGGTAATCCACTACCACCAAGGCAGCGATACCCTGGTGAGACAAACTTTAAGAGGTGTTCTCCGGGGAGCCAGGTGGACAGAGGAAGACTTGAGGAGGCTAGGCCTCATTTAGCTCTCCATCCTGTTTATGGTTGACACCCCACCGCCTCACAAGTACCATACCTTTATCAGGTTCCAGGTCCCATCTGAGAGCCTGCCATCTCAGGAGGTGTGAACATGCGAGCTCTTATCAACAAGAGGTCGGTTCTGGTCTCAGCCCTGGTACTCCTCGCTGCCCTTGGTGTGTTCTGGGCGCTGGGAGGTGTAGCGAGAGGGGCCACCCTCACCGTCACCAACCTCAACGACAGCGGCCCTGGCTCCCTCCGCCAGGCCATCGCCGATGCGGCCTCTGGTGACACCATCGAGTTCGCCGTCACGGGCACCATTGGGCTGACCAGCGGGGAGCTGGCCATCAACAAAGACCTGACCATCCACGGCCCTGGATCGGGGGACCTGGCCATCAACCCCGACTTTGCCAATAGAGTCTTCAACATAACCTGCTGCAACATCGCCATCTCCGGCATCACCATCAGCAACGGCAACGAGGCTAGCGG
>CAYWGG010000122.1:0-8087 GCA_964457285.1 uncultured Dehalococcoidia bacterium
GCCTTTATCACCACCAGGCTGGGCGACGTAGGCCTGCTGGTGGGCATCCTGTGGCTCGGTCGAGAGGTGGGAAACCTCAGCGGGGCCACCTTCGACTTCGATATGTCCCACGCTTTTGAGGCGGTGAGCACGGGGGCCATAGGCGAGGGAACAGCAACGGGCATAGCCATCCTCATCTTCCTTGGGGCTATGGGCAAGTCGGCCCAGTTCCCCTTCCATGTCTGGCTTCCCGACGCTATGGAGGGTCCGACGCCCGTGAGCGCCCTGATCCACGCCGCCACCATGGTAGCGGCGGGAGTATACCTGGTGGCCCGCACCTTCCCCATCTTTGAGGCAGCCCCCAATGCCCTGATAGTGGTGGCGGCCATCGGCCTGGTCACAACCCTCATGGGCGCTACTATGGCCCTGGTGGTGACGGACATCAAGCGCGTCCTGGCCTACTCCACTATAAGCCACCTGGGGCTGATGATGCTGTCTCTGGGTGCTTTCGGATATACTGCGGCTATATTCCACCTCATGGCCCACGGCTTCTCCAAAGCCCTCCTGTTTCTGGGGGCGGGCAGCGTGATGCACAGTATGCACGACGAGACGGACATAAGGAAGATGGGAGGCCTCTGGCGGGTGATGCCCATCACCGCCATGACTTTCACCATAGGTGCGCTGTCTCTGGCGGGGATACCCGTCTTCTCCGGATTCTGGAGCAAGGACGAGGTTCTGCTGTCAGTTCTGGAGCACAAAAACTACCTCCTGGCCTTCGCTCTGATAGCTACCTTCCTCAGCGCCATGTACATGGCCCGGGTGCTGTACATGGTCTTCTTTGGCGAGCTTAAGGACGAGAACAGGCACCTCCACGAGTCGCCCCTGGTGATGTGGGCGCCGATGGGCCTGCTGGCGGTGCTGGCTGTCCTGTTCGGCTTCCTCTCCATAAAGGTCACCGATGCGGGCGGGATAGGGACCTTCCTGTTCTTTGATGAGAAGCACGAGTTTGGCCCTAACGCCGGTCTCCTCGTGGGTTCGATAGTCCTGGCGGTGGGGGCCTTCGCCCTGGGCTGGCAGATATACATGAGTCGGAAAGTTTCCCTGGAGCCCTGGAAGGCCCGCTTCGCCACCGCCATCAAGGTGGTCAGCAACAAGTATTACCTGGATGACATCTATCAGTGGGGCGTAGACCGAGTTGTGCTGGTCTTTTCGAGGTTCATCGCCCTCTTTGACCGCATCATAGTAAACGATACTGGAGTGAACGGCACTGCCAACTCCGTCCGGCGCTCCGGCCTGAACCTCCGGTATCACGTGACCGGGCGGGTGTACAACTACGCCCTGGGCATGGCGGTAGGTGCGGTGTTGGTGACCATCTTGTGGTGGGTGCTTTCCAGTGGGACATGAGCATAGGAAATCCTCCCATTCCCCCCTTTATGAAAGGGGGGTTAGAGGGGATTTTAGTAAAGGAAGGAGAGAGCGATGTCCCGATTGAGAAGGAATGTGGTTATCCAGGGAAGACACTTCTGGACCCTGTTTGACACTGGTAGCAGGAACACCTACGTGGTGCCCGAGGTTGCCTCTCTCCTGCCAACCTTGGATATACCCAGGGTCGAGTCTGTCGCCTTGGGTGGACGAGCGCATCGCGTGGAAAAGCTTTGTGTGCTCTCCTGTCTGGTAGAAGGGTTGGAGGTGTATCTCCATGCCCGCGTCTTGCAAGAGATTGGAACAGATGAAGAGGGCAAGCGAATTAACATCTTGTTCGGCGCACTGGCTATGGAGGAGTGGGGTATCGTACCAATACCTCATGAGAACAGGTTGGACATGACCCATTATCCTCGTGAGTTTGTGGAATTCAAGGTGTAGGAGAGCATGGAATGGGCATGTTTGAGTGGCCTATAGAGATCGGCACCCCACAGGGCGATTTTTTCGAGCAGATAGCTGTTCTCGTGGATACTGGCGCAAGTATAATCGTGGTGCCAAGGGAGATGCTGGAGCGGCTTGGCGTCCAGCCAATAGATAGTGAGCCCTTTGAGCTTGCAGGCGGAAGTTTTGTGGAACGAGAAGTGGGACAAACTTGGGTTCGGATAGAAGGCAGAAGTAGAATCACTCAGGTCGCCTTTGGGGAACCAGGGGATGCCACAGTCCTGGGCGTAACTGCTCTTGGGGCAGTCCGTCTGGCAGTGGACCCCGTAAATCAGCGCCTCATACCTGTGCGACGAAGGTTCCTGTAATGATAAGGAGAGTATGGCCCTCTTTCTGACAATCCTGTTCCCCTTCGCGGGGGGAGTGATTCTAGCTCTCTTCCCTCCTAAGAGAGGCCGGGAGATAAAGCTTTTCTCAATCTTCGTCGCATTTGCCACCCTCGTGCTGAGCATCGTCATCTTCGCCCTCTACGACTACAAGGAGGGAGGCTACCAGTACACCGAGTCCTTCACATGGCTGAAGGAGCCTTTGAACATCTCCCTCAGTATGGGCATCGATGGCATCTCAGCGCCAATGGTGCTGCTCACGGGCATCGTGATGTTCGCGGGCGTCCTGGTCTCCTGGAATATCCAGCACCGCCCCAGGGACTTCTTCGTCCTCTTGATGATGCTGGTATCCGGAGTCTATGGTGTCTTCATAGTCCGCGACCTGTTCTTCCTGTTCTTCTTCTACGAGCTGGCGGTGTTGCCCATGTACTTGCTCATCGGAGTATGGGGCAGCAGTACCGACTTCGGGACCTTCCTCCGCACCAAGGAGTACGGGGCCATGAAGCTGGTGCTGTACCTGGTGGCGGGGAGCGTATTGGTCTGGGTGGCCATACTGGCGGTGTACTGGGCGGCCTCCCAGCATGGCACTCCCACCTTCTCGATGGAAACTCTCCAGGACGTGGACTTCAACGCCAGCTTCAAGCACTTCCAGGACCTCTTCTTCCCCTTCTTCATGGTGGGCTTCGGAGTGCTGGCGGGGCTGTGGCCCTTCCACACCTGGTCTCCAGACGGCCACGTGGCAGCGCCCACGGCGGTGAGTATGCTCCACGCGGGCGTGCTGATGAAGCTGGGAGCGTATGGTATCATACGCGTGGGTATGTTTCTCCTGCCCGAAGGAGCAGACACATGGATGCCGGTGCTCATAGCCCTGGGGACGGTTAACGTCCTGTACGGCGCTATCTCGGCGATGGCCCAGCAGGACTTGAAGTACGTCGTGGGCTACTCCAGTGTAAGCCACATGGGGTACGTGCTTATGGGCATCGCTACCCTGCATCCCCTTGGGGTGGGTGGCGCAGTGCTCCAGATGTTCTCTCACGGCATAATGACGGCCCTCTTCTTCGCCCTGGTGGGGGTCATCTACGACCGTGCCCACCTACGAGACATCAGGGTGCTGGAGGGCCTGTCCAAGCGCATGGGATTTACGGCCTCCTTCTTTGCCGTGGCGGGACTGGCCTCCCTGGGACTGCCTGGATTGAGCGGGTTCGTGGCAGAGTTTCTGGTATTCGTGGGAACCTTCAAGACCTACCTGCCCCTGGCGGTGCTGGCGGTGATAGGGGCGGCCATTACGGCGGTATACATCCTGCGCCTCCTGGCTAAAGCCTTCTTCGGCCCTATCGGCCCTCGGTGGGAGCACCTGAGCGACGCCAGCCCGATGGAGATAGGGGCGATGGGAATACTGGTCTTCGTCCTCGTGTTTGTGGGAGTGTGGCCCTTGCCGTTGATGGATGTGATCAATGCTGGCGTGGGAGAGCTTCTAACCAGGTTTTAAGGAAATCCCCCCAACCCCCCTTTAGCAAAGGGGGGCTAGGGGGGATTTTGAAGAGGACATATCAGAGATGCCGCTAACAGCCAATCTCCACCTGCTGCTGCCTGAGTTCCTTCTGGCAACCCTGGCCTTCGTGGTGTTTGCCATAGACCTGCTGTTGCCCTCCGACAGGAGTAACCCTTCGGCAAGCTCAGGGTCAGGGCTTCGGCTCAGGGCGAACCTGCTGGCCTGGGTCAGCGTGGCGGGGCTTGTAGGCCTCGTGGCCCTGTCGCTGGCGCTGCTGTGGGGTGAGAACACTGAGCTATATGGCGGCCTGGTCAAGGCGGACGCCTACTCTCTTTTCTTCAAGTCCTTCTTCCTCATCCTGGGCATCTTCATCATCCTCAGCTCGGTGGACTACGTGACCAAGTACCTGAGCCATCCTGGGGAGTACTACGGGATAATCCTCTTCTCCGTCCTGGCTATGAACGTTCTGGCCGCCTCGAGAGAGCTGCTGACGGCCTACATCGCCCTGGAACTCATGAGCTTCAGCTTCTACATCATGGCCTCTTATGCCAGGACTAACCCCAAGTCCAACGAGGCAGGGATCAAGTACATCCTTATTGGCGCTTTCTCCTCGGCCATCCTGCTCTTTGGCATAAGTATGCTCTATAGCTCTATAGGAGTAACCCGCTACGCAGACATAAGCGCGGCCCTTACCAACGCCACAGATGTGAGCCCGGCGTTGTGGGTAGGGCTTGCCCTGATACTGGTAGGATTGGGCTTCAAGGTGGCGGCGGTGCCCTTCCACATGTGGGCCCCGGACGTTTACGAAGGCGCTCCGTTGCCCGTAACGGCGTATCTGGCCGTGGGGTCAAAGGCTGCCGCCTTCGCCCTGGTGCTGAGGCTCTTTGCCGAAGCCTTCTTGCCCTCAATAGACGACTGGCACGTAATCGTGGCCATCCTGGCTGCGATAACCATGACGGTGGGCAACCTGGTCGCCATAGCCCAGCACAACATCAAGAGGCTCCTGGCCTACTCCAGCATAGGGCAGGTGGGCTTCCTGCTCGTGGGTATAGCTGCCCTCTCGCCCCTGGCCTCCAACGGCGTGATGCTGCATCTGGTGGGTTATGCCTTCACCAACATGGTTGTCTTTGTGGGGATCATCGCCTTCTTCAACGTGACGGGCAAAGAAGAGATATCCGACCTCTCTGGCCTCGCCGACAGACATCCCTTCCTTGCCGCAGCCGTATCCATGGGGATGTTTTCACTGGCCGGGTTGCCCTTCTTTGCCGGGTTCACCACCAAGTTCTACCTGTTTACCGCCGCGGCCAACGAGGGGCTACTGTGGCTGTCGGGGTTGGCTATACTCAACAGCCTCATATCCCTGTACTACTATCTGGTGGTAATAAGGCACATGTACATCCAATCCGCCCCTGAGATGGAACGAGAGCCGGAGCCAGCACTGGCTCACAACCCTCACCCCCAAATCCCTCCTAGCCCCCCTTTGCAAAGGGGGGTTGGGGGGATTTCAGGAGGCGAGAGAGAACATCCCTCACTCCTGATAATAGCCGTGCTGGTAGTAATGGTGCTGGGGACCTTCTTCGTAGGTGTGTACCCCTTCCCCATAGTGGAAGCCCTGGATGCCGCCACAGCCGCCATCCTGCCCGCTGGTTAGGTAGAGCTTAAAAGCCCACCACGACCTTGCCTGGGCTCGATGGCTTACATGGCTTCTGGTATCTGGACAAAGTGGACTTTTATCCATCTTGGTGCTACCATATGGACTTGAGAATAGCCATTGGTGCTATATCCTGGTCCCGCAGGTGATTGAAAGATATTGCAAGGAGGAGTAAATGGCAGACAGAGACATAGCTCTGATGGCCCACTTGATGCGCCGAGCTGGCTTTGGGGCCACGAGGGATGAGCTGGAGGCTTATGTCGCCAAGGGGTACGAAGCCACCGTAGAGGAGTTGTTGTATCCAGAGCGGCAGCCTGCCTTTGAAGAGGACCTTTACCTGAGAGCCTACCCCGATTTCCAGGACAGGCCAGCCTTAGAGTCCAATCACACTCTCTGGGCTTACAGGATGATCAACACCAGGCGCCCGCTGGAGGAGAAGATGGCCCTCTTCTGGCACGGGATACTGTGCTCCGGCTATGCCAAGGTGGACAACGGGCGCGAGATGAGCCTTCAGATAGATATGTTCCGCCGCTATGGCCTGGGAAGCTTCCGGGACCTCCTGATACAGCTCTCCAGAAACCCGGCCATGGTCCAGTTCCTTGACAACGTTGATAACCACAAGGGTAATATCAACGAAAACTACGGCAGGGAGCTGCTGGAGCTTTTTTCTTTAGGCGTCGGCATGGATGGTAAGTACAACTACACCGAGGATGACGTAAAAGCCTGTTCCCGGGCCTTTACCGGCTGGAACCTGGCCCCCACCCTGCCTGTGTTCCCCTATGGCCGCAGTGAATGGCAGTTCCTCTACGACCCGGCAGACCACGACACCAGCGAGAAAACCTTCCTGGGAGAGACAGGGCGCTGGAATGGTGAGGACATCGTTGATATAATCGTGCGCCAGCCAGGCGCGGCTCGGTTTATCGCAAGGCACCTGTACAACTTCTTCGTCGCTGACGAGCCTCAAGTACCAGCCTGGAAAGATACCCCGCCACGCGATATGGAGGCGATCAGGGCCCTGGAGGAGGCGTTTGTCGAGAGCAAATACGACATGCGTTCTGTACTCCGGGTGCTGTTCAACTCCGACTTCTTCAAGTCCGAGGATGTGTGGTACGCCAAGATAAAGAGCCCTACTGATGTGGTGATAGAGACCATGCGGCTGGTGGGTGATTTCAAACACCCCAAGCCGGGCCTTTTCCCCATAGCCATGGAAATCCGCTACATGGGACAGGACTTGATGAATCCACCCACTGTGGAGGGCTGGCACACCGGTAGGGAGTGGATAGACAGTGGGACTCTGGTGGAGCGGATTAACTTCGTGGCCGATCAGGTGGGCAATATCAACCTGCCGGGCGTTAGAGCGATCATTGACCGGCTGATGGCACGGAGTGACACCACTGCCCCGGCGGGCTTCGTGGATGGCTGCCTCGATCTGATGGGGCCATTAACTGTTACCGACAAGACCCACAACTCCCTGATAGCTCACGTGAGGCAGGGAGGCCCCCTGAGGCGCAACACCGAGGCAGAGCGGAGCAACTTCGCAAGTAGAGTGGGGCAGATGCTGCAAATGATCGCCGCCTCGGCAGAGTATCAGTACGCTTAAATAAGGAGCTAGAAATGAGCAGTGTGTTCTTCGGCATAGCTACGCGGTCGTTCCACTATACCCACACCATCGGCCGCTCTGAGTACTCCGGGGCTGGCTTCAGGCACCCCATGGACCTGGCTATCGGCCAGGAAGACGCGGTATATGTAGTGAGTCGCTCAAGACAGGACCGGCCCGATGGCGTGCGAGTCACCGTGTGCACCATAGGAGAGGACTACCTGAGAGAGTTCGGGCGCTTCGGCGATGGCGACGGCCAGTTCGTCTGGCCTATCTCTATCGCCCTCGACAGTAGTGAGAACGTGTACGTGGCCGACCAGTGGCTCAACCGGATTTCCATATTCGACAAAGGCGGTAACTTCCTGGGGAGGTGGGGCGTAGCTGGGTCAGGCGACGGCCAGCTAAACCAGCCTATGGGCATCACCTTCGACAGAGAGGATAACCTCTACATCGTTGACAGCCAGAACAACCGTGTCCAGAGGTTCACCAGCGATGGGAAGTTCCTGGCGAAATGGGGAGAGGCTGGCAGCGGCCCAGGCCAGTTCAACCTTCCCTGGGGCATCGCCATTGACCAGAGGGGCGATGTGTACGTGGCCGACTGGCGCAACGACCGCGTCCAGAAGCTCACCTCCGACGGCGAGTTCCTGGCTGAGTTTGGCTACTCGGGCAGCGGGGTCGGGGAGTTCAACCGCCCCACCGGCGTCGCCGTTGACAAGGATGGGGACATCTACATAGCCGACTGGGGCAACAACCGGGTCCAGGTGCTCAACGCCGATGGGCGTCATATCACCACCTTCACAGGCGACGCTACCCTCTCCAAATGGGGGCACGCAAAACTGGATGCTAACCCCGACATGATCAGGCAGCGCAATCTGCTGAGGGATCTGGAGCCCGAGAGGCGGTTCTGGAATCCGGTGGCCATAGAGATCGATGCCCAGGGCAGGATACTGGTGTCCGAGGCCGTTCGCCACCGCATTCAGGTCTATCAGAAAGATAATTATTAGTGGTGTAGCACTCACCCCGGCCTTTGGCCACCCCCTCTGTCCCTCCTTAGCAAGGGGGGATTAAGTGCCTATCCGAATAAGTGATATACTAGAGAATATGAGCGAACAATCTTCT
>CAYWGG010000123.1:0-7993 GCA_964457285.1 uncultured Dehalococcoidia bacterium
CTGTCTCCTGCGTCAAGCGGTTCACCACCTGGTAAAGCTCTCGGTGCCCCCTATGTCGCCAGCGTCTCCTTTGGGCGATCCCTTTTACCATGTGGGCGGCGGCCTCCCATCCCTTCTCTGAGGCTTGAAGAAGATCTTCCTGGGCTAAAGCCTCCTCAGCTTTGGCTAACATTACCCGGCTGGTTAAGATATGTTCTTGGGCCCGGCTTGTCATTAAAGATTGCTCTTCCTTGAATTTTTGAGTTCCATAAAGTCGAAAGCTGCCCCGACTTATTGAGGCAGCTACATTCTACCATGTGTGACTCTCAGGCCCAAACCCTGAGAAGGCAGGCCCGATCCTACTCCGTCGAAACCGATTCCTCCCGTCCCTCTAGAGCAGCACGCAGCGTATGCCAGGACAGGGTGGCGCACTTGATCCGGATGGGAAATTCGGAGACACCGGAAAGGATTTCGAGGTCTCCCAGCTTCTCATCGGGGTCGAAGTCCGTCCCTGGCTCGCGGGTGACCATCTGATGGAATGCGTCGAAAAGCTCTTCGGCCTCTGCCACGCTCTTACCTTTGACAACCTCGGTCATCATAGAGGTGGAGGCCTTGGATATGGCGCAGCCTGCGCCATGAAAGCCGATGTCGGCGATCAGGCCATCCTCTAGCTTTACATAGATAGTGTACCTGTCTCCACAGAAGGGATTGTAGCCCTCCACAGACTGGTACACACCTTCCGGCTTTCGGAAGTTACGGGGCCTGCGGTTGTGGTCCATGACCACTTCCTGGTAGATTTCATCAAGCTCAGACACTAGCTGAAAACCTCGATAACTTTGTCTATGCCCCTGACCAGGGCGTCTATCTCCTCTTTGGTGTTGTAAAAGGCCAGAGATGCCCTGGCGGTGGCGGGAATTCCGAACCGGTCCATCACCGGCTGAGTACAGTGGTGGCCTGTACGGACAGCGATCCCCTCCGAATCGAGGATAGTGCCGATGTCGTGGGGATGTACACCCTCAAGGACAAAGGAGAGGATACCCCCCTTCTCTCTAGCCGTCCCTATGAGCCGGAGGCCGCTGACACTGGAGAGGCGCTCTGTGCCGTATTCAAGCAATTCGCGCTCGTAGGCAGATATACGGTCTAAACCCACATTCATGATGTAGTCTATGGCCGCTCCCAGGCCGATGCCTCCGGCGATGTTGGGCGTCCCGGCCTCGAACTTGTAGGGCAGGACGTTATAGGTGGTCTTCTCGAAGGTGACCGACCTGATCATATCGCCGCCGCCCTGGTAAGGAGGCATGGACTCCAGCAGCTCCGCCTTGCCATAGAGGACGCCGATTCCAGTAGGCCCGTAGAGCTTGTGGCCGGAGAAGGCGAAGAAATCGCAGCCTATCTCGCGGACATCTATCGGCATGTGGGGTATGGACTGGGCTCCATCCACCAGCACCGGCGCGCCATGACTGTGGGCCATTTTCACGACCTGTTTGATGGGGTTAATGGTCCCCAGGGAGTTGGATACGTGAACGATGGATACCAGCCTGGTCCGGGGGCTGAGGAGCTTCTCGTACTCATCCATCAATAGCTCACCGTCATCGTTCATGGGGATGACACGAAGATAGGCTCCACGCTCCTGACAGATGATTTGCCAGGGGACGATGTTGGAATGGTGCTCCATAGCCGAAATGATTATTTCATCCCCCTCTCCGATATACTTCCTGCTATAGCTCTGGGCTACCAGATTGATCGCCTCGGTAGTGCCCCGCACGAAGATGATCTCCCGGTCATCGGAGGCGTTGAGGAATTTCCTGACTTTGGAGCGAGCGCCCTCATACTCCTGGGTGGCTTGCTGACTCAGGTAGTGGACGCCCCGGTGAATGTTCGAGTTTTCGGCAGTGTAGTACCGGTTCAGGGTGTCTATAACCACCTGGGGTTTCTGGCTGGTAGAGGCGTTGTCCAGGTAGACCAGGGGCTTGCCGTGGACCTTCTGCCTCAGGATGGGGAAGTCCTCTCTGATCTTCGCTGCGTCAAAGGCACCAGCACCTTTCCTCACCGCTGTCTTCAGGGAGGTCTCCGAGGCAGGTTGGCTGGCCCCAGGCTTGGCTGCGGTCATGATGTTCTCCCAAATTGAAACTCTGGTAGGGCTTCCAGGAAGGTCCTCTCCAGGTAGGCTCGAGATGGCTCAAGCTGGACGGTCTCGATAATCTCGCTGGCGAAGCCATGAATCAGAAGCCTGCTGGCCGTCTCTATGTCCAGCCCCCGGCTTCTCATGTAGAAAAGGCTATCTTCATCTACGTGGCCCGCCGTCGCCCCGTGGCCGCACTTGACGTCATCGGCGTAGATCAGGAGGCTGGGCTTGCTATCCACCTCTGCATCTTCTGACAGGATCAAGTTCTTGTCGGTCTGTTGGGCGTCGGCCTTCTGAGCATCGCGCCGCACCAGGACCGTTCCGCCGAAAACCGCTCTGGACTTCCCATCCAGGATACCTTTGTAATACAGGCGGCTGGTGGTGTGAGGTTTGACGTGGTCAATGTTTATGTAGTTGTCTATGTGCTGAGTGCCCGAGGTCATATACAGGCCGTTGAGGAAACAGGAGCTACCTGGTGCGTCCAGCACTACCAGGAAGTCATTTCTGGCCAGGGCGCTGCCCTTTGCGAAGGAAGCCGAAGAGAACCTGCTGTCCTGGCTCTGATGCACCCTGGTGACCCCCACATGGAAATCCTGCTGGCTGTCAGCGAGCACCCTGTAGTGCTCGACCTCGGCCCCCTCGCCGACCACGATCTCTGTCACAGCATCGGTGAAATGGCGAGCCCTGGATAGGCTGATGTAGCTCTCGATAATGGTCACCTTGCTCTGTCGGCCAGCCAGGACAAGGGTCCTTGGGTATGAGACGGTGGGCTGCGCCTCGCCTGTGGTAAGGTAGAGAAGGTGCAGCGGAGACCCCGGTGAATCGCCTGGCGGAACGTGGACAAAAGCCCCATCCTTGAGGAAAGCGGTGTTCAAGGCGGTGAAAGCATCGTCTTCGACGGAAGCATACCTGGTCAGGTGTTCCCTGGCTGCATCCCCATCTGTGAGGAGCGCGTCAGCCAGGTTGGTCACATTGATGCCATTAGCCTGGGCCGGCGACGCTGAGAGAGGCTGACAATAGTGACCATTGACAAAGGCGAGGGTAGTCCAGCTATCGTCCCAAGGAGCGAGCTGACGTATGTCTGATGCCTTCACCCCATTCAGGTCGAAGTCGAAGGGGTACTCGAAGGTAGCATTTGCTATAGGAGCGACGTTGGTGTACTTCCACTTCTCGTTGCCACGGCGAGCAGTGGGAAAACCTAGCTGGGTGAAACGCTCCAGGGCCTGATGGCGAATCTGGTGTACCCACATGGGCTCATGGCCCGCCAGGCTTCGCTCAAAAGCCAGGAAGTCGGCTAAGTACCTTTCTCCTTTTGCCAGGGCTTGGGTCATGCAGCTGCCTCTTTGATCCAGTCGTAGCCCTTCTCCTCCAGCTCCAGGGCAAGCTCACGGTCTCCTGACCTGACGATGCGGCCATCTATCAGGACGTGGACGTAGTCAGGGGTGATGTAGCTGAGGATGCGCTGGTAGTGGGTCACCAGCACGATGGCCTTTGAAGGGCCCCGAAGCTGGTTCACGCCGTTGGCGACGGTCCTCAGGGCATCTATATCCAACCCCGAATCGGTCTCATCCAGGAGAGCCAGCTTGGGGTCCAGGAGCGCCATCTGAAGTATCTCGTTGCGCTTCTTCTCACCGCCGGAGAAACCCTCGTTTACGGACCGCCTGGTCAGGTCCGGGTCTATCTCCACCATCTCCATCTTCTCTTTTAGCAGGCGGTCGAAGGCCCTGATAGTGAGCTCAGGCTCGCCCCTGTGGGCTCGGATGGCATCCACCGCGGACTTCAGGAACTGCCAGCTACGGACGCCCGGAAGCTCTACAGGGTACTGGAAGGCGAGGAAGATGCCCTCTCGGGCGCGTAGCTCAGGCTCCATCTCCAGGAGGTTCTTGCCTTCGTAGAGGACTTCTCCCTGGGTGACGGTGTACTCGGGCCTTCCGGCCAGCACGTTGGCTAGCGTGCTCTTGCCTGAGCCGTTGGGACCCATGATGGCATGGACCTCGCCGGTGTTGACCGTGAGGTCCACCCCCTTCAATATCTCCGCTTCTCCGATGGATACGTGAAGATTACGTACTGTCAACATTGGGTGTCTGTGCTCCTGGTGAGATTGCTTCGGCCTTCGGCTGACGGACTCGCGATGACAGGCCTTAACTTGGTGCCTGTGGAGTACTCGCCATCGGTCCTCTACCCTCTACATTCGTTTACCCGACGGCGCCCTCCAGGCTTACCCTGAGTAGTTGTGAGGCCTCGGCAGCAAACTCAAAGGGCAACTCTTTGAAGATGCCTCTACAGAACCCGTTGATGATCATGTAGTGGGCGTCATCGAGGGAGATGCCGCGCTGCTGGCAGTAGAAGAGCTGGTCATCGCTCACCTTGGAGGTGGTGGCCTCATGCTCCATGCTGGCGGTTGGGTTGCGCACCTCGATGTAAGGCACCGTGTGGGCCCCACACTTGTCGCCGATGAGCAAGGAGTCGCACTTGGTGAAGTTCCTGGCGTTGGTGGCCGAAGACATCATCTTGACCAGCCCCCGGTAGGTGCCGTTGCCGTGTCCTGCCGAGATTCCCTTGGCGACTATGGTGCTCCTGGTATTCTTCCCGATGTGCAGCATCTTGGTGCCAGTATCCGCCTGCTGGTGGTTGTTCACCAGCGCCACGGAGTAGAACTCACCAACGGAGTTATCCCCTTGCAGGATCACGCTGGGATACTTCCAGGTGATGGCCGAACCGGTCTCCACCTGGGTCCAGGAGATTTTGGAGTTCCTGCCGAGGGCCTTGCCTCGCTTGGTTACGAAGTTGTACACGCCACCCTTGCCTTCTCTGTCGCCTGGGAACCAGTTCTGGAGGGTCGAGTATTTGATCTCCGCATTGCCCAGGGCGACCAACTCCACGACCGCGGCGTGCAACTGATTAGTCTTCCTGCTGGGCGCGGTGCATCCCTCCAGGTAGCTCACGTAGCTGCCTTCATCGGCGATGATGAGGGTGCGCTCGAACTGCCCTGAATCGGCCTGGTTGATTCTGAAGTAGGTCATTAGCTCCATCGGGCAGCGCACACCTTTGGGTACATAGGCAAAGGAGCCATCGCTGAAGACGGCCGAGTTGAGGGTAGCGTAGAAGTTGTCGGCGTAGGGCACAACGGAGCCCATGTACTTCTTCACCAGGTCCGGGTGCTTCTGGATGGCCTCGGTGAAGGAGCAGAAGATGATCCCGTACTTGTCCAGGGTCTCCTTGTAGGTGGTGGCGACGGAGACGCTGTCCAGGACCGCATCCACCGCCACTCCGGCGAGCTTTTTTTGCTCCTCAAGGGGGATCCCCAGCTTGTCGAACGCTGCCACCAGCTCCGGGTCCACCTCATCCAGGCTCTCGGGGCCCTTGGCCCTGGAAGCGGGCGCGGCATAGTAGATGATGTCCTGGAAGTCAATGGGAAGGTGATGGATATTGGCCCACCTGGGCTCCTCCTGGTTTTGCCTGACCCAGTGCCGGTAGGCCTTGAGCCGCCACTCCAGCATCCAATCGGGCTCGCCCTTCTTCGTCCAGATGAAGCGGACTATATCCTCGTTCAGACCCTTAGGGGCTACATCCGACTCGATGTCAATGGTAAAGCCCCACTTGTAGTCCGAGTCTTCAAGGCTGGTATCGCGCGATATGACATTGGGTGTGGTCACAAGCGTTCCCTTCTATTAGTCGGTATTGTTGACCTTTTAGGTCAGGAATTAGTATAGCACCAGTATGCCGCAGAGTCAACGGGGTGATTTCCCGTGCCTTATATACTTGTTAACCCGTAAATTTTGAGGCTTGACCTTTTGAGACCGCCTGCCTACAATTGAGTCAATGATCTAGGTTGTAATTCAGGAGCCAATCTATATGAGCAAAGGATGGCATAGTATGAGGGTGGCAAGGAAAAAAGGACTACTGTTTGCACTAACGGCTGTCATAGCTCTTGTGGCAGCCCTGGCAGCCTCACCAGCCTTCGGAGCGGGAGGTGGGCAGGATAATGGCCCACCCGTGCGCTTCCTGGTGTTCACCTCCGGTGACCCCGGAGTGAACCAGGCCGTCAAGGATGCGGTCGCCAAGGCCGGTGGCAAAACAGTAGATGATGTTCGGGTAGAGGCGGGCCTTCACCTCCTGGTGGTTAGCGTGCCAGGTGAGGCGGCGCAAGGCCTGGCCGGGACACCCGGCGTTCGCGAGGTCTCCCGTGAGGTGTCTCCCGAGGCCTTACATGACCCGCTCCCCTGGGGAGTGGACCGCATCGAGGGAGAGTGTGTCTGGGGCGACACCGGCAATTGTCAGACTGGCATAGGCAGCGCACGGTCAGTCCATCTGGCGGGGACCATCGCCGGAGGGGGCGTGGTAGTCGCCATCACCGACACAGGCGTGGACTTGAACCATTCAGACCTCGGCGCCAACACCGCCGGGCAGCCCCATGCAGACTGCACCGCGGATGGCCAGGAGTGCACCCCAGGAGGCGCCGATACCAACGGGCATGGCACCCACGTGGCCGGGACCGTCGCCGCGGCCCACAACGATGCACTGGTTATCGGAGTCAGCCCGCAGGCCCACTTGCTCTCGGTCAAGTGTCTCTCCCCCTCTACCTTCTGGAGTTGCCTCAGGGCCGTCCGCTATGCCGGGGGCCTGGACTCCAATGGGAACGTGGTCAACGACCCGCTCGCCAAAGTAGTGAACATGAGTTGGGGCTGGAAAAAGGGCCTCGATAAGCAGTGCCCTTCGTGCGTGACGGCGATCAACACCATCATGGAAGAGGCGTGGGCCCGTGGGCTTCTCCTGGTAGCGTCGGCAGGCAATTCGGGCGTATGCGGCGGCAAAACTGACACCGTTGGCTACCCCGCACGGCTGGACAAGCCTATAGCCGTGGCGGCCACTACTACGGACGATAAGTCGCCCTGCTGGTCCAGCACCGGGCCCTCCCTAGACCTGGCTGCGCCAGGAGTGAACATTCTCTCGACTAAGCTCGGAGGAGGCACCACCACCATGAGCGGCACGTCCATGTCCGCTCCCCACGTCTCCGGCGTGGGCGCTCTGGTCTTGTCCAAAAACGTCACCTTGACCAACGCTGCCGTGAAGGCTATCCTGCTAAAGACTGCCCAGGACTTGAACGGGCCTTACACCACCAACACGAGCTGCGGCAACGGGCAAAAGCACGACACCTGGTTCGGCTGCGGCCTGGTGCGGGCGGACTCGGCGGTGGCCGCCACCCCGTAATAGATAGAGCGTTCATAAGGAAGGGGGGCTGGCAAAAGCTGGCCCCCTTTCTGTTTTATATACTCTCTTGCAAACGCAGGGCCGGGAAGTAGGTGCGATAGTACCCTCGGTCACGGGTCAGCAACCTATCCGCATGTCTGAGGGCATGGCCTCCGATGAGGAAGTCGGCAAGGATATGCTGTCGTGGCCGTATGGGATTCCCACACGCTGAGCAGGTTACCTGCTGAATCTGGCCGCACCGGGGACACTGCAATCCCTGGCCCCTCCTGGAAGTATATGATAGCCACGCTTCGCTAGCGGCACTCAATGCCTCCCGTTGGCTCTGCTCCAGCCTGATACCAGTCCGCCGTAAAAACTCGTCCAACTCTTCCTGGGAAGGGAACTGTGCAGCCAACTCCGCATAGACAACCTCGCTGATGACCAGAGCCCCTTCCCGGTATGCCTCGTCCAGGAGGGCCTTAGAAATAACAGCATGAGACGGATCTGGCAGGATTACATCCACTAAGACATTAGTATCAATGGCAGAGATCATTCGCCACGAAGCTCCCGGATAATCTGGTCCGTGTCAGAACCTCTCTGACCTTTAAGAAAGCCTACATAAGCGTCGAAGGGAGATTCTTTCACTTTCTTCTTGAGCACGTACCTGCCGTTCTCTTCCACAAACTCCACCTCGTCGCC
>CAYWGG010000124.1:0-7952 GCA_964457285.1 uncultured Dehalococcoidia bacterium
GGAGCGGCAGTCCTTCTTGCTCCATGGATAGCTCTTGCGTTCAAGTGGTTCTAAGCCATATGCCCTATACATGTAAGCGAGCCCATGAGTATAACAAAGCCCCCGGCTTCACGCCGGGGGCTCATTGTTTCCCGGTAGTAGGGGTAGCCACCGGTTTGTCCTCCTCAGCTACGCCTCGTTGACTTCTGAAACACCCTGATTTACACTCCTTCTCGTAAGATGGCAGAGCATGGGAGGTGAAGGGAATGGCAATTCCAAAAGAGACCCTTAAAGCCATGATTCATGATTATCACGGGTATGGACTTTCCGACACGGAGCTGGAGCTTATCCGCCCCGAGCTGGACAACTACATGGCGGAGGTTGAGAAACTCAGAGAGCTGGACCTTTCCAGCGTGATGTCTGGCCGCCTCCTGCGGGCCAAAGAAGGAGGTGGACCCTGATGGCGGATACTGGACTTCTCGAACTCACCATATCAGAGCTAGCGTCAAAGATCAGGGCGCGGGAGGTCTCGCCTGTTGAGGTCACCGAGGCTGCCCTGGCCCAAGCGGAGCGGCTTCAGCCTATTTTGAACTCCTTTATCACCATACTGCACGAGCAGGCCCGCGCTCAGGCAAGGGAGCAGGAGGCAGCCCTGGCCCGTGGCGAGTATCGGGGCCCGCTCCACGGCATCCCCATCGGTATCAAGGACAATATAGCCACCGGCGGCATTCTCACGACCGTGGGCTCTAGGGTGCTGGCTGATTATGTTCCCGATGAGGACGCCCACGTGGTCACCCTGTGTAAGGAGGCCGGGGCCATCATTCTGGGTAAGGAAAACCTGGAGGAGTTCGCGGCAGGCGCAACCTCCAACAACCCCCACTACGGCGCTGTGCACAACCCCTGGGCCCTGGACCATATCCCTGGTGGCTCCAGCGGAGGCGGCGGCGCCAACGTGGCGGCCTGTGTGACCTTCGCTTCTCTGGGCACCGACCTGGGCGGGTCGGTACGCCTGCCGGGGACCTTCTGTGGCGTGGTGGGGCTCAAGCAGACCTTTGGCCGGGTAAGTCAGCGGGGGCTTCTGGTAACCAGCTTTAATGGAGACCACATCGGTCCCATGACCCGCTCGGTGAGGGACAGCGCCCTGGTGCTCCAGGCCATCGCGGGCTACGACCCCCTGGATCCCAGCACCGTCCCCGTTCCAGTGCCCGACTATTCGGCTGCCCTGGAAGACCGCCTGCGGGGGCTGAAGATGGGAATTCCCACTAACTACTATTTCGACCTGGTGGACTCAGAGGTGGAAGCAGCGATCCAGCAGGCTGTAGCTGCTCTGGAGGAGCTAGGAGTGGAGCCCAGGGAGGTGACCATACCCAGCATGAAGTACGCCGGAGCCCTGCGCATAGCGTCTATGGCGGATAGTATTGTGACTCATGAGCCCTATATTGAGTCACACCGCCAGGACTACGGGCCTGACGTGCTGTACCGCACCCTGGCCGGGCAGTTCGTCCTGGGGCGGGACTACTCCAAGGCTTTGAAGGTGCAACGCCTGATAAAGGAGGATCACGCCCGCGTCCTCCAGGAGGTGGACTTCCTGATAACGCCTACGGCACCCGTAGCGGCCCCCCGCATAGATGCCAGGTCCTTCACCCTGGCAGGGGCCGAGCACCGAGTAAGGGGCCCGGGGTCGGGCGTGATCTCCAGAAACACCAGCCCCAGCAATGCCACCGGGCTTCCCGCCATTACTGTGCCCTGTGGCCTCACCCAGGCGGGCCTCCCTATCGGCCTACAGCTCATCGGCCGCCCCTTCGAGGAGGGGCTGTTGTTTAGAGTAGCCCACGGCTACGAGGCCGTCTCACCAAGCCAGGGCCGCAGACCTGCCATAGTAGATGGGGAATAGTCAGGGATAGCTTCAGGGGCCAGTAGGGGCGTACGGCCGTACGTTCCTACTCTCCAGGATAAGGAGGTGTCCATATGACCGACCAGTGGAACCATAAGACTGCAAGGGTGAACGGGATCAATATCCATTATGTCGTCCACGGCCAGGGCTCCCCGGTGATTTTGATCCACGGCTGGCCTGAGTTCTGGTATAGCTGGCGCAACCAGATTCCCGCATTAGCCGAACACTTCCAGGTCATCGCCCCCGACATGAGGGGGTTTGGGTATTCCGACAAGCCCTTACACGGCTACGATACTCGTACGGCTGCCTCGGACATCTATGAGCTTGCACGGTCCCTGGGACACCAGCAGGTGGCTCTGGTGGGACACGACATCGGGGCGAGGGTCGCCTACCGGTATTGCCTGGACCACGAGGAGGCCGTGGAACGGCTGGCCCTACTAGACGCCACGCCACCTACAGAGCAACTGGGACCCCAGAACCCTGCGGTAATCCGCGAGCGCTGGCACTCCTTCTTCCACCAGCAGCCTGATCTGCCTGAGCGTCTGGTGGAGGGGAACGTAGAGGCATACCTTCGGCATTTCTTGCGCGATTGGTCCATCAACAAGTACCTGGTCTCAGATGAAGAGGTGAGGGAGTACGTGAGGGCCTATTCCCAGCCAGGAGCGTTGAGGGGAGGCTTCAGCTACTATCGGGCGGCAGCCTACGAAGACCCGCCCCACTGGCTGGCCGATGCCGAGCGCAAGTTGTCTATACCTCTCCTGTTCTTGTGGGGCAACCGCCGCGTGAGGACTGCCCAGGCTATGGGCGCAGGCCCCCTGGAGAACGCATGGCGCAAGGCTTTTCCCAAGGTGCGCGGGAAGAACCTGGGAGAGTTCGGCCATTTCCTCCAGTGGGAAGCGCCCGATGAGGTTAACCAGGAGCTTCTAGCCTTCCTGAGCGAGGGAGCGAGCTAAGAAGGTGCGTGAGAAGCGCCGCCCACCGCGCTTCTCCTACGTTAGCCCTAGCTGCTCTCTCAGCCACTGTGTCCGAAGGACGGCGTGCTGGTGGCCTCCCCCCTCGCTGCCTCCTGGGTACTGGTGAAGCTCTCCGTGTCTCAGTTGGTGAGCCATCTCTTCCCCGAGGGGAGGTGGGCACTGGCCCATGTCCCTGGCCCCCACACCAAGAAGCGTGGGGCATCTCACCTGCGCGGCCAGGGCCAGGGGGCTGAATAGCTCAAGGCTGGCCAGCACGGTCTCCTCTCGCTGAGGGTAAGCCCGAAAATAATCGTTTATCTCCTCCAGAGGGTAGGCCCTGGTCAGCTTCTGGGCATTGGGCGCGCCAAGCATGATGGGTGTGTCCACAGCCAGGGCTCGGACTTGAGGCCGGAAGGCCCCGGCCACTATCGCCAGGGTCCCCCCCAGCCCCGCCCCGGCAACCGCGATGCGCTGGGGGTCTACCGATGACTGGGTCAGGAGAAAGTCCACGGCCCGGAGGGCATCGGCGTACACCCTTCGCAAGATATAGGCGGTGGAGTTGCCAAGGCCCTGGGTAAGTAGCCCAGGATAGCTAGCCTGGAAAGGCGTGTCGCTACGGCGCTGGCCTCGGTAGCTGGCGTTCAGGACTACTACATCATGCCGAAGCGAGGTGTAGGGAATGTCAACTGCACTTCCGTAGTCGGGCATCTGGACCAGGCCGGGAAAGGGCCCACTGCCCCGGGGAACGGACAGCCAGGCGAATAGTCGGTAGCCTCCCAGGCCATTGTAACGTGCTTCGTACACGTCCCACTCAGGCTCAGAGTAAAAGTCGTTACGCCGGACCTCTACTTCCAGCGGCGTCCCAGGCAGTTCCTCCACCACCTGCTGCCAGAAGCTGTCCCGTGTTGACGCACTCAGCACCATTTACCCACCTCCTAAGTCCTTGCCGTAGCAAAGCCTATCAGCCGCTGCAACCACGCGCTCTCCTTGTCCAGATACTCAGCCGGGCTGCCATGTGCTGCGTTGGGTATCAGCCATACCTCTTTCGGCCCCGCCAGGTTCCGGTAGGCCGCGTACTGGGTCTGAGGGGGGCAGACCTCGTCCTCCAGGGGGATGCCCACGGCCATAGGGCACCGAATGCGGCCTGTGAAGTTCACGGCATCGAAATAGCTCAGGGTCGCAAGGGCCTGCTCCTTCCGGTCGGGGTAGGCCCTGAGGTAACAGTTCAGCTCGTTGTAAGGGTAAGAGCGGGCCAGCTTCATGGCGTCGGGAAAACCACAAAGGAAGGGGCAGGCCGCCGCCCCACCCTTGATCTCAGGCCGTAGGGCCGTGGTGACCAGGGTCAGCCCTCCACCCTGGCTAGAGCCGTGAGCGAAGATGCGCTCCTTGCTCACCTCGGCGCGGGTGAGCAAGAAGTCTATACCCCTAACACAGTCAGAGATCACTCCCCTGTAGGCATAAGTGCTGGGACTTTCGATACCGTTGGTAAGAAGGCCCGGGTAGCCAGGATTGAACTGATCGTGGCTCCGCAGCTTCCCCCTCACGGCTACGCTCAGGGTGGCTACACCCCTTTGCGCCCAGTTCCTGGGCAGTGCGGGCTCGCCCTTGTATCCAGGAAACTGAATCAGGGCGGGAAAGGGGCCGGAGCCTCTGGCAGGCACACAATACCAGCTCGCTATACGAACCCCACCAAGGCTGCGATAATGGACCTCATAGACGTTGACCTCTGGGGTCGAACGCAGACGCACAGGCGAGAGCTCTGGCTCCAGAGGCACGCTTCTCAGCTCAGCCAGGGCTCCTCTCCAGAAAGAATCAAAATCGGCCGGGCGCGCTACACTGCTGACGAAAGTTTCGAGCTCTACTGCGGTAGCCACTGATGTACTCCTTAATATTATTGATTAAGGCGACATTACCACGTCTCGCTTTGCCAGTCAAGTATATCGCTCGAAGGGTAGTGTATCCATCATCCCGGAAATTCTGGGTGACCTCTTTGCCCGTGCCTGGAGACAAGGCTTTTTTGAGGCTTTAGCCGATTTCCTTGAACGAACGATACACTAACCGAGGGTCAGGGGGGCTTGCCAGGGCGACGCTAATAGAGTATTTTGTACCAAGTGTATTTCCTTGTTGGATGGATATGGCCCTTTGACACATATTCAATCTCATGTTTTATGGAGGTGAGCAAAAACTATGAAGGCGGCACAACTGTCGGGGCCCAAGCGGTTCGAGTTCATAGACATAGATATGCCTGCACCCAAGGAGGGTGAGTGTCTCATCAAGCTAGAGCGAGTATCTATCTGTGGCAGCGACATCAGGCACGGCTACGGGCCCGTCTATCCTGAGGAGGAGTACCCTTTGGCCATTGGCAGGCCGTGCCACGAGTGCGCCGGAGTGGTGGTGGAGAGCCGCACCGATTCTTTCCGTGAGGGACAACGAGTCATCGTCCTACCCACCGGCGATAGGGGTGGCCTGGTAGAGTACATAAGCTCCCAGCCGGGCCGGATGATCGCTCTACCCGACCACGGCGACCTGACGGAGTGGGTCATGTGTCAGCCCTCGGGCACGGTGCTGTACTCTTGCCAGAAGATGGGCAGCTTATTGAGAAAGAGTGTTCTGATCATGGGCCAGGGGGCCATTGGCCTCTCCTTCACTATGATCACGGCCAGGCAGGGGGCTAGTCAGGTGATCGCTGTAGACCTGCTGGACTACCGGCTGGAGTATTCCAGAGAGTTCGGGGCCACTCACACCATAAACCCCGGTAAACAGGACCTGGTAGAAGCGGTCCGAGAGATCACCCACGGAGAGTGGGCGGACATAACGGTGGAGGCTGCGGGATACCCCGATACCCTGGACATGGCCTTTCGGCTGGTGAAGCAGTTTGGTACGGTAATCCTGTTCGGTATCCAGGGCGGCGACATAGTCCCGGTGGACACCCGGCTGTGGATGGACAAGCAGGCCACTATAATTCCCACCGTCGGAGCCCGCAGCGGCGACCCCACCACCCACATCAGGGAGATCGTGGCACTGCGTGAGCGGGGTTGGGTTGACCCGGCCCGGATGGTAACCCATCGCCTCGGCTTCAGCGCCACCGACGTGAACAAGGCTTACCAGATGTACGAGCAACGGTTGGACAATATAGTTAAGGTCGTGATGAGCGTATAGAGGCTTAATTAACAAGGAGGTAACATGACTACGGCTCGAAGCATAATGCAGGAGATTGCCCCCCATCTGGCAGAACTTAGCGCCGACGTGCTCTTTGGCGACGTTTGGGAGCGGCCCGGCCTCTCCAAGCGAGACCGGAGCCTCATCACCGTGGCTACGCTGACGGCTCTCTACCGAACCGACCAGTTGCGAGGCCATATCCGCCGAGCCCTGGACAACGGAGTCACCAAAGAGGAGATTGGCGAGGTCATCACCCACATGGCTTTCTATAGTGGATGGCCTACGGCTGCCAACGCCGCCAGAGTAGCCAAGGAAGTCTTCGACGCGACGTAAATGGTCTCTTCGCTGGCGCTCGGAGACCCAGCGAGGATAACCTGTATATCGGTCAGACTGTTGCGACCCCTGGTATAAAGGGTTAGAATGTCATGTGTAAAAATCATGGCTAAGGAGGGGAATACCACTATGCTTAACACCTTGTTTAAGGTTGTAAACTGGGTCCTTCCAGCTCGCGCAGCCCGTGCCCACTGCGACATTCCCTGCGGGATTTACGACCCTATAGCCGCTAAGATCGCCGCTCAGACTGTTCAGAAGATGGTTCTGCGGATTCAGAACCTCCAGTTGCCTGGTCCTGACGCTAGCCCCAGCGACCGGCAGACTTACGCCAACACTCTGGCCCGGTACGTCACCGTCAAGGAACAGCACGCTGAACTGTGCAAGAAGGAGCTGGACATCCTCTGGCACGACTACTTCAACCCCACCCACCTGCAGAGATACCCCGATCTCCATACCCAATTCTGGCAGGCCAACAAGCTGGCCTCCAGGAACAAGCAGAATGTGGACATGAACGCAGCCAGGGAGTTGGTGAGCACGGTAGACAGGATCGCCCAGGTCTTCTGGGCCACCAAGAACGTAACCTACAAAGACGAGGTGGCCGAAGTCCGCTTCGGGACGTAGGGCACGCTCCTCTCCAGCCAGTGATGAAATCCCACGGCTTGCCTGTCCCAAAGCTCAGGCGTCGCACCGCCGGCCCAGTTGGGCGCGCCATAGAAGCGTTTCTCCGGTTCAGCCCCCTTTACAACCTGGCTAACTTCCTCACCGCGGTACGCTTCTTCGTCCAGGGCGACAGTATGCTGCCCAACTTTGCCCAGGACCAGTACATACTGGTCAGTCGAATGGCCTACCTCTGGGATGGGCCGTCGCGGGGTGACGTGGTGGTGCTGCGCCATCCTCGCCAGCAGGGCAGAAACTATAACTATATCAAGCGAGTTGTTGGATTGCCTGGGGAGCACGTTAGGGTCGAGGGCGGACTCGTCTTCATAAACGGGCAATTGCTTGAGGAGCCTTACCTCAATGGAGTCCCCCCCATTCCATCCTTCAGAAATCCCCCCTTTGATAAAGGGGGGTTGGGGGGATTGGGCAAGGTGACCGAGGTCGAGGGAGAGAGCCGCCACGATCAAGACGTCTCCTCCCTCAGCGGTGCCCAGTACTTTGTGATGGGCGATAACCGCGCCAACAGCGACGATAGCCGCTCTTTTGGGCCGGTGGACCGCAGGCTGATCGTGGGTAAAGCCTGGGTCCGCTACTGGCCCAGAAGCGCCTGGGGCATAATTCGCTAGGGATGGTATTAATACTTGAACTCTTCTCGGACCGGGCTGAAGATGTCCATCACCCTTGCCGGTGTGTTTCTCGTTCTGGCCCAGTGCTCCACGTTGCCGGGTATGATATAAACGTCGCCGGGTTTGAGCAGCTTGCTCTCTCCAGCGATGTTCATCTCTAGCTCTCCCTCGATCATCATGCCCCCCTGCTCGTGGGGGTGCGTATGCCTGGGCACCTCGGAGTTAGGGTCTATCTCCACTATGGACAGGGTCATCTTATCACCCCAGAAGGTGCGTGTCCGCGCTCCGGGCGCTAGCTCCTTTGTCCCCCTCTGCTTTGGGTCGTAGAAATACATAGCCCCTCCCGGTGAA
>CAYWGG010000125.1:0-7940 GCA_964457285.1 uncultured Dehalococcoidia bacterium
ATCATGCCTAGTCTCGTGGGCTCGGAGATGTGTATAAGAGACAGGGTTATCGGCGATGGTAAAAGGGGAGACATCGGCTCTTCGATGGTAGCTTACTATAAGGCCATGTTCGACGTTTGGGACTTTGATGCCATGACCGCGAGCCCGTACTTGGGCAGGGATGCTATAGTGCCTGTTCTCTATGAAAACAGGGGTATATTTGTGCTCTGCCGCACCTCAAATGAGAGCGCCGGGGACTTCCAGGATATAACCGCGCCTCTCAAAGGCAGGGTGCGTCCAATATATCAGCATGTGGCGCTGAAATGTCGAGAGTGGAATGTGTCCAGCAATATCGGTCTGGTGGTCGGCGCTACCTATCCTCAGGAGCTGCAGATAGTGCGGGAGCTTTGCCCAGATATGGCCTTCCTGATACCAGGCGTAGGAGCCCAGGGCGGCGACCTGGAGGCCGCTGTACGCTGGGGCACCGATAGTAGAGGGCGGCTGGCTATCATAAACGCCTCCCGACAGATACTCTACGCCTCCAGAGGCATGGACTTCCCCCAGGCAGCTCGCCGCGAGGCCATGAGTTTGAGGGACAGGATCAACCGTGTCCTCACACTGGAGGGCAAAGGATGGTCTTAGAGCTGAGGCTAGGGGATGTGCTGCGGCTGAAGAAGATGCACCCCTGTGGCAATAACCTTTGGGAAGTGGTGCGCCTGGGGGCCGATATAGGTATCAGGTGCCAGAAGTGTAGCCGCCGTGTGCTCCTGCAACGCTCTTACCTGGAGCGAAGGGTGAAGGATGTCCTCAGGCATGAAGGAGATAAAGACGCGGTGGACACGGCAACTCCGGGTCAGCTATAATGACACGAGTTGATATAGCGAAGTAGGGTTAGGCAACATATACGCATTTTCGGGCCCTGAGCTGGCTTCATGGGAGTAAAAGAGGTTTATTAGATGAGCAGGTTTTTGGACAGGCTGGAAAGGATTAACCGCGGTGTCGCCACATCTATGGGCTTCGGCTCCTCGGCCCGCGCTGAGAAGCTCCCAGCTATGGCACTCCTCGGTATGCTGTCGGGCGGGGACAAATCAGCTCAGGGGGCTTCCAACCTGGCGAGTATAGGCGCCGACGGCGCTCTCATAGAGGGCGTGGGCATAGATGAAGTCCTTAAGGAGTTGGCTAAAGCTCTTGATAAAGTTCCCTGGGGCATCAGAGTCGAGGGATTGAATGGAGAACGGGCGAGTAGCTTCCGAGAAAGGGGGTGTGATTTCCTGGCCTTTGGGCCGGAGAACACGCTGATTGCGGCCCTTGAGGATGAGAACACTGCCTACCTCATATGCGTCCAGCCAGATATGGATGAGCGCCACCTTCGTGCTATCGAGGACCTTCCCATAGACGCAGTGTTGCTATCCTTAAAGTCTGCGGAGCCACCCCTGACCCTTCAGCATCTCATAACTATAGGCTCGGTACGCGGTGCGTTTAGCAAGTACCTTTTGCTGGAGGTGGGTGGAGTCCTTACCTCCAAAGAGCTGGAGGGACTGAGGGACATAGGTGTGGATGGCCTGGTGGTAGACGCTACCTCCCTTTCTGCTGAGGAGCTTGAGGCGCTGAAGGGCAGATTGCTAGCTCTACCCCGACGTCAGCGAAGCCGGGGAGGTAAGTCCAGTGCTGTCCTGCCTCGCACCGTCTACTCTCCTCCGAGCAGTCCCTCCCGCGAGGAGGAAGAGGAAGAAGAGGAAGACGTCTAGCTGTTATGGCAGCGATGGGCTCTGCCGTCCTCATAGTAACGCTTGTTTACCTATCACCGGATGAAGGGGTAGTTAGCCTTGCTCAAAAAGTACGTCTGTCACCCTGAGAGTCTGTGAGTTTTTCTAGGTTGGGCCTCTCCACTGCCACCATTTCGTATCTGATTCAGGACCTCTGGAGGGGCTGAAAACCAATTTATTCACAAGCTCTGAGCGAAGCGAAGGGTCTAAGCACTTGTAGATTCTTCGGGTTCTTCAGAGTTTTGTGTGGGATTGATCCCTCACCCGGGCTTTCGGCCACCCCTCTCCCAATGAGAGAGAGGCCGGGGGTGAGGGCTATACCACACGAAAGACTGAAGAGCCATTCTTCGCCCGCCTAACGGCGGACTCGGGATGACACCCGGCGCTTTCCGTGATTCTTCGGGCAAAGCCTGGTAGGGGGCTTACAAGGAGGTGCATAGTGGATAAGATAGCCATAATCGGCACGGGCCTGATCGGTGCTTCGCTGGGCCTGGCAATAAAGCGCGCTGGCATCAAAGATGTCCACATCGTAGGCTCAGATATAAACCGGGGCCACGCTAGCAAGGCCCAGAAGATGGGTGCTGTAGACCAGGTTGAGGGAAGTCTGGTGAGCGCAGCAAAGGATGCCGAGATAGTAATTATCGCCACCCCTGTGATGGCTATAAAAGATGCGATGGAGATTATAGCCCCTCACCTGAAGGAAGGATGTCTGGTCACTGATACGGGCAGTTCCAAGGGGACTGTCATGGAGTGGGCGGAGCAATATCTACCACGAAACGTGAACTTCATCGGGGGAAATCCCATTGTGGGTAAAGAGGGTGGCGGGCCCGATGCGGCCGTCAACTCCCTCTTTCAGGACCGTCCCTATTGCATAATCCCTGCAAAGAGAGCCAGTCAAGATTCGGTGAAGCTGATGACCGATATGCTTCGCTCCATCGGTAGCAAACCCTTCTACATGGATGCAGGAGAACACGATAGCTTTGTATCCGCAGTCAGTCACCTCCCCTTCCTCCTCTCCGTAGCCCTTGTGAGTTGCGCCTCCAAAAGCCCCTCCTGGGACGACATCGCTAAGGTCGCCTCCGAGCCGTACAAGAACCTGACCAGCCTGGCCTCAGGTGACCCCGCTACCTACAGGGATATTTTCCTCGGCAAAGACCAAAGCATAGTCTACTGGATAGATACTTTCATTAGCGAGCTGTACGAGATACGGAAGATCATTGTGAGCGATAAGGACGGTAAGCGGGAAGCCCTGGAGAAGACCTTCAGCCAGGCCTTCGTTGCCCGGACCAAGTGGCTTGCTGGCCTGGTGACATCTGCTTCCCAGGCGGCCGCCAACAGAGAACGGATACCTTCGGCCACGGAAGGCTTTATGGAGATGTTCACGGGCGATGCAGAAGCCCGGCGGCGTCTCTTTGGGTGGGGAAGCAGGCGCGACAGGGACTCCAAGGACAAGAGATAGCTCTAGCGGGAGGTTCTGGCAATGAAACAGATTATCCGGAAGTCCCAGGTCCTGAGGGGTTCCATAGCCCCGCCAGGGGATAAGTCCGTATCGCACCGAGCCCTCATACTTAATGCCATTGCCAGTGGGTCAGCTACTGTTACCGGACTCTCCAGCGGAGAGGACGTCCTCTCCACCATGCGCTGTTTGCGAGGTATGGGAGCCAGAATAGAGGCTGGAGATGAGGGCACCGTGACCGTGCATGGCTCCCAGGACGGCCTTAAAGAGCCCGAAGATATACTCGATGCAGGCAACAGCGGCACTACCATGCGCCTCCTTTCGGGCCTGCTGGCAAGCCAGCCCTTCCTCTCGGTGCTCACCGGAGACCGCTCCCTGCGTTCCCGCCCTATGGGCAGGATAGTGCAGCCTTTGAGGCTCATGGGTGCCCACATCCTGGGCAGACATAATGATACCCTGGCCCCACTGACTATTCGCGGTGGTTCGCTAAAGGGCATTGAGTATACCATGCCCGTAGCCAGCGCCCAGGTGAAGTCTTCCATCATGCTGGCCGGGCTGTTCGCCGAGGGCGAGACGGTGCTTCATCAGCCCGCACATTCCCGCGACCACACGGAGCGTATGTTAAAGGCTATGGGCGGAGAGGTGGAGGAGGATGGCCTTAGTCTGATCTTGAGGCCGGCCAGTCTCACGGCTGTGGATGTCACCGTGCCCGGCGATATTAGCGCCGCCGCCTTCTGGATGGTGGTGGGGCTATGCCACCCCGATGCCAGAATAACCATAAGGGGCGTCGGGGTCAACCTGACCCGTGGAGGCATACTGGAAACGCTGGAGGCTATGGGCGGCCGGATCGTTCAGGAGAACCACCGCCTCGAGGGTGGCGAGCCCGTAGCTGACCTGGTAGTGGAGTCCAGCGATCTGGTGGGGACCGAGGTTGGCGGAGAGCTAATACCCAAGATTATAGACGAGGTGCCAGTGCTAGCAGTGGCAGCCTGCTTTGCTAAGGGCACCACCGTTATAAGGGATGCCCAGGAGCTAAGGGTCAAGGAGTCTGACCGTATCCTGACCACGGTGCAAGAGCTATCACAGCTGGGGGCCAGAATAGAGGAATTGCCCGACGGCATGGTGATTCATGGCACGGGGCGACTCATCGGTGGAAGGTGCCGCAGTCACGGCGACCACCGGTTGGCTATGGCCCTGGGAGTGGCCGGGCTGCTGGCAGAGGGTGAGACAGAGGTGGACGGCGCTCAGGATGCCAACATATCCTATCCCCAGTTCTGGCAACACATACAGGAGCTAACTGGTTCTTCCAGCTAAGATTTGCTACAGAGGCGCAGAGATAAATCCCTCACCCTCAGTCCCTCTCCCACTGGGAGAGGGATGTCCGTAGGACTGGGTGATGGCCGGTGTCTTTGTGGCTATTTGGAGGCAGCTTTGAATCAGATTCAGGAAACAAGAACCAAGCGCAGGCTCCCGGAGTGGATGAAGGTACGGATGCCCGGCGGGCCCAGCTACATCGAGCTTAAGAACCTCCTTCGCGACTCGGAGCTGCACACCGTCTGCGAGGAGGCCCACTGTCCCAACATCGGCGAGTGCTGGGAGCGGCGTACCGCTACCTTTATGATCCTGGGGGATATATGCACCCGCCGCTGCCACTACTGCGCCGTCACCACCGGCAGACCCACTGGAGTTGACATAATGGAGCCGGACCGGCTGGCAGAGACGGTGAAGCGCCTGGGCCTCAAATACTGCGTAATCACCTCGGTGAACCGGGACGACCTGGCCGATGGAGGCGCTTTCATCTTCGCCATGTGCATCCGCAAGATAAACCAGCTGGTGCCAGGCTGTAAGGTAGAGGTGCTCATCCCCGACTTCGACGGCTCCCTGACAGGCCTGAAGACGGTGGTCAAGGCCAGGCCCGATGTCCTCAACCACAACATAGAGTCCACCAGGAGGGTCTTTCCGCGGGTCAGGCCCAGGGGAGACTACCAGCGCTCCCTGGGGCTGCTGGCCAGGGTGAAGGAGCTGGACCCCACCATGCCCACCAAGTCGGGGATAATCGTGGGCATGGGCGAGGAGTGGGACGAGATCGTGGAGACCATGAAAGACCTGCGCAGCGTGGGCTGCGACCTGCTGACTGTAGGCCAGTACCTCCGCCCCTCGGAGAAGCACATCCCTATCGCCAGGTTCTACACCCCTGCCGAGTTCCAGGAGCTTGGGAGCATCGGTGAGTCCCTGGGGTTCAAGCACGTGGCCTCCGGCCCCCTGGTGCGTAGCTCCTACCACGCCGACCAGCAGCACGCCGCGGCCCTCATTTCCCTTGGCAACTAATAGATGACAGCTTTACCAGACCTCATAAATTGGGACTTTACCCATTATCCCTGGTTTGTGCGGTTGAATCAGAGTGACTTGGGATTCACACGGGATGCTGATACTAAAATTCAGGTGAGAAGACATATTCGTAGCTTTGCCAGATCCGCAGGTCCGCACCCTCACTCTCTAGGAGCACTCCATTTCCATCATGGCTTAGATTACATGGAATACCCTGACCGCGGCTCTTTGATTTCTGTTCAGCACTACTTTTCATCTCTACCTTCCCCAAGAGCACGGATACGCACATCTACAAGGCCACTCACAGGGGTTTTAGCCTACCCAGCTAGGCGAGCCGGTGCACCAACCGGAGCCTTAGGCTCATTAGGTGAAGCACTTGCAGGGCTTACTTTAGAAACTCTATTTGGCTGGCAACTCTTTGAGCGACCTCAGCGGACGGCTCCGGACCTCATAATGGATTCTGGAACACGGTTTATGTTCGTTGAAGTGAAGACAACTGCCAGACAACCCACGAGCGCTGGCAGACGAAGGACTTTGCCTGCGTCTATGATGGAAGGTGCGCTGGATTGCCTGGATATTTGGGCTAAGGAGCTTTATATTTATCCTGGCCCCTATGGTACACTGGTAGTTGGTGTGTATATTGAAGACATTGCGCGGTCTCACATCATAGGTGAAATGCATACGTTAGAAATTGTCATCTAGGAGACATGAACTTGAAAGAACTAGGGTTCCTTACAGAAAAAGAACAACGTGTCAGCCAGAACCAGTTGCTATATACCCCGGGGGCTATACGTGCAAGGTCTGAGAACAATTTCAACAAAGCGAAGGAAATCCTTAAGGAAAACTTGGCGAAGGCTGTAAATCTACGTGACCTGTTCGCTTTCAGAAGTATGATCCGGGAGCTTTATCGAACTTACGCAATAGAATTAACGCAACAGCAAGAGGGGGAACACCCAATTTCTCCAGAGACCATCGAGAAGTGCGTTCGTCAAGACATTCAACGAATTGAGAAGGAAACAGACCTCGCTCAACAGGAAAGCTTCAAAGATTTAATAGAAGTGACCTTAAATGAATGCCGGGTAAAATTCGCTACTGAGAGCGAGAGGAGAAAACAAATCAAAAAAATTGCCCCAGACCCTGATTTCGGGCTTCAGAACCCTTCAATGAGGCGGCAAAAAAGAGCATTTTAGCGCTCCAATGACCTCACTTACTTGCTTCCACACGTAGTCCGGCCTCTCCCTCAGCACCGCCTCCGCATTAACGGAGCCCCATAGAGCCGCTGCGCTGGTTACTCCCGTCCTCCGTGCACACTGGATATCCACGTAGCTGTCCCCCACGTAGAGCACCTGCTCTTTCTTCACCGAGAGAGCATCCATTACCTGTTGCAGCCCCTCTGGGTCGGGCTTGTATGGCCGGCCATCGCTAAGAAATAGCACGTAGTCGAAGAGGTCGGCGATTACTGTGGTCTTCAACTCCTGGCTCCCATAGGTATCTCGCTTGTCCGACAGGAGCGCTACCATGTATCCGTTGTCCTTCAGGGCCGCCAGGGTCTCAGGGACGCCATCGAAAAGGTGACCGATCTTTTTCACGTTAGTGTGGTAGAAATGCATGTAGTGTCTGGTGGCCTCCTGGGTATCGCGGGGGAAAAGCAGCTTCATGTGCCTGGCGAAGGGCACTGAGAAGGTGTGAGCTATCCACTTCTTCGAGGGCGCGGGTAGACCCAGCACGTCGGCGGCGTACTGCGCGGCCATCACGTGGACGTCCCAGCTACTCCAGAGGGTCTGGTCCCAGTCAAAGACAATTAGCTTCATGGCATCAATGGTAGTATTATACAAATGTTACACGCTCTGCCGTCACTCTGGGCGCAACGAAGAGTCCATTTCAAATCCTTCGTCGCTTCACCCCCCAGAACGACTGCGCAACTACTGTATTATAGAACATAAAAGCTGAAAGAGATAGGTATGCAAAGAAGCACTTTCGAGATAGAGTCCGCGGACACCCACACCTGCTGGGCGGAGCTTCAGGACGGTCGTATCATGATACGTCGGACATCTCACTCACCTCCCGGGAAGGATGAGGTGTTGCTCCAGTGGGACATAGACGTGCTGCACAACCTTCTAAGCTGGGCCACGCAGGAAGGGCCGGTAGCCGCCTTCTTTACTGGCCCCCTGGCCCACCAGATTCGAGAGCATTCCAGGGAACTGGGTATGACTCCCGAGATGTTCGTGTGGCATGCGGTGAAGGTATTCATTGAGGTGGGTGCGAGTCCGTAGGATAGGCGCATAGCGGGGTTACAAAATGGCACAGGAACATCACACCAACATAATCCTCAGCAACGCACGGGTCCTCACCATGGAGCCAGCGAATCCCACGGCCTGGTTCGTGGCTGTAAGGGGGGATAAAATCCTCGG
>CAYWGG010000126.1:0-5816 GCA_964457285.1 uncultured Dehalococcoidia bacterium
GTGATTCCCACCACATCCATCTCAGCCAATTGAGACGGCCCCAGGGCCATAAGGAGGGCTATGGCGTCATCGGTCCCAGGGTCCGTATCTATGAGCACCTCTTTGCCACTGGTCATGCTCCCTCCTCGACTGGCCCTGCTATAAAGCCTGTGCTCTTTTACTATGAGTATTGGACGAATGTCCCAGAGGCACTACCCTTTTACCAGAAAGATAGGCCATCAGGGTTTCTTCCGAAGTGTACGAGAAGCGAAACCCCGTCTCCTTTTTGAGCTTGCCTGTGCTGACTACTACGGGGTAGCGGATGAAGTCCAGCCCTGCCGCAGGGGAGTCTTTCTGTATTCCCAGTTTCCAGGCCATCTGAGTCAGGGGGTAGGCCAGCACCGGGGGGAGGAAAACCAGCCTACGCCCGGCGAGATGGGCCATCCGCGTATATCGGACGACTCCCTCTCCAGCCACATTAAACGTGCCTGGACAGGGCTCCATGATGAGGAGATGGAGGAGCTTTGCCACGTCGTCCTCGTGTACGAACTGGAGGGGTGGGTCGTAACCCATCACCCCAATGAGCACCGGCTTGAAGAACGCCTGGGTCACGAAGTTGTTCGCCCCTGGCCCCATCACCACGCAGGAGCGCAGGACCGTTACGCTCACCTCGGGGTTCTCCCTGGCGAACTCCTGGACTATGCCTTCGCATAACGCCTTATCCCAGGAGTACTGAAAGCCCAGCGATGGGCGAGAGGGCGTTTCTTCAGCTATCGGGACCGGGTTATCCTTGTGGGCCCCGTACACAGTATGGGAGCTAAGGTAGATAAAGCTGCTCACCTTGGCGGCGTGGCAGGCTTTCAGGACGCTTTGCACACCCGTCAAGTTAGCCTGACGTACCCTTTCTATCTCTCTGCGGCCACGGCCGGGCTTGAGAGTAAAGGCCAGGTGCGCCACCGTATTGATCCTGTGGGCCTGGAAGGTGTCGTCCAGGGATTGGGTAACGTCCAGCCTTTCCGAGGTGACTTTATCAAACGTCGCTGGAAGGGGCCTTGTGTCTATCGCCACTACCTTTGCCAGGCCTTCTTCCATCTCCAGCTCTTGAAGGAGCCGAGAACCTATGTAGCCCGAAGCGCCGGTGACGGCCAGCACGAGGGGTCCGTTATTCATTAGAGGATACGTCCGTAAAATCGAACTGGAGTATGCCCAGGCCCGCTACTTCAAACCCCATCCCGATCCTGTGGGGCCCATTGCTCAGAGCTACTCTCTTGACCGTTATTATAGTGGTCCTGTTCAAGTCCAGGGTGAAGGGAGTTTCATTGGATACTGCGTCGAAGGGGAACTGTTTGCCATCCACAGAGAAGAAGCAGTCTCCCAGAGGGACCTCCTGCCCATCCAGGGCCAGGGGAAGGAGCTTTCTGGCATAGCCTGTGCCCAGCTTGTTCATCAGCTGGAACTGGACTCCATCATCAGTGTTGCGCAGGCTCCCTTTGACGTAAAGCCTGCGCAACAGAAAGCCAGGGACCGTTACCATACTTAACTTATCTCCCTTCTGAGCTATCAGCCTTTAGCCCTGGGTTTGCTGACCGCTTCATCTTGAACAGCTCCCGCTCTATCTCTACAACGTCCGCAGGCAGGGGAACGGCTTTTCCCAGGAGCGAGGCGTAGATAAAAATCTGGGCTACCCGTTCCACCATCTGGCACACTTCCAGGGCTTCCCATGAGGTACGGCCCACTCCCACCAGCCCGTGGTTACGCAGCAACACGGCGTTGCGGTCTCCAAGGGCCTGGCAGGCCCTCTGGGCCAGTTCCTCGGTGGATGGGAAGCCGTACTCAGCCACCCTCACGCTCCCGCCCACCTTTATCACCATCTCGTCCACTACAGGCGGTATCTCCAGGCCAGCCACAGCAGCCACCGAGGCATATAGAGAGTGGGTGTGTATTATAGCTCCGATGTCGTTCCGTGCCTTATATAATGTAAGATGCAAAGCGGTCTCGGAGGATGGAGGAAGGTCCTCCTCCACAGGCTCGCCTTCCAGGTCTATTACCACCAGGTCCTCGGGCTCTAGCTGCCTGTAAGGCCGTCGGGTGGGCGTTATAAGGATGAGACCATTATCCTGGTTCCCGCAGAGGCGCAGGCTTGCGTTGCCGCTGGAGCCGGACACCAGCCCATGCGCCACCATCTCTCTGGTCACTTCCCAGAGGGTCTGCCTTTCTGAGCGCCAATTTCCCAACGAATACTACTCCAGTTCCAGACGTTTATATAGATGCAACCACCGTTGATAGGATTCCTGGTACTGGGCTATCTGACTGGCCGTACCAGGCTCCACCTCCTCACAGTCCTTGGCTGCTGACTCCGCTGCCTGCTCCAGGCTTGCCCTGAGCCAAGCCGAAGGGCCTGTTCTGAGCGCCGCCGAAGGGGTAAGAGAGGGGTTTTTCACCCACACGGCGACTGCCAGGGCTGCGCCCCTGGCGCTTACCTGGGGCGTAACGCTGCGCTTGATGGGGAACCCTAACACCGTAGCTAGCGTAGCAGCCAGGGTCCGGCTGCTTGCCATACCTCCGCCTAGATGAAGCGTCTGGATGTCCAGGCCGGTCACCTCCCTCAAAGTGGTGAGGTTAGCCTTCAGGCTGTAAGCGATGTTCTCCAGGGCTGCACGGAATAGCTGCCCTCGGGTGGCCTCCTGGAAACTCAAAGGCGTCGAGAACAGCAGGCCGCCCATTCGTAGCCCCGACCTCGACGGGCTCACGGGGCCGGGGCCCAGAAAAGCCGATACCGCCTGGTCATCGAAATCAGGAGATGCCGAAGCCTCCAGGGCAAGGCGCTCCGCTTCCTCGAAGGATGCGTCGCTTCCCAGGAGGATGTCCTTAAGCCATCGGTAGGCGTTGCCTGCGTCACCCAAGTTACTCTCAGCTACCCATAAGCTCTCAGGGGGTCTGCTGCTACGGGGCTGAGATAGCCCAGGGCCAGAGGGCGTGTCTCCAACGCAGTCGAAGGGATATAAGCCCACCCAGGTACGCATCTTTTCATCCTGGCAAGGTCTGGAGGTCAGCACTTGCATAGCCCCACTCCATCCCATGACTGCCCCAGCCTGGCCCTCTTTCACCAGGCCCATGCCCAGGAGTCCGCACTGGGTATCGGGCCCAACCAGAAAGACCGGGATTCCTGCGCTGAGGCCCCACAGGGCCGCCATTGGGCGGCTGAGAGCGCCCCTGGGGAGGCTCTCCTGTGGTAGTGGTGGCAGCAGAGAGAGGGGTACTCCCAGCGACTCCAGCAGGGCAGCAGGTCTTTCCCAGGTCCTTATATCTAACAGGCCAGCCTCACCCTCCAGAGCTGGCTCTGACAGAAGGCTGCCAGTGAGTCTGTAGCTCAGCCAACCAGCTACGGTAAGTATGGCATGGGTCTTACTATAGATTGAGGGCCGGTTTTCACGGAGCCATCGCAGCCTCGCCGGGGCCAGCAGAAAGGAAGGGAAGTGGCCTGTAGTGGCGTAGATTTCCTGCCCCAACTCCTCATCCATCGCTGCGCCTTCAAAGATGGCCCGCAGGTCCACGTTAGGGCCGCTGTATATCTCATTGCCTTCCCCATCCAGAAATACGACACCCTGGCGCTGGCTGGTGATGCCAATGGCGGAGACGTCCCTGGCCTTTACGCCTCCCCTTTTCAGCACCTCTACTGTAAGCTGGCCCAGGGTGCTCAGAATGGACTGGGGGTCAAACTCCCTGGTAAGGAGCGAGCAGCCATCGGGCCTGAAGTAACACATGGGCGCGCTGGCTGTTGCGATGGGACTTCCCAGCGGGTCGGCCAGAAGGCAGTGAAGGGCGCTGGTGCCCACGTCCAGGGCCAGAATATGCCCCTTGCCTCTCCCCAAAGCAGGCTTACCCATTGTTGTCGAGACGCCTCCAGACTCTATGGTTGACCAGATGCCGTGGCCTCTGGCCCTGAAGAAAGCGGAGTATCTCCTCCACCATTATCCATGATTGCCGCTCTATCGTGCCATCCGTGGCTCCTCCTATATGGGGCGTGAGGATGATCCTCCGACTCAGCTCAGGACAGGCATTCTCCAGCTTCAACAGAGGGCTGGATGGGGGTATGGGATGGGTCCGATGGACATCCAGGGCAACGCCCGCGATGTGGCCGGACTTGAGGTACTCCACCAGGGCCGCCTCCTCAATCACGGAGTAAGAAGCCGTATTTATGATGCAGGAACCAGCTTTCATCAGGCCGAGGCAGCGCCTGTCCAGAAGCCCTTCCGTGTCTGGAGTGTTGGGGACGTGGACCGAAAGGAAGTCTGACGCGCTGAGCACCTGCTCCAGGGTCCCCAGCAAAGCTCCGGCCACCCTCTTCCCTGGCACTCCAGCGTAAGGGTCGTATGCCAGGACATGCATCCCGAAGGCCCGGCCAAGCCTGGCGACTTTACGCCCGATGGAGCCCAGCCCGATTATGCCCAGGGTCTTCCCTTGCAGCTCCACTCCTCGCATGGAGATGTAGGGTTCCACGGGGCTCTCCCATCTGCCAGCCTTTACATAACCGTCCAGGCGTGGGATGTCTCTAGCCATAGAAAGCATGAGACCTATGGTTAGCTCGGCCACCCCATGAGCGTTTCTGCCAGGAGTGTTTACCACGGCCACACCATACTCGGTGGCCGCTTCCAGGTCTATATGGTCCAGGCTGTTTCTGCACACCCCCAGGAGCTTCAGGGGCCTCGCTTCCCGGAAAACTTCTTCCAGCACGAAGTCAGCCTCGACCACCAGTACGCCAATGTTTTCCGTGTTTATACGCTGGGAAAGCTCCTGGGGCGAGTAGAGCTTGCGAGTATTCGTCCAGCTCTCGTAGGTAATGGGTAGGGTCTGTCCCAAGGCCTCAAGGGCCTGCTGGGAGAAGGGGGCTAAAACAAGGGCATTCATGGCTTCGGCTTGGTGAACCCTCCTATAGTGGAACGTGAGACTCAGGAGTTCAGCTTAGGGGGAGCAGACTCCTCATCCATGTCTGCGCCGTAATCAGGTACTTTTCACGTCCGCTCAGGCTCACCCTTCCGTTGAATACATCGAAACCTCGAGCCTCGATCTTGTCAAGGATGTGGCTGTATATCTGCCCCAGGACTGCTGGGCAGGCCCGGGAGCGAGGGGAGAGGAAGGGCAGCAGCTTGAAGCCGCTGTCAAAGTGCTGCCTAGCCCTGTGGGCCTGGAACTCCATGAGCTGCTTGAAGGGCTGATTGACCACTCCGGCTTTGAGCTCATCTACGGAGTAGCCAAAGTCCCGGATCTCGTCCAGGGGCAGATAGATGCGGCCTCTGTCCAGGTCCTCCTTTATATCCCTCAGGATGTTGGTCAGCTGCATCGCCAGACCCAGATCAATAGCGTACTCCTTCGCCCTGGCATGAGAGTAGCCGAATATCTGTATACAGATAAGTCCGACCACCGAGGCCACACGATAACAATAGGTGCGGAGTTCCCCAAAGTCCTTATAGTGGCTTTCGGTAATATCCATCTCCACTCCGGAGACTACTTCCTGGAAATACTCCTCAGGTATATCGAAGGTCCTGGCGGTATGGGTGAGTGCGGTGAAGACCGGCCCATTGTTCAACGTAGAGGAATGGCCCGTATAGGCCATAGACAGGTTCCTGCGCAGCCCTTCCAGAATACGCAGCTTCTCGTCGGTGGGAATATCCTCGTCGGCAGCGTCGTCGCAGAGGCGGCAGAAAGCATAGACGGCGTATATGGCCCTGCGCTTTCTGGGAGGAAGAGTTATGAAGGCGTAGTAGAAGTTCTTCGCCGCCTTTTTGGTGATAAGGCGGCATTGCTCATAAGCTAGCTCAAGCTGTGGGAGGGTGTTG
>CAYWGG010000126.1:5916-7922 GCA_964457285.1 uncultured Dehalococcoidia bacterium
CTCACTCCCCCAGAACCTGGACCACCACCTCTCTGGGGCGTGGGTGGTCCAGCTCTATCAGGAAGATGCTTTGCCATCGGCCAAACTGCATCATCCCTTCCACTATGGGTATGGTCTCACTGGTGCCCAGCAAAAGGTGCTGGCAGTGAGCGTGGCCGTTGGGGCACTCATCCTCGGTCATGTTGACGGTGCGTACGGAAAAATCGTTGTGCTTGTAGTTGCCGTTGCGAGGCGACATGCGTTCCAGGAACTGCTCCATATCCTGGAGGAGGAGGGGTTCGTTCTCGTTTATCTTTACGGCTGCGGTAGTGTGCCTGGAAAAGACCACCGCGAAGCCATTTTTTATCCTGGCCTCCGCCACACACTCCCTGACCCGTTGGGTAATATCCATGAACTCCGGAGCTCTCTTGCTTTCCAGCTTCAGACAGTAGACTTGGGTTCTCATGGTGCCCCCCTCGTCCCTTAGATTTTCTGGTTCCCTTAACGCACCTCAGCCCTCACCTCCGGCCCCTCTCCCAGGGGGAGAGGGGTGGCCGAAGGTCGGGGTGAAGGTAAGCCTGCGATATCTTCCCAAAGCCATCAGCGGCCATAAATTGCGGTACATGTGATAGTTGATCATGAACCCGGCCGACATCTCCAGGCCCTGGTAGCCCCACTCTCCCGGCCCGGGAAGCCGCTTCAATCTCTGACCTACACCGTATCCGGGGAAACCTGTGCCCGTGAAGTAGGGCTCGTCCCAGGAGCCATCCTGTAGCTGAGTATCCGCCAGATATTTTATCCCCTTCTCGGTGGCAGGATTACCTGCCTCCCCAGCAGACAGCAGGGCGAGGAGGGCCCAGGCCGTCTGGGATGGAGTGCTGGGGCCTATGCCCCGGAGGGAGAGGTCCACGTAGGAGCCGCAGCTTTCCCCCCAGCCTCCATCCTGGTTCTGGTGAGCGATGACCCAATCAACGGCCCGCCGTATGTAGGGCTGGCCCATGTCCTCTCCAATGGACTCCAGGGCTGGAAGGACAGCGCCGGTGCCGTATATATAGTTGACTCCCCATCTTCCGAACCAGGGGCCATCGGCCTCCTGCTCGGCCCTGATATACTTGTAGGCACGCTCTACAGGCTGGAAGTCTTTTTTGTATCCCAGCTTCCCCAGCATCTCCAGGGCGTGGGCGGTGACGTCCACGCTGGGCGGGTCCAGGGCCTCGCCAAAATCGCTAAAAGGTATTCGGGCAATGTAGCTCTTGTCGTTATCCTTATCGAAGGCGGCCCAGCCTCCGTTTTTGCACTGCATGGCCAGAAGCCAGTCCACGCCTCGCTTTATGGTCTCCGCCGTCCTCGCTTCATCTTCACCGTCGAGGCGGGCCATATCCAGGGCCATGATGACCTCGGCGGCGTCGTCCACGTCCGGGTATATATCGTTGTGGAACTCGAAGGCCCATCCACCGGGCAGCGCCTTTTTGACCTTCACCTGCCAGTCACCGCCGGTGAGGACCTGCTCCTTCAGCAGCCACCGCGTAGCCTTCTGAATGGCCGGGGCGTTGGGGGACACGCCAGAGTCCAGCAGAGCGATAAGGACCAGGCAGGTATCCCATACCGGTGAGAGGCAAGCCTGGACGCGCCAGCTGTCCTCATCTTCAATGGCGAAGCCCTCGAACCCCTCAAGCCCCTTCTTCATTACCGGGTGGTCCATTGGATAGCCCAGGTGCTTCAGGGCTATGAGAGAGTACACCCACGGCGGCTGTATGCCTCCCCAGGAGCCGTCGGCCTCCTGATGGGAAATGATCCACTGGGTGGCTCGGCCGATGGCTGCGCCGCGTCCAGGCTTGGTGGGTATCCTCTGGTAGAGGCGGAGGGCCTTGTCGGCCATGTGAAAGAACCTGCTCCAGCTGAGGAGACCTTTCGGCCTGGAAAGGGAGTAGTCCGTCTGCTCCCGCGGCATCGGATATAGCTCATCTATCTGGGCCCAGTCAGGCACGGGGTGGGTGGGCCTCTCGGTGAGGATGATGAGCATGGGG
>CAYWGG010000127.1:0-7893 GCA_964457285.1 uncultured Dehalococcoidia bacterium
TTCTATACCCAGGCACCCAGGTCACTTTTGAGGCGTCTTGGCATTGTCCCCTCCTTTCGCCGCACCTTCCTTATGGCTAATAGGCGGCGAGCTCAGCGACAGGTCGGGTGGGCAATGGCCCGTTTAGAAGGCGAGAGCATCCCGACACCCATAGTCTTTGCCACTGAGGGCAGCCCAGTATTGCTGGGCGCCTATACCCTGGAGGGATTCGCGCTGATTCCAGACCTCGTTAATCGCCGCCTGGTGCCTATGGAAGCTTTGCCACTTCTTTCCCTCTTTTAGGCCAGGCCCATTTTCTCTTTGACCTCGGCGATGGTCGCCTGGGCGATGACCCTTGCCCTCGTTGCACCCTCGGCCAGCACCTCTGTGACGTAGCCAGGCCTGGCCTCGTGCTCCCGCCGTCTCTCCCTCAGAGGCTCCAGGTAGCGGTTTATCCCATCAGCAAGCTGCCTCTTACACTCCACGCAACCCCTTTTGGCCGTGGTGCACTCCTGATAGACGGTGTCCACCTCGCCTGGGTTGAAGATTTTGTGGAGGGAGTACACGTTGCACACCCAGGGCCTCCCAGGGATGTTCCGGTGGGTGCGCTGGGGGTCGGTAAAGGCGGTCAGCACCCTCCTGCGGGTCTCTTCGGAAGAGGCGGCCATATCTATGTGATTGTCCAGGCTTTTGCTCATCTTCTGCTGGCCGTCCAGGCCGACGATGAGGGGGGCTTCGGTAAGCCTGGCCTGGGGCTCGGGGAAGGTATAGCCGAACAGGTTGTTGAAGCGCCGCACGATCTCCCTGGCCAGCTCCAGGTGGGGGACCTGGTCTTCCCCTACGGGGACCGTATCGGCCTTGTACAGGATTATGTCCGCCGTCTGGAGCACCGGGTAGCCCACCAGCCCATAGTTGACGCTTTCCTCGGTCTCACTCATCTGCCTGACCTTCTCCTTGAAGGTGGGCACCCGCAGCAGCCAGCCGAGGGGCGTTACCATACTGAGGAGGGTATGGAGGGTCATCACTTCGGGCACGTGGGACTGGACAAAGAGGACGCTACGCTCCGGGTCCAGACCCGCTGCCAGCCAGTCCAGCACCATCTCCTGGATGTTGGGCTGAATCTCTTTGACATCCTCTGGCGAGGTGATGGTAGTGAGGGCGTGGACATCTACGGCGCAGTAGATGCACTGGTAGCTGTCCTGGAGGTCAACCCAGTTCTTCAGAGCCCCGAGGTAGTTGCCTATGTGAAGTCTCCCTGTGGGGCGCATTCCAGAGAATATACGTCCATTCCGTTGTTCCATAGCGATAGCCTCTACATTTGAACTAGTAGCCCTCACCCCAGCCCCTCTCCCAACCCCCCTTTAGCAAAGGGGGGCGAGGGGGATTTCCGAAGGTCGTGGTGAGGGTTATTTGGACCTGTGCTTGTAAGAGTATAAGTGGAGCAGGCTAGCCTTGCAACCATGTGCTTCAGGCTACTCTTTTGGGTGGATTATACCCTCTTTCTCCAGTTTCCTTCTGCCGGATGAGAGGGAGCTGAGCATCAACACTACCATCCCTACTGAGGCCAGCACCGCACCCAGACGAAATATATCCTGAAAAGCCAGGACCAGGGCTTCCGAGCCGGTCTCACCTGTAGAGAAGACCTCGGTGGAAAGAGCCGTAGTGTGATGCTCGGTACGGAGGGCGAAGACAAGACCAAGCAGTGACACAGAGACCACCGACCCCATAGCCTGGGTCAGGGATAGGCTACCGGCGCCAGTGCCGAGCTGGCTCGCTGGTAGGGCTTTCAACAGCAGAGTGTAGGCTGCTGTCTGAAAGGACCCCAGGCCAAACCCCACTACGGCTATTCTCAGTCCCACATCCAGTACTGGCGAGAACCCATCCAACATGCTCATCCATGCCAGGCCCAGTCCCACTATGGCCGTGCCCAGGAGGCCCACGTACTTCGGGTGGATGCGGTCAGAGAGCCAGCCAGCGCCGGGCGACGCCAGGGACATGGCAGTAGCCATGAGCGCCATCATGGCCCCAAGGGCGATGGGGCCGCGTCCCAGGGCTTCGGCAACGTAGAAGGGGAAGATGAACCAGATTACGAAGGCTCCCAGGTGGACGAAGAACATGCTGGAGCAAGCAGCCATGAAGTCTGGCAGACGTAAGAGGTGCAGGTCCAGCACGGGCCACCTGGCCCTCAGCTCCGAACGCACGAACAGTGCCAGGAGAAAGGGCGTGGCTGCCAGTAGTCCGATGACCAGCGGCGATGACCATCCGATGCGGCCACTCATGTGCAGCGCCAGGACGAGGGCCACCATTCCAGCCATAAAGCTGGAGGAACCCGCGAGGTCGAAGGAACGTCGCTCTCGGCTGACCACACACTCCCCTTCGGCTGCCCTTTCGCTCTGCTCAGGGCTTCGGCTCAGTACAGGCTCCCTCAAGACCAGCCAGCCAAGAATGATGGCGATGACACAGAAAGGGACCCTGCCCAGGAAGGCGGCCTCCCAGCCAAAGACTCCTACCAGGAGCCCCGTCCCCAGTGTCCCCGCTATGGTGCCCAGGGCATAGCCAGCCGTAGTGACACCCATAGCCGTACCTCGTTGGCTCGCGGGGAGGGCACGGCTTGCGATAGCTGGTGCCGCTGCGTAGAGGCTTCCTGCTCCCACGCCCTGAAGCACCCTCAAGCCAAACACGGAGGCCAGGCTGGGCGAGAAGGCTATCAGGGTCACAGCTATGGTGTAGGCAAGGACACCTATCAGGAAGACCCGCTTGAGCCCAAAGAGGTCGCCAAGGCTGCCCGCCGCCACCGCTAGACCGGCCCTGGTAGCCACGAATGAAACGATTATCCACTGGATAGTCTGTATGTCTGTGTGGAAATGGCTGGTGATGGTAGGAAGGGCCACGTTGACGGCAATGTCCAGGGCTACCAGGAACATTCCCAGGCCAGCACACACTATCACCAGCCATCGGTGTAGCCGAGGAGAGGGCAGCACGGCGATATCCTGAGTCTCCATAACAGCTTCTGATTGTACGCCGTGAAGCCAGGGGATGGAACCTCACCCATTGATGCTCCCCCAGCCAGGTTGTAGCCCCAGCCTCTCCAGGACACAACCCCCTATTCAAGGATTCGGCCTCAGCCCGAAAAACTTCAGGTGCTCTCCCCCTGCTGCACGGGTGATAACACTCTGAGATTCCAGCAAGCCTTCCTCTACACTGGTATGAAGTTGAGATAGGTGGGTCTGATCTGGAGAGAACTCAGAGCATCGAAAGGAGGATGTAATGCTGTCTCCATCGCTTCAGATATGAGGAAGTCTACAAACGACCCTGATCTCCCCTTCAAGCGGGAAAAGACCAAATTAGGAGGGAAAAATTCGATGAGAAAACGCATATCCAAACTCATAAGCACGATGCCCGCAGCCTGGAAGGGCTCGCGTGGCATCACTGGCCTTGAGACGGCCATTGTGTTGATAGCCTTCGTGGTCGTCTCCTCTGTATTCGCCTTCGCTGCCCTGTCCACAGGCCTCTTCTCCAGCGACAAGTCGAAGGAGACTATCAACGCTGGCCTGGCAGAGGCCAGCGGTACTCTGGAGGTCCGCGGCTCGCTGATTATGACGAGCCTGGCTGTCACAAACGAGACAGTGATTAACACTGCGGGAGCAACTACCGGCACCATCGCCAATATTGCAGTGGTGAATGGTTCGGAAAAGCTAGTGCGCACACCGGGTAATACAACCTTGACCAGGGTCACTTCCAGCCCTACCACCAACCAGTACACCATCAACTACACCACTGGACTTGTAACCCTTGGAGGGCCAGCCATTTCCAACCCGAACTCAACAGGCGATGCGGTTACCGGAGACTACTCCGCCCAGATCATTGATCAGGCGACGCTCCAGGTAGCTAATGCCGCAGGCGGCCAGGCTGTGGACCTGACCCCCGGCAAAACTCTCATCACCTACTTCGATGCTGGCCAGATGGTGAACATTGCAACCGCCGATGTCACAGTCACGGCGCTGGGCAATGCCGACACGGACAAACTGGTAGAGCCTGGGGAGATGTACGAGATAAAGCTCAGCGGCCTTAAGGCTGGCCTTAACCCGGACCTCAAGACTGACACTCCCTTCGTGATCCAGATCAAACCAGCTATAGGAGCCGTGCTCCAGATCGCGCGCAGAACTCCAGTCTTGCTGGACAAGGTCAACGACCTTGGCTAGTGATTGATAAATAGCCGGGAGGACAATATTACTATGAGCTAGAAATACATCTGGGTTTTCAAGCTCCCTCCTCAGAGCCGGCCCTGGAGCGAAGCTCTGCGCTCCAGGGGCCGGCTCTCCGATCTCATTCATCATAATACCAATTCGCTCTGTGAAGGCTGTTAAACTGTGTCAGCTAAGGGCAGCAATTCCGCTCATCCTTCGACAAGCTCACCGTGAGCCATGTAGACTCGTGGTTCGACAGGCTCACCACGAGCGAGAATATGCAGCCCTGTCAAGGCGAATTGGTATAAGGACATCATAAGGGAGCAGCATTGTTCAGACCGCACATGGTGTGCGGTCTTGGTTTTTCCCTGGGTGTACAGAAAAGTGAACATCTTAACCCCTGGTGCTTCCGGTGTTGACTTCCTTTCGTGCTGATGCGAAACTTTATACAATCTGTAGGGCCTTGGTATAGGCTGTCGCCAGAAGGCTTGACCTGGCCTTCAGCCCCAAAGGGGCCCAGTCTTAAGGCAAATTAAAGGGGCGGACTTGTTCATAGACCTTCATACTCACACCTTCCCCAACTCAGACGATAGCTTCATGAGCCCAGATGAGCTGGTGGAAGCGGCCAGGGGCCTGCGCCTCGATGGCCTATGTATAACCGAACACGACTATTTCTGGAACCCTGCGGATATTCTTGCCCTCTCCAGAAGGCATAACTTTCTGGTGCTGCCTGGTTGTGAGGTCAATACTGATGCAGGTCATGTGCTGGTCTTCGGACTGGAGAAGTATGTTTTTGGCATGCACAAAGTGGCCTTTCTGCGCCAGCTCGTGGAACAAACGGGGGGAGTGATAGTAGCTGCCCACCCCTACAGAAGAAGATACCTCTCAGAGCGTGCCCAAATACCCGAGGACTACAGGTCTATGGTGGATAGGGCCTGTGCAGACGAGTTCTTCTCCTTCTGCGACGCCATCGAGGTTCTCAACGGTAGGGCCACCGATGGCGAGACCGGCTTTTCTCTGAACCTGAGCCGCCGATTAGGTCTGGGCATGGCCGGTGGTAGTGATTCTCACCGGCTGACCCATCTTGGCAACGTAGCCACCAGGTTCCAAAACAAGATAGCTTGCTTTGAGGACTTTATCCGAGAGATGAGGGCAGGCCGATTTGCTCCAGTGGTCCTGGATAGGGGTCCTTCTCATGGCTCATGGCGAGCCTTTGATGGCCCAGGGCCGCGAGGCAAAGGAGGACACGTAGATGGGTGAGGTGTTACGGGCTGAGGACCTATCTGTCCGTTTCCATACCAAGGCTGGAGAGGTAAAAGCTGTCAACGGCGTGAGCTTTGCCCTTGAGGAGGAGTCGGTCCTCTGCCTGGTGGGAGAGAGTGGAGCAGGCAAGAGCACCACCGCCCTGGCTCTGATAGGGTTGCTCCCCAGATCAGCGAGAGTGGTGAGCGGCAACGTATACTTCGGCGGCCTCGACCTTCTAGCCACAGACAAACGCACCCTCCGACAGATCAGAGGCAAGGAAATATCCATGGTCCCCCAGGAGCCCAGGTCTGCCCTTAACCCGCTTCTGACCATCGGGGCTCAGGTAGAGGAGCAAATCCGGGCCCACACAGATATGTCCAAGAAAGAGGCCAACAGCCTGGCTTTAGAGATGTTTACTGAGATGGGCCTGCCCGATCCCAAGGAGACCCTTAAGCGGTATCCTTTTCAGCTCAGCGGTGGGATGTGCCAGAGAGCAATGATCGCTATGGCCCTGTCACTACGCCCAAAGGTGCTCATCGCCGATGAGCCCACCTCAAGCCTGGACGTAACGCTACAGGCAGAGATCCTGAAACGGCTGAAGAGCTTTTGCAAAGAGCTCCGCTCTTCTATGATCCTCATAACCCACGACATGGGCATAGTAGCGCAGATGGCCGATGAGGTAGCTGTAATGTACGCTGGCGCTGTGGTGGAATACACCGATGTCCGAAGCCTTTTCCGGCGTCCCAAGCACCCCTATATGTGGGGCCTCTTTCAGTCCCTTCCCCGGATGGACGGGCCGAATCGGCGCTTTCAGCCTATCAACGGAAATCCCCCGGACATGATGAACCTACCAGGCCAGTGTGCATTCCTTCCTCGCTGTCCCAAGGCTATTAGCAGGTGCAGGCTGGAACCCAGCCCACCCCTGGAGGAGCTGGAAACCGGCCACAGGGTGGCCTGCTACAATACTGTGGACCACCGCTGGATGGATGACGGCGAGAACTGATCCCTCCCGTGGGGAAGGACGCCGGGCTTGCACCCTCAATACCGAGGCTCGTTACCTGGACCTGGCGGGTCGTCCGTAGGCCCGCTCCGCTGCACAGAGCGAGATGAGTAGCTCAAGGGCCACATCCTGCTCCAGCCTCCCCCGTTTTACCGCCAGGTCCGCCTCCATCAGCCTCCCATAGAGCCATTCCAGATTGTTCCAGGAATGCGTCCTGGCTTGCTCCAGGGTCTTTCTGAGGGCGAAATCGCGGGTGAGGCCAAGGCGGCCCCCTATGTCCTTCTCTCCGTGCCCCCTATCAGTCAGGTCTCTGGCTAGAGTCACCAGCCGGAGCTGCCGCGCTATCATAGCGACGATATAAGGGAATTCAGCCCCTTCCTGCCTGAGTTGGTGCATCAGCCGCAGGGCTACGGCTGACCTACCCTCCAGAAGGGCGTCAACGGCGCTGAAGATACTCGCTTCCCTGGCCTGGGACACCAGTAACCTGACGTCCCCCTCCTCAATAGCCCTATCCCCGGCGTACAGGGCGAGCTTTTCCAGCTCGTTATCCATAGTCCAGAGGTTGCCTCCTACAAGCTGGGAGAGGAGGCGTATGGCCCCTGGCGTTATCCTGGCCCCCTTCTCGGCTACTCGGTTTCTGGTCCACCGGGCAAGGCCCTCTCCGGAAGGGGTGGGAAGCGCCTGGACCTGGACGACCGTCTTGAGCCTTTCGAGGAGGGTATTCCTGCTGGATACCGCAGCTTCCAGAAACACCAGCAGAGCAGTGGGCGGCATCTCTTCCCCGATGTACCGAGGCAGGTCCTCCCAGTCGCGACCCACCCCAGGACTAGCCGGTGAGCCCTCTCCTGAGGGCGGTGCTGGCCCTGTCCTACGTCCCGACGAAGGGCCTCGGCCCGATGCTGGATTGCTGCGACCCGGCCGCCGGCCCTCTCGGGGGTCAAAGAGGGAGAGCAGGCCCTCGACGACTACCATGCGGCGCTCTGCCAGAAAAGGCATCGCGTTGCATATGACCTTTAGCCGCGCCAGGTCTGTCTGAGCCCCAAAGACACGGTGGCTGTTGGCCTCCAGGACTTCAGGCGGCCCCACCTGCCCTTGAAGCTCCTTCAGAGCCTGGGAGACTAGAAAGTTGTCGCCGTAAATGAGATGCGCTAGCACATCGGTTCTCCAAAACGCTTTGGATGTTTCAAAGATACCATAAGAGGGTTTATAATTGTAGCTGAGATTATGACAGACACATTGCAAATAATCGTATCTGTTGTGGGAGTGGGAGCTGTCCTGCTCCTGGCTTTGATCGGCGCAATATGGCAGTTGGGAGGGAGGCTGGGACGTTTAGAAGGCCGGATGGATGGTCTAGAGGGTCGGATGGACAGGCTAGAGGGCCGGATGGATAGACTGCCAGAAATTATAGAAAGCCGTCTGGAAGGGCGAATAGAAGTCGTAGAGAATCGGCTAAGAGCACAGATAGAAGGTGTAGAAACTAGC
>CAYWGG010000128.1:0-7847 GCA_964457285.1 uncultured Dehalococcoidia bacterium
ACCCGGTCTATATTGTAGGGGTCGGGCTTGAGCCGGCCAGCGTCTATCTCGCGCATCGCGGCGACGACGGCGGCGCTCGCGGGCGTAGGCACACCCACCTCCTGCCCTTTCCTCACCACGTAGCCGTTCATGTAGTCTATCTCCGAGCGGCGGCCCTTTTTGACATCCTGGGCCATAGAGGAGTGCCAGTCAACCCTCCCTCTCCTTGCCTGCAGGTTGGCGTCAATCTCCTCGAAGACATCCCCCTCATTGGCCCTGGCCCAGGTGTCGGCATCGAACCCGGCCACAGGCTCGACGTTATAGTTGAGGGCCTTGCCCACCAGGACCGTCTCTCTGGCGAGATGGATGCGCAGCATCCGGGCGCGGGGGTCCTGGGCCATACCCTGGGAGCCAAGGCCGGAGATGCCCCCCACTGGGTTTCCCATGGAGTTCTGGGCCAGCTTGGCCCATCGCTCGCCCCAGATGTTGGTGGTCACCTTCGCACCGTCTATGCAACTCAGCATATTGACCAGATGCTCCACCCTTGGAGTGACCCTGCCGTTGGTCTCGCCCACGCGAAAGACGTCGTGGCCGTGGTCCCTTCCTGGCTCGCCTCCCCTGGTGACGTGCCCCGGCTCCCACAGGGCTACCTCTATGTGAGACATCACACAGGGCACCTCTCGCTCCCAGCCCACGATGGAGGCGATAAGCTCGTCGTTCATGCAGTTCTGGGAGGAGACCACGAAGCCTGTGGGCTTCAAGTAGCGTTTGATGAAGTGGGTTGCCCACTCAGTATCGTAGGACTTCACCGCGACGAAGGCTATGTCAAAGGGCTCCCCTTCTCTTGCAAAAAGGCTCTGGGCCTCAGTCAGATGCAGCGCCTTCACCGGCACGGTAAAGTCCCCCTGGCTGCCGCTGGCCCGGATGCCGTCCCTTTTCATGGTTTCAACATGCTCCGGCCACTGGTCAATGAAGGTTATGTCCTGTCCTTCCCTGGTCAGGAAGGCCCCGATGTAGCTTCCGGCAGCGCCCGCCCCCATAATGGCTATCCTGGTCATAGTATCACCCCTTGCTCTTCATCATTCATTTTTACGCACCGCTTCCAGAGAAGGGTAGCCCAAGTCCTAGAACTGCCTAGCGGCTCAAGTGCCTGACCCTTTACGACCTGTTATGGTGCACTCTGACAAGCAGGATACTGCTTACCAAAGGGTACGTCTTTTCCGCCAAGCTGTACTAGCGACCAGGTCCAGCCGCTCGCGGTAGCGCGTCGGCTGTAGCGACAGGTTAGTCGCAACTCCTTCAATCACTCTGCTCATTCTAGAGGATTTATTTTGCCTAATGGTTGTGATTGTCGCGCAAGCTGCCAGCAACTCAGTAACTCTGCTCTGTGCAGGATTGCCCACTCCTTCACCAGCCTCAATGCTCGTGTCGGGATGTGTCCTTCTAGAATCTCTGCTGCTTCAATCTCAATCAATGCCTCATGTTCCCCATACTCGGCGTGAAAATGGGGTGGCAAGTGATCCCGAAAATACATTCTCATAACAATCCCGTAGAATCTACTGATTTCCGGCATCTGTTGGCTCCCGCTGAGTTTGGGAAAGACCTGCTCAGGCGTTTTGCCGGTAAGTTGTAAATACAGAGCATCTGGGCATAGTTCAATCTCGTCATTCCAACGAATTTGCCGACCTGGTCCGAGATGAACCTGCTGAAAAAAAACAATATCCTTCCAAGCACCAAAGACGCCTTCGCCAACACAGTCGGAGAGGTCTACTTCGCCTTCAACTCCGTCTGCATACTTAAGGTAAACTCTATAATTTGGGAGGGGCTTCACATCAATGGGTTTCACCAACATAAGACATTATTCCCTTCTAATTAACGCGGGACTCTATCCCTGCACTTTTTGAATTTTCATATCTGGAAACCCGGCTCGGCAAGCCACCAAGTCGTATCTGGCCGGGCAAAATTGCAAAGATAGAGACGGAATTCCCCAGTATAATACCCCTGTAAAGCAGATTAAACGGCAATCTTTATACTCTCTACTCCGTGTCTTTGTGGCTAAATTTTATGTCCTGATCGCCTCCAGCTTTTTAACCACATCCTCCGTGGATACCAGGTGCTTATCCAGGCCCATCTCCTTTGGGCTGAAGCCAAGGGCCAGGCCAACGAGCTGGGGCAGGTGCAGGATGGGCATGTCAATGTTCTCATGCTTGTGCTTCTCGGCGTCGGCCTGCTTGCCATCAAGCTCTAGGTGGCACAGGGGACAGGGGGTGACCACGCAGTCGGCGCCTTTCTGCCTGGCCTCCAGGGTGTGGTCGCCACACATGGCCAAGGAGGCATCCTCGTTGGAGGTGAGGATGGGGAAGCCACAGCACTTGCTCCTGCCGGAGATTCTGACCACCTCGCCGCCCAGGGCTTCTACGGTGTTCTCCAGGACGCTCCTACGCCTCTCGAAGCCCTTGGGCATCATAAGCTCAGGGGGACGGCGCAGGTAGCAGCCATAGAAGGGAGCGACCTTCAACCCCGCAAGGGGACGAACGACCTGTCCCTTCAGCTTATCCAGGCCATACTCCTCGTCCAGCACCCACAGGAAGTGCTTCACGTCCACGGTGCCCTTATACTCCAGCCCCTCCGACGCCAGGTATTCCCTGTTGATGCGCTCCCTGCGCTCGGCGTAGGACTTGAGCCGATGGTTGGCCTGAGTGAACACCCCCTGGCAGGTGCTACAGATGGTCATCATAGTCATCCCCATCCGCTCCACCTTTGCCAGAGTGCGGGCGTTGATGGGGTCGGACACCTCCTGGCTGAGGACGCCGGCCCCGCTGCAACCTACGTCGGTCAGCTCCGCCAGCTCGATGTTCAGCTTCTCGCACACCATCTTTGCGGCCGGATATAGCTCGGGGCAGCCCCCTCTGGATACACAACCCGGATAAAATGCGTACGCCATTTTTTCACCCTTTCCACCTACTGTCACCCTGATCGCAGCGAAGGGTCTAGTATAGGTAGATTCTTCGCTTCGCTCAGAATGACTGTGTAGCTACTACTTTGGGATTAAGAACTCTTCTCCCACTTCTCGAAGATGTCCTTGATCTTGTCGGCCCCTGGCCTCTTCTTGTGGAGGATATAGGGCATAGGCCGTTTGCCTCTCTGGAGGGCCTTCAGCGCGAGGGGTAGCTGCTTCAACTGGCCTTTGACGTTGGACAGCCCCTCGGTCTCGATGGCCAGGCGGGCCTCGTCCAGCCACCCATCGGCCTTCACCGAGGCGGCAAAGCTCCTGTAGTGGTTTCTTACCTTGGGACTGCCCGCGTTGACCTTGATGGCCCTGTTCCTCAGAGCGAAGATGCGCTCAGTGGGGTCAATCGCCTTGGGGCAGTGCTCGCTAGCCTCAAAACAGTGGCAGCAGTCCCACATGCCATGAGCTTCGCTGAGCTTATTCAGCCGCTCCATCGTCCTGCTGTCACGGGGGTCGGCAATCACCCGATATGCCTTGGTCAGGGCAGCGGGCCCCAGGAATGTCTTGTCCACCACCATTGTGGTACACCCTTCGTCACATAGCCAGCACATGGTACAGCTCATGACCTTTCGCAGGTCCTGAATGACCTCGTTTGGCACTATGTGCTCCCTCTCGGGCTGAGGCTCCCCTGGCTCAATCCAGGGTTCTACGGCCCTGTACTTGCTGTAGACCATGGCCTCCATATCGTACATCATGTCCTTAGCCACGTTAATGAGGTCAATTGGCTCGACGGTGATCTCGCCATCGCGGAGGGCGCCGGCCACCGTGGTGTGACAGGCGATGCGGTTGCGGCGGCTGATGCGCATGGTGCAGTCGCCGCAGAAGCCGGTGCGACAGGTGCCTCGAAAGGCCAGGGTGCTATCCTGCTCCTCCCTTATACGCATCAGGGCATCGAGGACGGTGGCACTCTCCTCGGTGTCCAGGATATAGGTCTGGAGTTGGCCCTCGTCATCGGTGGCCGGGTCGTAACGATGAACCTTAAAGGTAACATCCATCAGTAAGCCCTCCTTTCCTTCTCCTTCGGCTCAGGACGGGTCCGACGGCTGCCACTGGGTTATTACTACAGGTTTGTAAGCTAGTGACGGCCTGTCTGGGGTGTAAGAGGCGATGGTGTGTTTCAACCAGCTAGCATCATCCCTTTGTGGGAAATCGGTACGGTAGTGGGCTCCCCGGCTCTCCTGGCGGGCCAGGGCGCTGGCTACTATCACCTGGGCTACGTCCAGCATATTCCCCAGCTCCAGGAAGGCCGAGAGAGATGGGTTGTAAGCGCCGCCAGCGCTGGAGATAGCTACCCTGGCGTACCGCCCTTTTAGCTCGTTGACCTTCTCTATGGCTTCCCTTAGCCCCACCCTGCTTCGGTATATCCCCACCTTTTGATGCATGGTAAGAGCCAACTCGAGGCGCAGGGAGCCGACGGTGTCCTTACCACCGCTCCGGGCAGCTAGCTCCTGGACGCGCCGCTCCTGGTCCTCCAGGAGCGACTGGGAAGCTCTCTGCGACGGGGTGGCTCTGGTATAGGTGGCTGCCGCATCTCCGGCGCGCCTGCCGAAGACTATGCTATCCAGCAGCGAGTTGCCGCCCAGGCGGTTGGCCCCGTGGACGCCCACACAGGCGCACTCGCCCACCGCGTACAGCCCTGGAATGTCGGTGGCGCCATCCACATTTATCTGGATGCCCCCTATAGGACGGTGCATGGCGGGCTGCACGGGCACCAGGTCTTTCTTGATGTCAATGCCTGCCAGGTTTTTCGCCAGAAGCTGGGTCTCCGGCAGGCGGTCATCCATGCGCTGCGGGTCCAGATGCCTGAAGTCCAGGAACACGCAGTCATCGTGTCGCTCCACCCTTTCCCTGCCCTGCCCCCCTCTCACGCTCTCCATCCCTCTCCCAGCGGCGATCTCGGTCTCTATAGCCCGGCAGCACACGTCCCTCGGTGCCATCTCCATCCTTTCGGGGGCGTAGGATGCCATGAACCTATCGCCATCCTTATTCACCAGGTAAGCGCCCTCTCCTCGGGCCGCCTCGGTGATCACCGTTCCTCTGCCCTTGAGGGTTGTGGGATGGTACTGGACCATCTCCATATCCACCAGAGGGGCTCCTGCTCGATAGGCCAACGCCACACCATCGGCCGTGGACGTGTAGGCAGAGGTGCTTGGTTGGTACATCCTGCCCAGGCCGCCCGTGGCCAGAACCACCGCTCTGGCGTACAAGGGTTGAAGCCTTCCCGTAGACAGCTCCTGGGCGATGGCTCCCTGGCAGACCCCGTCCGCTATCAGCAGCGAGGTGACGAACCACTCGTCGTAGGTCTGGACCTGCAACCTCAGAAGCTGCTCGTAGAGGACTTGCAGGATGATGTGGCCTGCGGAGTCGCCGACGTAGCAGGTACGGGGCCTGGAAGAGGCGGCGAAGGGCATCAGGTCTATGCGTCCCTGGCCGTCTCGACTGAAGATGACACCCATGTGCTCCAGCCGGATGACGTCCTGGATGCCCTCCTGGCACAGGATTTCTACTGCGTCCTGGTCTGATAGATAGTCACCTGCCACGATGGTGTCGTGGGCATGGGACTGCCAGGAGTCCTCGGCCCCTAGAGCAGCGTTGATGCCGCTGTGGGCCCCCGAAGAGTGGCTCCTTAGAGGATGGACCTTGGAGACGAGGGCTACTTCGGCGCCGGCGCTCTTGGCAGCGATGGCAGCGCGCATCCCGGCGAAACCACCACCCACTACCACTACGTCATGCTCAGGCATGTGATGCTCCTCCCTGGCTCCAGCCCCTCCCCCACGCTCACTTCCGATGTCGAACCCTCCCGCCGCATGGGCAGACAACCATGGGTCTGGCCGGAGCGTTCACAGGTGCGCCCCTACTTACAGTAGTTTTGGCGCAATTATAAGGTCAGGTGGAAGGGCTGTCAACGAGGGTGTGCGAGGGGGCAGGGCCTTTTAGTCCTCCCCTCTGACAGCTCGGCCCCAATGTAGAGCACGCTGAGAACCCCCCTGTGGTCCCCCCTGGTAAGGGGAGATTTAGGGGGTCATATTCCTATGACAATGGCCTGGCGTTGCCCCAGCTGTCGTAGGAACACACCTCAACGAGGGGTTTTCGGATGGTGGGGCCAAAACTCCCGCGAGGGTATCCCAGGGGGACGCAATAGACAACCTGCGCCGTGTCGGGGATTCCGAACAACCGGTGCACCCTTTCCTCCACCTCAGGATGCAGGGTGGTAATGGTGCCCCCGATGCCCAGAGACCGCGCCGCTAAAAGCAGGTTTTGCGCCGCCGGAATGACCGAACCTATGGGCCCGGCACCTTTGGCTGTGGCGCATATCAGCACTATCACCGGCGCTCGTCCGATTTGGTTCGCAAGCCTCATCGCCGACCGCAGCACCAGGTTCTCAGGTGGAATATCCTCGGGCCCGTGAATCCCGGCATCTCTGCGCTTTGCCCACCACGCCTCCCGGTACAGTGGAGCGAACTGAGCGCGCAGCTCAGGGTCTTTCACCACCAGGAAATGCCACAACTGCTGGTTGCCACCGTTGGGTGCATGAACTGCGGCCTCCAAAATGGCACGCAGGTCAGCATTGGGTATGGGGTCGGGCTTCAGGCGCCGGATAGCTCGGAGTGTGAAAATCGCCTCGCCCAGTGGCATTGAGAGACGGCTTGCTGTAGTCATGGGGCTCCTTACTGACCAGAGTTTCCTGCTATAAAGCTGCTCAAGGGAGGTGAACCCCTCGCCCCCGGCCCCTCTCCCATTGGGAGAGGGGTGGGGGTGAGGGGTTGGGTCAGCTTGCAGGGTAGGGAAAGGGTGGAGCGACACAGCGTACGGCCCTGCTAGCCGACCATGTCGTAGCTACGAAGCAGCTTGCCCGGCAGGGCTCCAGTGCAGTTGCTTCCCTCGAAGGTAACGGCACCGTTGACCATAGTGTACCGCAACCCTCTGGGCTTCTGGATGAAGCGGCGCTCCCCGCCGGGAAAGTCGTTGGCGAAGATAGGCCGATCGTGTACGAACCCAAGCTCCTCCAGGTTGTAGACGATGATGTCAGCCCAGTTACCAGTTCGCAGGGTGCCCCGGTCCTTAAAGTCCGTTAACCAGGCAGGTAGGGCGCTTATCTTGTAGTGGGCCTGCTCCAGGCTCATTATCTCCCTATCGCGGACCCAGAAAGACAGCCAGAACACGGGCCACATGCTATTGGTGTTGAACCTGGTGTGGGCGCCGCCATCGGATACAGAGATGTGAGAGTAGGGATCCATGAGGTCCCGCTGACGCGCCTTCAACTCGTCCGGAGTATCTCGAGATGGTATCAAGTATTCGGTCTCTAGCCCCTCGTTCAGCGCCAGGTCCAGGAAGGCGTCCACAGGGTGTCTACCCATCATTTCAGCTAGCTCTTTAATGGTCAGGCCCTCATACTTCTGGTTCTTTTCGCTGGCCACTTCCAGCACACTCACCCTGCTCCAATCGGTCCTGAGGTTGGGCCACTCCTCCACATCTCGCTTCATGGCAGCCCGGGCTCTCGGGTCCCGTAGCTTGGCGGCTCGTTCCTCCCGGCTCCCAACCAGGGGTTGCACCCAGTTGGGCATGTAGTCGAACATGTTGAACTCTGCCAGCTTGAACTGGAGCCCGGACGTGGTGCTCGTCCGTTGGAGCATCAACGGGAGTCCTTCTTCACGGCACGCCCGCACCCAGTCGGGGTCGGTCTGGACATCTAGCAAGCCGAAAGGCCGCCCGCTGACCCTCATCATCTCCTTTGTTAGCTCCCGTACCGCCTGTTGATGTTCCGGTGTCAGGCCCAAGCCCAGGGTCAGCCCGATATGGCCGACGCCGAACTGTCCCAGCACCTCCGCCAGCGCCAGGTACTCCTCATCGGAAGCCA
>CAYWGG010000129.1:0-7820 GCA_964457285.1 uncultured Dehalococcoidia bacterium
GCCGACCCGGAGCGCATCGCCATCGTGGGGGGTAGCTACGGCGGGTATGCCACTCTCGTGGGCATGACCTTCACCCCCGATACCTTTGCCTGTGGGGTGGACATAGTAGGGCCGTCCAACCTGTTGACCCTGGTGCAGTCCCTTCCACCCTACTGGTTGCCTGCCATAGAGCTGTGGGTTACGCGCGTGGGCGACCACAGGACGGAGGAAGGCCGGGCATTTCTGAACGAGCGGTCCCCATTGACCTACGTGGAGCGGATCAGAAGGCCGCTGCTGATAGGACAGGGGGCCAACGACCCCCGTGTGAAGCGGAGCGAGTCCGACCAGATCGTTCAGGCGATGCAGGACAGGAATATCCCGGTGACGTATGTGCTGTACTCGGATGAAGGGCATGGCTTCGCACGCCCCGAGAACAACCTCTCCTTTTACGCCCTCGCTGAGGCTTTCCTGGCCCAGTGGCTTGGAGGGCGCTTTGAGCCCATAGGCGACGACCTGGAGGGCTCGTCTATCACCGTCCCAACTGGAGCCGAGCGGATACCTGGCCTGGAGGAGGCCCTTGGGAAGGGGAGGAAGTAGGGGCACGGCATGCCGTGCCCCTGCTTCTGTGATGCTTCCTACCCTGGATAGTAGTATTGCCCGCTGCGCAGGCTATCCAGGGCATATCGGGCCGCCTCGAAGAGGGGCTGAGGCAGGTTGTCCAGGGGAAACCAGCCCGACTCGGAGAAAGCCTCTGGCTCGGTCAATCGTGGCTCTTGATGGCCGATCTCGCCCAAAAACTCGATGTCTACGTAGTGCTTGCCGTAGGCGATGATGTTGCTGACGCAGAGGAAGCGCAGGTCGCCCACAGTCACGCCTAGCTCCTCCAGCGCCTCACGGCGGGCGCAGTCCTCCAGGGACTCCCCCAGTTCCAGGTGTCCCCCTGCCGAGGCCCAGGTCGCCTCACCGTGGGAGCCTTGACGCATGGCAAGAAAGACCCGCCCATCCCTCACGAACACAACCCCCACGCCGACCAGGGGCCTTGGTGCACCTTGGCTTATGTAATCGTTGGACATGCCGGTCTCCGTGAAGGGCATTGGAGAACAGGCGCTAGGCCCTATAGCACGCTGCCATATGGCCGCCGCCTTTGTCCTCCAGCGTTGGGTGAGGGTTGTCGCGGCAGACCTCGGTAGCCATAGGACACCGGTCGTAGAAGCGACACCTGGCTGGTGGGTCCACGGGCCGGGTGAGGTCGCCGTGGATGTTCACGGGTTCCCGATGATAAGAGGGGTCGGGGACGGGCACGGCTGAGAGGAGGGCCCTGGTGTAAGGGTGCAGAGGATTCTTCAGCAACTCCTCGGTCTCTGCCACCTCCACTATCTTCCCCAGGTACATCACAGCCACACGCTGGCACATATACCTTGCCACCGCCAGGTCGTGGGTCACGTAGAGGTACGTTATTCCCAGCCGCTCGGCCAGGCTTTGCATAAGGAGCATCATGCCCGTCCTGATAGAAACGTCCAGCATGGACGTAGGTTCGTCCGCCACGATGAAGGATGGCTCAATGACCAGGGCACGGGCTATCGCCACTCGCTGGCGCTGGCCGCCGGAAAGCTCATGGGGATAGCGAAACAGGAAGGTGGAGGCCGGGGTGAGTCCCACCAGCTCCAGCAGATGGCCGACCCTGTCGAACCTGTCAAGGGTGCTCCCGACGCCCTGGACTACCAGCGGCTCGGCCACGGTGTCGTAGATGGTGCGCCTTGGGTTCATGGACTCGTAAGGGTCCTGGAATATCATCTGGGCCCGGCGCCGGAAGGTCTTGACCTCCTGGCCTTTGATCTGGGATATGTCTGAAAAGGCCTTGCCTTTGTACCGGAAGAATATTCGTCCCTGGGTGGGCTCAAGGAGCTTGAGGAGAAGTTTACCCATAGTGGTCTTCCCGCAGCCAGACTCGCCCACCAGGCCAAAGCTCTCGCCCTCAGACAGGTCAAAGGATACGCCGTCCACGGCATGGACGAAGCTACGTGGCCCGCGGAAGACGCCCCTGCTCAGGGGAAAGAGCTTGGTGAGCCCTTCCACCCGGACAAGGGGCTCGTTCATCTCCTGCTTTTGCACGTCATTATGCACCGCTGCCATCTTTTCATCCCAAGGGGTTCCAGCAGGCGGCCCAGTGGTCGCCGCGGTTGACCATAGGGGGCTCCTCATGGCGACAGACCTCCGTAACACGGGGGCAGCGCGGGTGAAACCGGCAGCCCTGCGGGGGGTCTATCAGGTTGGGAGGCTCCCCGGGGAGGGTCGCCAGGGGACGTTTCTCGCCCAGGATGCTGGGAAATGCCGACATGAGGGCGGCAGTGTAGGGGTGTATGGGATTCTGGAAGACTTCAAGGGTGTCTCCCAGCTCTACCAGCTTCCCAGCGTACATCACCCCTATCCGGTCAGTCACCTCGGCGACGACGCCGATATCGTGGGTGATATAGAGCATACTCATGTTAAGCTCTCGCCGGATTTCCTTCATCTCCCTCAAGATACGGTCCTGTACGATGACGTCCAGGGCCGTGGTCGGCTCGTCGGCGATGATGATGTCGGGCTCGCACGCCAGGGCCATAGCGATCACTGCGCGCTGCCTCATGCCTCCGCTGTACTCGTGAGGATAGCGCTCCATGAGCCGTGGGTCCAGGCCTACCATGCGGAAGAGTTCTGCCACCCTTTCTCTGGCCTTCGCTCGCGTCCCATCGGTGTCATGGGCCTCGATAGCCTCGATTATCTGGTCACCCACACGGTACACGGGGTCCAGAGCGTTCATCGCGGCCTGAAACACCATAGCGATCCGCTTCCATCGGTACCGCCGCACCTCGTCCTCGCTCATAGATATCAGGTCCCGCCCATCGAGGAATACGTGGCCTCTGATGAGCCGGGCGTTATCGGGAAGGAGTCGCATCAGGGAGATGGCCACGGAGGTTTTCCCGCAGCCCGACTCTCCTACCAGCCCCAGGGTCTGGCCGCGTGCAATATCAAAGGTCACGCCATCCACAGCCTTCACCTCACCCTGCCGGGTCAGGTAGTACATGGTGAGGTCGTTTACTTGCAGGATCGGGTCGGCCATGTCCTTTAGCTCTTGTCACGAGAGAAGTTTGTCAACACCCAATGCTTTAAGCATTTGAGTGTAGACTCGACGCATGATATTTGGGGAAAAGGTTCCAATATAGCGTTGGTCTGGCAGTTGGGTGCTAAGGACACAGAAAATCTGATCGACCTTAACAATCGAATCTTTGTCCAAGAAAGGACATTCTGCCTTCGTCACCTGGACATGGAAAGCATAGCCCATTCGAGCGTTCTCAGCACCGGAAAGAGGAATAAGCTCTAACGTTCCAGGGATAATGATGTCAGTATTAGAAACGACTAGTGCAGGACGTTGGAATGCCACAGACTGTTGCCCTGAGACCGGAAAAGCAAAATCGAACCAATAGACATCTGCCCAGCAAGGTTTCCTTCTGAAAGTCCACGCTCGCCTGGGAATGTTGGGGAATGGCACTTTGAGTCTCCCTAGTCTCTATCCTTCCGTCGAAACGCCTGACGTTGTTGTTCCCTCATACGTTCAGCAATTTGGACATTTTCGTTAGTTTCTTCCTGAGCAGCTTCCCTTAGCGAAACCAGGTGCGCTTCTGGCAAAGGAGCTAAAAGGCTATTGGAGAAGACCTTGGCTATCATGGACACCAGGTCTTCATCTGTTTTCACAGGTTGCAGGGACTCGAGAGGAATGGGATCGCCGAACTTACACCTGTACATAATTGGCAAAGAGTATACATGCTCTAAGATTTCATCAAGTCGTTGCTCACCAAACTCGGTGAGGACTTCATCAGCAAACAAGCGGATTTGCCCTGTTATCAGTGTGGGGCGGAAGCGGGGCCTTCCACCAAGGCGAAAAACTCGGTACACTTTCCCCTCAGTGGAAATTCCCGGTTGCCGAGTCAGTTCCCACCCTTCTAGTTTGCTTAGCCTCTCTTCAAATTGCGCCAGCGGATAGGGGCCAAACCTATACCTGATGTATTGGAAGTCAGTAACCCGCTTGCCGGAAGCCTGAACAGTCAATACATCAACCAAGAACAGAAGCTTAGCAAGGGTCGTAGTAAGAACCCCCTGGTTCTGTCGCATCCCCAAGGTGCGATCTCCTTTCTGCATCCGATCAACAAGGTAAAGGATTAGATGGTCAATGATATCAAACACAGTTGAATACTCAAAAGACATTTTGCTGAATCCGGCTTTATTATAACATACCCACTCTATAGCTCTCACCTGCGCCTGAGCCTGGGGTTCACCACCTCGTCCAGGGCTCGGCCCACAAGATAAAAGGCGGTGCACAAAAGTGTGATGGAAGCGCCCGCGGGGACGATCAACCACCAGTATCCAGTGCCGCCCAGAAGGTAACCACCCCTTTCCGCCGTGGAGATCATTATACCCCAGCTCATCCTGATGTTGAGGATTCCGAAGTAGGAGAGGATCGCTTCAGAGAAAATGGCTGAGGTGACGGTGAACATCATAAACAGGAGCGATAGAGGCAACAGGTTGGGGATGATGTGTACAAAGATTACGTGAAGCTGGCTGCCCCCGGCGACTCTTGCCGCCTCGATATAGGGCTTGACCTTGATACTCAGGGCCTGGGACTTGATGATTATGGCGGTGCCGCCGAATCCAGCCAGGACTCCCAGGATGAGGGCTAGCTCGAAGAGGCCCAGGCCGAAAAGGGCGGTCAGCACGAACAATAGCGATAAGGTGGGGAGTATGATGATCATGTCCGCCAGCCGCATGAAAAAAGCGTCCACAGCGCCGCCGTAGTAGGCGGCCACAGCCCCGACGACGGTGGCTATCCCCACGGTGACCAGAGCGGCGACGATGCCTAAAATGAACTCGGAGGCGGTGCTGGACATCAACTGGCTAAGCACGTCCCTGCCCAGAGGGTCTGTTCCCAGGAGGTGTTTCCAGGAGGGGGCTGCGGGCTGGTCGGTCTGGTCAAAGGCATAGCCCGTCACGGGATTGTAGGTGGTGTCGTCCCAGACGGTGGACATGAGGACCGGATGCGCGATTGCCATGAGGCTGAAGAGCACGATTATCGCCAGTCCCAGGACGCCAATCCTGCTTTCCACGAAGATCGCCCAGGCATCCCTCAGCCCGCGCAGGGCGAGGCGCGCCCTGGCAGCCCTGAGCCGCATTGATCTGGCGATAGCGGCCTGGCTAATCAATGGTATCGTATCCTGGGGTCGAGATAGACGTACAGCACATCGGCCACCAGATGGGCAACCAGGGCGAAGATGCCGATGAACAGGAAGGCGCCCATGGCCAGAGGCAGGTCCTCGCTCAGCACTGCATCGAGCAGGGTCAGGCCCATGCCCGGCCATGAGAATATAGCCTCTGTGATCACGCCGCCATCAATGGCGAAGGCCAGGCTGAAGACCAGGCTGGTCGCCACTGGAAGCAGGGCGTTGCGGGCCGCGTGGTGGTCGCGAACCACCTTCTCCGGCAGGCCCTTGGCCCTGGCGGCCATAATGTAGTCCTCACGAAGGGTCTCAAGCATACTGTTTCTGGTGAGGAGCATGGTCCCGGCAAAGGAGATGAGGGTTAGAGTAAGAATGGGCAGCACCATGTGCTTCAGAATGTCCAGGGCCAGCTCTCCTATCCCGGAGAGGGACCACGCCACTGGTATCATGGCAACTGACAGCCCTATGGCCGTGACCAGGAGCCACCCCTGCCGTCTCCACCCTACTCTTCGGGCCACCAGTAAGGCCAGAAATGCGAAGACGGAGAAGGCCCCCGCGGTAAGAAGCATATTGTTGAAGACGTGATTGGCGTTAACCGGGGCATTGAGCCATATTCCAGGGTCCAGGAACTTCCCCAATGGAAACCAGCCCAGCTTGAAAGAGAAGAGCCAGATCATCATCAGCCCAAACCAGGGCGTGAACACGGTGAAGAGCGTCGCTCCGGATATGGTAGCTACGTACTCCAGCAGTCCACCACGCCCCCAGGCCAGGGCCTTCCCCAGAAAAAACCCGCAGTAGAACGAGACCACCGTTGCGGTGAGGAAAAGCACCACCGTCCTGGGCAAACGCTCCTTGATGACATCTAGCACCGAGCGCGGGTAGTGGCCGAAGGAGACACCGAAGTTACCGGTGAAGTAGTTCTCGAGGTGTACCAGGTACTGTTCCCCCAGAGACTTGTCCAGGCCAAAAGCCTCTGCCATCTGGGCCCTGGTCTCGGGGGACAGCTTCGGGTCCAGGGTGAAAAAGGAGGCGTAGTCGCCGGGCTGCGCCTGGATGAGGAGAAATGACAGGGTGATAAACAGGAAGAGGGTGACCAGGATCTGTCCCGTACGGCGGGCAAGGTAGCTGGTCATCTTCTTACCCCTTCACTTCTGCCTGCTACTGAATTGCCACCACTGTTGTAAGACCGTTTCCGTTCTGGAGCCCGCCTAGAGTCTCGGTATAAGGGAACTTCAGCCGGTCGCTGCGGTAGCTCTCCAGGATAGGGGTAGTGAACAGGACTACGTAAGGCAGGTCGTCGGCCAGGAACTCTTGCATCTTAAAGACCTTTTTGCGGGCCTCGTTCAGGTCGCTCTCAGCCAGCAACTCGTCCGCCAGCTTATCGAACTCCGGATTGGAATAGCCCCCTGCGTTGAAGTCGCCGGGCTCAGCGTGGCGAGAGTGGAAAAAGGCCTCCAGATAGTCCGGGTACAGGGACAGGCCCCAGCCCAGGATAAACATGTCGAAGTCAAGCTTCTCGCCGCGGGTCCTGTCCACAATAATGTTAAAGCCCGTGAGGTTGGCCTTGACCGGGATGCCGACCTCATTGAGCCATCTCTCGATCCAGATGGCGAAGGTAGACCGCAGGGGGTCGTAGCCAGCGCTGGGAGCCAGCAGCTCCATTTCAGGTACGGGCTTGCCGTCGGGCATCTTGAGGCCCTTCCCCTCCACCTCTACGAACCTGCCGTCCTTGCTCATCTTAGGCTCCGTCTCCCAGATGAACCCGGCGTCCTTGAGGAGCTTCACGGCCTGGGCTATGCGTTCTCCTCGGTTGAGCCCCTTGCCGATCAGCGGCACATCCGGGTTGTACCAGAAGCCGTTGCCTTCGGGGACGGTGGTATACATGGGGATGGCTACTTTTTGGAGTACGGTGTTGGTCATGAACTCCTTATCTATCAGCGTCGCCACAGCATGGCGGAAGGGCTTACTGTCCATGGGAGGCCGCCGGAAGTTGAAGGACAGATACCTGAAACCGTTGGAAGGGTTCTCGATGGTGGCGAGGCCGGGCTGGTCCTTGAGCTGCTCCTGGAGTCCTCTCTGGAGACCTGCAGGGTTGAGCAGGAAGTCTATTTCACCCTTCTTGAGGGCCAGGATAGCTGCCTCCTGGGTGCCGTAGATGGAGTGGATGGAGCTATCGGCATAGGGCCCTACTTTGTACTCCAGGGTCTTCTCACCGGTGGGCTGTCCGTAGGCTGAGAAGCTATATACTCCGGGCTTGGACTCGGCGTAGGCGCCGTTGGCGTACTCAGTTATGGTCGCACCCGTGCCAAAGAAGTTGGGGTTTTTGGTGCTCTCAGCAAAGGCTCCCTTCTCCCATTTCTTGAAGATAAAGCCACCCGCAACGGGCTGGTTCTTTGGCACGTGAGCGAAGAGGGCCTTCTGTTGTTCTGCGGCCGTGGCCTGCTGTTTGGCCTCCTTTACTACGGGCTCCCAGTAGGCCTTGGGCAAGATTGGCATAAAAGCCAGGCCGAACTGCCAGATGGCAAGGCCGGGCTTTTTCTTGAAGAATACCTTGAGTTTATTAGGGCCCAGCGCCTCAGCATGATCGAGGTA
>CAYWGG010000130.1:0-7809 GCA_964457285.1 uncultured Dehalococcoidia bacterium
GCTTGCGCCGGAGCCCACCTCACCGCCCCCAGAGTCGGGGCAGGGGACCTGGCCGGTGTATGAGCCACCCGCCGCCTGCTGTGTCCCCTGGTCTCCAGGGGCGCTGGAGGACCCGCTATCGGGCGGAGGTCCTCCCCCCAACACCATCCCACCGATGGCCGCGACTGACACGAGGGCAGCTAGAGCTAGGACGGCCGTTAGCGTCAGTAGCTTGCGATGCCTTATCACGCTCATCGCCAGATACCTCCCTTGTTAGCTCTCAGTCCTTCACCTGTTAGCATTGTCGCCATTACCATCACAGCTATTGTTACCGTCAGGACAGGAGGGGGGGTTACCGGGACAGTCACTGCCGTCAGGACAGGAGGGGGGATTACCGGGACAGTCACTGCCGTCAGGACAGGAGGGGGGATTGCCGGGACAGTCACTGCCGTCAGGACAGGAGGGGGGGTTACCAGGACAACTATCGCCATCACAGGGGTTACTGCCATCGCCGGGGGGCGCGCCCACGCTACCGTCAGCTAAGGGCGAGGAGAGGGAAACTGCGAACAGGGCCACAGCAGCCATGACCGCCACCGCAAGGATTAACCAGCCTTTCCGCTTCATGAGAACCCTCCTTGTTTTGGTGGGATGTCATTCTGAGCCGAAGGCGAAGAATCTGGAAGGGAGGGGGAATCCCTACCCCACCAGATGCTTCGTCGCTCCGCTCCTGCTCCTGGAACTCCGCCAGGGAAAGTCTAGTCTAGGTTGTATATCCTTACAGCGTTCCCACCAGCGATCTTGGCCCTCTCCTCCTCGGTGCAGTCCGCCAGGATCTCCTCGACGATCTGGCGACTCCTGGGAAAGGTGGACTCTTGATGAGGATAGTCTGAACCCCACAGGAGGTTGTCCACGCCTATGATCTCCCTAAGCCTTATGCCCAGAGAATCTTCCTGGAAGCCGAAGAACACGTTGCGGTGGATATAGTCACTGGGGAGCATGTCCTCCTTGAACCGGTAGCGGTCTTGCTGCTGCCTCTGGGTGTAAGTGTAGTCAATCCGGTCCAGGAAGTGGGGTATCCAGGACAGCTCCATCTCCACTGACCCCACCTGCAGTTTCGGATGGCGCTCGAAGACGCCGCTGAAGGCCATGTGAGCCAGGGACATTCGTATCCAGTGGTCCGCGTTGGATATGAAGGCAGAGCTCACGCGATCAGCCTGCTCCCCCACCCCAAACTCCTGGCCTGCGCTCGGACGGTTTGTGGCGATGTGAAGGCCAATGGGCATCTGGAGGTCCTGGGCCGCCGCCCACAGGGGTTCGTACTCTGGCAAATTGTACCCTCTCCCCTCAGGGGGATACACGGTGATCATGCCTGCCCCAAGTCCCATCCTGGCGCAGCGCTCCAACTCCTTTACGCCTGACTGTACGTCGTCTACGTTGATCATGGCGACGCCCTTGAGGCGCTTGAGGTTGTAGCTACAGAACTCGGCCAGCCAGTCATTGTATGTCCTGAAAATTTCAGTCAGGAGATTGCTGTCTGGCACGCTGTACAGCAAGAGGCCGACGGTGGGATAGACGATACTCACGTCCACCCCGTCGGCATCCATGTCCTTTAAGTGCTCCTCGGGAATGTAGCCCCCAGGCCGCACGTGTTCAACTTCAGTTGTGCGAGTCAGCTTTTCCGGCTCCTCAAACCTCATGCCCGTCTGCGCACCGGGTGACATGCCGATAACCCTGTGGTCGTCGCAGTACCACCAGTCGCCATCCTCCAGGCGAACAACCTGTGGGACCCGGTCCTTGAACCCTGACCTGGACCTGCTCGTCCACAGGTCCGTTGGCTCGAAAACGTGGTTATCCGATGATACCATCCTGTAATTAGCCATACTTGATCCTCCTGAATTTCATTCTGTAGAGTACCTACCTCGTGGCTGGAGGCTCCCATAATTATGCTCCAGGCGTCGGGGAATGTCAACATTCATCCCCAGATAGAAACCTCACCCATATGCTGATTCCGTAATATTATGGATATACTATGCGACTGAAGCCAGGCACAATCCCCCGAGGGCGTTTTCTTTCCTGGGCCACAATCAGCAGTGGGTACTCCTGAGTAGGAGTACCCACCATAATCAGCGTAAGGTGAACAGCGAAGGGCTGTGGGACCTAGCTGAGATTGTATACTCTCGCGGCGTTCCCTCCAGCGATCTTGACCCTCTCCTCCTCGGTGCAGTCCGCCAGGACCTCCTCGATGATCTGGCGGCTCCTCGGCCAGGTGGACTCTACATGGGGATAGTCTGAGCCCCACATGAGCTGGTCCACACCTATGATGTCCCGCATTCTTATGCCCAGGGCATCTTCCTGGAAGCCCAGGAACACGTTACGGTGGAAGTAGTCGCTGGGAAGCATGTCCCCCGTAAGCTTGAACCACCCCTTCTGGTGGGTCCTCTGGGTGTAAGTGTAGTCCAGCCTGTCCAGGAAGTGGGGGGCCCAGGACAGCTCCATCTCCACTGAGCCAACCTGTAGTTTCGGATGGCGCTCGAAGACGCCGCTGAAGATCATGTCGCCCAGAGACATCCGGATCCAGTGGTCTGCGTTGCAGATGAAGGCGGGTGTCAAGGTAGACTCGGTCCCCTCTCTTCTTGGACCTCCAAACTCCTGGCCCGGGCCGGGACGGTTCGTGGCGATGTGGAGGCCAAGGGGCGTCCCCAGGTTCTCGGCCGCAGCCCACAGGGGCTCGTACTCCGGCAAGAAGTACCTCCTCTCCTCCAAGGGGTACACGGTGATCATGGCCCCTGCAAGCCCCATCCTGGCGCAGCGCTCCAGCTCCTTTACGCCCGTCTGCACGTCGTCTACGTTGAGCATGGCGATGCCCTTGAGCCGCTTGAGGTTGTATCTGCAGAATTCGGCGAGCCAGTCGTTGTATGTCCGACAGATTTCTGTCAAGAGATGGCTATCGGGCACGCTGTAGAGCAAAAGGCCAACGGTGGGATAAACGATGCTCACATCCACCCCATCAATGTCCATGTCTTTGAGGTGCTCCTCGGGAATGTAGCCACCAAGGCGAACCTCATCTTGGGTATGTACGGTGGTCAGCTTTTCCGGCTCCTCAAACCTCATGCCTGTCTGCGTGCCGGCCCCGAGGCTGATCACGCTCTTGCTGTCGCACCACCAGAAGTCGCCGCCAGTTTTCTCGTCGCGGAGAAGACGCGGGACTCGGTCCTTGAACCTGGGCCCGGCCCTGTCTATCCACAGGTCTGGTGGCTCATGAACGTGGTTATCAGAGGATACGACCCTATAATTAGCCATGTCAAACCCTCCTATGTTCTGTTTTGTCGAGTACCCCTAAATTATGCCCCAGGCATCAGGATATGTCAACAGATACTCCAGGAAATGAGCCCATACACACACTGAATCCGTAATAACCCCATCCCTGGATATTTGCTATGTGAGCCTTTACGGGTGCACGAGGGTGGGGCATTTGTCAGATACGCACTAGCCGAGATTGTATATCCTTATGGCGTTACCTCCGGCTATCCTGGCCTTCTCATCCTCGGTGCAGTCCACAAGAATCTCCTCGATGATCTGGCGACTCCTTGGGAAGGTGGACTCCTGATGAGGGTAGTCTCCGCCCCACAGGAGGTTATCCACACCTATGATATGGCGGTCCCTTATGCCCAGGGCATCCTCCTGGAAGCCAAGGAACACGTTGCGGTGGAAAAAGTCGCTGGGGAGCATGTCCTCCTTAAACCGATACGAGCGGGAGAACTCCTGGGCCCGTTGCGTGTAATTGTAGTCCATCCGGTCCAGGAAATGGGGGACCCAGGACAGCTCCATTTCCACCGAGCCCACCTGTAGATTCGGATAGCGGTCGAATACGCCGCTGAAGATCATGTTGGCAAGGGACATCCGCACCCAGTGGTCGGCGTTGGATACGAAGGCGGCCGTTGCGGAATCGAGGTCCGCAAACTGCTGGCCTGGGCCCGGGCGATTTGTGCCTATGTGGAGGCTAAGGGGCATCCCCAGGTCATGGGCTGTGGCCCAGAGGGGCTCGTACTCCGGCTTGTCGTACGACCTCTCCTCGGGGGGATACACGGTGATCATGGCCCCCGCAAAGCCCAGCTTCGCGCAGCGCTCCAGCTCCTTCACCCCTGTCTGCACGTCGTCTATGTTGAGCATGGCGATGCCCTTGAGCCGCTTGGGGTACGCGTTGCAGAACTCGGCAACCCAGTCGTTGTAGGTTTTGAAGATGGCCGTCAGAAGCTCGCTATCCGGCACACTGTACAGCAAAAGGCCAACGGTGGGATAGACTATGCTCACGTCAATCCCATCTATGTCCATGTCCTTGACGTGCTCCTCGGGAATGTAGCCCCCAGGCCGGACCTCTTCGTATCTGGACTCCATGCTCAGCTTTTCCGGCTCCTCGAACCTCCTGCCCGTCTGGGCCCCGGCGAAAGCGCCGACTATCTTGCGGCCGTCGCAGAACCACCAGTCTCCACCAGCGATACCTTCGGTTCCTTCCACGTAGACAACACGGGGTGCCCGGTCCCTGTACATGGACTCCACCCTGCTCGCCCACAGATCCGATGGCTCAAACACGTGATTATCCGATGACACGACCCTGTAACTAGCCATACTTGACCCTCCTGAGTTTATTTTCTGTAATTATGCTCCAGGTATCAGAATATGTCAACCTATATCCCTGGCATAAAGTCCCAGGTATAGACTGAATTCGTAATATCTCTACTCAGAGATGTGTGCTGATTGTGTAGACACCATAGCTAGCATTGCGCTCTCTATGCCACTATCATGCACTCGATCTCAGGGCCTGGGACCAGCCGGTCCCCAGGCAAAAGCTGCACCGGTAGGCGGACTTTTTGCCCCTTCCCTGACACTGGGCACACTTCCGGGCAGGTTGTGCCACTAACACGTTGCCTTGCCCGCCGCACGCCCGACACTGGTTGGAGTCAACGTTGCCTGCCCCATCACAGTAGGCGCAGGTCTCTGACGCATAGTTTATGCCCGACTGCCTCATTTCCATCTCCTCCTCAAGTCAATTTCGCATAGTAATTGTAACTACTCACCTGTCACTCTGAGGCGGAGCCGAAGAGTCTTATCCTGGAACAATAGATTCTTCGTCGCTTCGCGCCTCAGAATGACAAGGGGGTGAGTAGTTACATTTCGCATAGTAATTATAGCATTGATAGCGTACATCAACAGAGGCTCAGGAGACAAAAACAGCACGTCAGCCGCGCTGTGCCTGGCTGGGTAGACTGGGGTACTGCGATATATCTCAGCGAGCCCTCTCGGCCGTCACTGCCTGGAAGGATGGGTCTGTCTCAGCGTCGAGGACCGAAACACCGAAGGTGGGGTTGGGGGGAGGCAGGAGGGAGGCTGCTGAGGCGTCGTTCAGGAAGCAGGTCAGGCTCTGATTCGGCTCCAGATACACATCTACAGGGTCCGCCTGCTGGTAGTAGGCGGAGTGGTGTTGCAGGCTGTGGACTACCAGTCCTGAAGGGAGGGAAAGGCTGTACAGATAGTGCATCCCTCGAAACACGCGGCCCACCACCCTCCCCTGGCCCGCACCGGAAGGGCGCATGGCTACGTCGTCGGGGCGGACCATGACCTCCACCTCCGTCCCGGCTGGAAGGCGGGCGGAGGTGTGCAGGACGCCAAGCTCCGTGACCAGGCTATCCTCCGTTACCCTGGCCGGGATAAAGTCGGCGGTCCCCAGGAACCGGGCCACGAAGCGGGTGCGGGGATGATGGAATATCTCCTCAGGGGTGCCCACCTGCTCAAGGCTACCAGCGTTCATCACGGCGACCCTGTCACCCATGAACAGGGCTTCCTCCTGGTCGTGGGTGACGTATATCGCCGTCACCCCACTGGAGCGGAGGATACTCTTGACCTCGGCGCGTAGCTGGAGCCGCAGCTGAGGGTCCAGGTTACTGAAGGGCTCGTCCAGCAGGAGGGCCAGGGGCCGAGGGGCCAGGGAACGGGCCAGGGCCACCCTCTGCTGCTCGCCTCCCGATAGCTGATAGGGGTAACGCTCCGCCAGGTGGGCCATGCGGACCATCTCCAACATCTCCCTGGCCCTCCGGTTTCTGGCGTGCTTCGGCCACCCCTTGAGGCCAAAGGCCACGTTCTCGGCCACCGCCATGTGAGGGAAAAGGGCGTAGTCCTGAAAGACCATGCCCAGCCGACGGGCCTCCGGCGCCACCCAGGCCCCCTGGCCCGCCACCAACCTCCCTTCCAGGGCGACGGTCCCTCCATCGGGCGTCTCGAAGCCAGCCACCAGCCGCAGGAAGGTGGTCTTGCCACTTCCGCTGGGGCCCACCAGGGCCACGATCTCGCCGGGCTCCAGGGCCAGGCTGACGTCTGTTACCACAGGGGCCGGGCCGAAGGCTTTGGTCACCCCGTGGCACTGGATAACCGGGTCGCCCACTGTCGCCCCTCCTTATGCCCTGGTCTGGACGTCGGTTACAGAGCAAGACTACCCTTGCTCGACGCCAAAGTCAATCTCCCACCTACTGGCTCATCTGCCAGCCATGTAGGGGCGTACGGCCGTACGCCCCTACAATTTGCAATCGGCCACGTTGCCGTGCAGGTCGGTGACCTGCAGATGCACGTAGGGCGGCCAGGCGTTCCTCCGCTTGCCCGTCACTGTCACGGGCTCCCTGGTGCCCAGGGGGAACCTGGGGATGCTCACGTCCACGTTGTGGGCCTCCACCAGGGCGATGCTGGCCAGCCCGCTGCCGCCGTCCCGGACGGAGATTCTAACCCACTGCCGGCTCAGAGAAGCCAGGGCACAGTTGGGCGAGAGGGTGTCGTGGAACTCGTAGGCCCCGATGTCGCTGGCAAGGCCCTGGGGGCGGAGGACGCCCCGCTGGTCCGTGTGGGGGGCGGCGGTGTCGTCGCCCGTGTCAATGGCAGGGCTGCCCGCAAGGAGGGCATGGGTGAGGGTGGGGCCGCCGTTGTTCTGGAGGGGGCCAAGCATGGGGTCAATGTTCCTCAGGTCACCCGTAGCGGTGAGATTGCAGGTGCCATCGCTGTCCAGGTTGTTGCCCAGGGAGGTAAGAACCGATGCCAGACAATTCCCACCGAAGAGGTTTTTAGCGATGATGGTATTGGTCATCAGTATCCGGCCCGCCACTGTGCTGAAGATACCGCTACCCTGCCTGCTGATGTTGCCGACAATGGTGCTGTTGGTCAAGGTTAGCGTGCCAGTATTGGTGACATGCCTGATGCCACCGCCGGCTCCACTGCCTTCGTTAGTGGTGTCGCCAGCGAAGTTGCCGCTGATGGTGCTGTTAACCAAGGTCAGGGCCGTACCCTGATTATAGATACCGCCGCCGGTGTCGCTAGCCCAGTTGCCGCTGATCGCGCTGCCGGTCACAATTAGTGTGCCGAAATTGCTGATACCACCACCATCTACGAAGTCAAAGGGGGTGGTAGTGAAGGCGGCGTTGCCGCTTACGGTGCTGTCAGCGAGAGTTAGCGTGCCCTGGTTGAAGATACCGCCGCCTCCCGGAAAGGAAGAGTTGGTCCTGTTAAGGCAGACAACGCTGCTGCTGATTGTAAGTATGCCAGTGTTCATGACCCCCCCACCTGGTCCAGCACCGGAATTGCCGTTGCAGATCGCCACGCCAGCAATGGTGGCATCCGCAGTATTGACGAAGACGCGGCTGGCGTTGTTGCCGCTGATGGTCAGGTGGCTTGAGCCAGGGCCCTTGATGGTCAGGCTTTTGCTGATGGCCAGCTCGCCGCTGGTGAGAGTGATGGTACCCGTGACGGCGAACTCGATGGTGTCGCCTGAAGCCGCATCCAGGATGGCCTGGC
>CAYWGG010000131.1:0-7778 GCA_964457285.1 uncultured Dehalococcoidia bacterium
AGAGGATTGAGGTGAGGGGGGACTCACCCCCATCCCAGCCTTCCCCCATCGAGGGGGAAGGGGTTTCTCCAGCATTGCGGGTAAACCATCCTTCCAATCTTCACAGGGGACTCGTTCTGGCCTCCACATCCCCACGAAGGCGTGAGCTTTTGTCTGGCCTGGGCATAGGGTTTCGCGTACTGCCGCCCTCGGTATCGGAAGATATGCATACCCACGAGACTCCCAAGGAGATGGTGGAGCGGCTGGCATTGGCGAAGGCCAGGAGTGTGTCTCATACCCTGAGCAGTGGCCTTGTGATAGGGGCCGATAGTGTGGTAGTCCTGGATGGCCGGGTCCTGGGCAAGCCTGCGGACGCAGCGGAGGCGAGGGAGATGTTGAGAAGTCTTCGAGGAAAGGAGCATCAGGTGATGACCGGGGTGGCCGTGGTGGATACGGCAGACGGCCATGCCCGCACGGCCAGCCAGGTCAGCGTGGTGGTCATGCGAGAGTATTCTGACGAGGAGATAGAGGCTTACGTGGCCTCCGGAGAGCCCATGGACAAGGCCGGGGCCTATGCGGTCCAGGACAGGGTCTTTCGGCCCGCCGCGCGTTTGGAGGGCTGCTACACTAACGTGATGGGCCTGCCCCTGTGCTTGCTGATAGACTTGCTCAAGAACACAGGACTCGATTTCGATCCCCAGGACCGAGTTCGGGTACCAGACGAGTGTTCACGGTGTCCTCTGAAGGGTGCGGCCTGAGTCTTTAGAAGGGAGAAAGTTCGGTTGAATTTCCTCGGCATAGGTGTCCTGGAGATAGTCGTAATCCTGGTTATAGCCCTGGTGGTGCTGGGCCCCGGCAGGACTGTGAATATGGCCAGGAGCGCGGGGAAAATGCTGGGGGAGGTCCGGCGCGCTATGGGCGACCTATCCAGAGCCGTGGAGGACGAGGAAAGAGAGCTAAATCGCAGGACTCCGGGTAGTGAGGAGCCCGGGTTTGATAAGGGAAATCCTCCCCTCGACAAGGCCCAGGACGAGCCTGAGGAGCGGCATTGAGAGACCGTGAGCTTCCCCTGAGGCGGCACCTGGAAGAACTCCGCCGAAGGCTTGCCATCTCGGTCCTGGCAACGGTGGTCACCACCGTAGTAGCCTTTGTCTTCTACAAGCAGATTATTGGGTTCCTTCTCCATCCCGTCGAGGACCTGACTGCCAGTGGAGAAGCCAGCCTGATATTTGTCGAAGTTACGGAAATGCTGGCCGTGACGATGAAGGTCTCGCTGGTGTCAGGACTGGTGCTAGCCTTTCCCATAATCCTCTATCAAATCGTTATGTTCGTGGCACCTGGCCTGACGCCCAGGGAGAAGCGTTACCTGTTCACCTTTCTACCAGGGGTGGTGCTGGCTTTCGTGGCGGGAGCAGCCTTCGGGTACTTCGTGCTCATTCCCCCTTCCATAAAGTTTCTGCTGAGCTGGGGGAGCGACCTGGCTACTCCTATGATCCGAATAAGCAACTATATCAACGTAATGGTCATGTTGCTGTTCTGGATGGGCGTGGTCTTCGAGACTCCTGTGGTGATGTTCCTTCTGGCGAAGCTGGGGATAGTTTCCTGGAGGGGGTTTGCCCGGTGGAGGAGACACTGGATCGTGATAGCCTTCATCCTGGGGGCCATCATAACCCCCACCTTCGACCCCATAAACCAGTCTCTGGTAGCGGTGCCTCTGATTGTCCTTTATGAAATAGGTATATGGCTGGCCAGACTGGCCGCCAGAGACAGGCCGCAAACCTTTCCAGGTGTAGCCACACCAGGGGTTTAGGGGGTGTCTCTCCCTCTCCCTTGATGGGAGATGAAGGAGGACTGTGTTACGAGTTCTCCTCGTCTTTCACCCCGGATTTGACCCTTTTACTCCTGGCATCCTGGGTCTCGGCCTCATCCTGGCCGGTTATGGCGTTCTTAAAGGACCGCATGCTACGTCCAAGGGAGGAGCCGATCTGAGGCAGCCTGCCTGCCCCGAAGATGAGCAGTATTATTAGCAGAATTATAGCCAACTCCCATAGGCCCAGCTTCGGCATGAACACCTCCTTGGCTACCAGCCTGTACCCATCTATCATACATAATAGCAGGGAAGTTTGGACGGGGCAAGGAGGGATTGTATCTATGGATGAAATTGTCCCGATTTGAGGAAATGGTGCCGAGGGAGGGACTCGAACCCACACACCGGTTAAGATAGCGGATTTTAAGTCCGCCGCGTCTTCCATTCCGCCACCTCGGCTTTTTGGTAGCGGGTAATATTAGAGCCTTGCCCTGATGATCTCAAGCCCGAAGGTTTGGGCAAGCTTAAGCGCAGGAAGGGATTGGTACGATTGTCTGCCTCTTTCCTGCGCTCATTTTATCATAGGCATGGAGGCGACGGGCGGATTCGAACCGCCGGATAGAGGTTTTGCAGACCTCCGCCTTAGACCGCTTGGCTACGTCGCCCTGGCTTATCCTGGCCTGACTGATGGTGCCGAGGGCGGGATTTGAACCCACACAGGCTTACGCCCACCACCCCCTCAAGATGGCGTGTCTACCAATTCCACCACCTCGGCGCTCAGCAATATTGTACCACATTCTGGAGCTTGTTCCAGGGGTGTGCATATCTCACTTTCCTGCTGTAACTGATTAATTATACCATCCTGCCGAGGGTGTCTAAAACACAACTGCGGAGCTTCCAGATTTCAGGAGACTTTGCTCTTCTGGAAAGCGGGCATTACCTCTTTGGCGAAGCGGGTTACCTGCTCCTTGAACTGGGCTGTGGTCGCCCCCATAGGGAAGGCTATGGCGATCTGTTCGACTCCAGGATACCTGGCTTCTATTTCCTCGAGATAGGCCACCGTATCCTCGGGAGTACCGCAGAGCCATGCCCGCGTCTGGAGGACCTCGTCGAAGTTTGCGCTGGCAGCGATGTGCCTGGCTGCGCCGCCAGGGCCCACAGCCTTCATTTGCTCATCGGTGTAGCGTAGCATCCCCAGGGGAGCCGCAAACTTGACGTGCTCCTCAAAAATGGGTCGCATGGCATTTTGGGCTCTCTCGCGGCTATCGTCCATATAGCACCACAGCCCCAGGGCCAGGTTCTCCCCTAGCTGCAACTGGCGGCCATAGCGGGCGTTGGCCTCCTGGTACTGATGGACCCACCTGTCCACATGGTCCATCGCCGTCCCCAGGATTACGCCCCTGATACCGTTCCTGGCCATGAAGTCTATCCCCCTGGGGCTACCGCTTACGATGGGCTGCCACATCTCCACGGGCCGGTGGATAGGTCGCGGCACAAGGGTTAGCTCTTTCAGCTGATACCCTCGGTAGGGCACTTCAGGAGGAAGGGTGTAGTGTTTGCCTTTGTGGGAAAAGGACTCCTCATTGAAAGCCTTTATGATAATCTCAAGCTGCTCCTCGAAAAGCTCCCGGTTGGCGTCGGCGTCCAGCATGGGTGCGCCGAAGGTCTCCACCTCTCTGGTGTGGTAACCCCTTCCTACGCCGAAGATCACGCGGCCGTTGGTAAGGATGTCGGCCATCGCGAAGTCTTCGGCCAGCCGAAGGGGATGCCACATGGGGAGGATGTTGAACGCACAGCCCAGCTTTATCTTCCTGGTATATTGGGCCAGCCAGACGCTAAGCATGAGAAGGTTGGGGATGCACTCATACCCCTCTCGCTGGAAATGGTGCTCGGCCATCCAGAGAACGTCATAGCCCAGATCTTCCGTTAGTTGGGCGCTCTCTTTGGCGATTTCAAAGGCCCCGATGAGCCGGTCGTTGGGATACCATCGGTCGTTGGCGGAAGTGCCATCAAAACCGATGCTTTCCCCTTCCAGAACATGCCCAGCGTATAGGGTAGAGAAGGACTTAATCACCTCTTTGACCTCCTCACGAGACTTACTACTATGTTACACGAAGGGTGTAGTGACGGTCAAACGAGGTCAGTCCTGATTAATGGAATGGAGCAGTTAGCTGCCAGCCTTTATGGGTAATGTTCCTTAATGGCTATAGCTCTGATTCTTCTGTAGTCGACAACCCAGGTCCCGTTCCGGAATAGCTCTGGCCGTAGCTGGTCCTCAACGTCCGTAATTATGTCGGCGCGCTTATCGTTGGGTATCCTTTCCAGGAGAACGTTGGTGAACATCTCAATCCAGTGGCGAAGGCCCTTTTCGCCATCCTCCAGAGGGGTTGGGCGGTCAAAGAGGGTGGCATAGGTCAAGCAAAAGCCCTGCTTTTCCAGAAGAGTCCCGAACTCGCCTATGCTGGGGAAATACCAGGGGTTAAGCTCCATTCCAGGGGGATATCCAGCAGTCTCGATGGCGCGGTAGATGGCGTCAACGGCCTTTTTGATGTTCCCCTTTCCCCCAAACTCTGCGACGAACCGCCCCCCTGGCTTCAGGGCGCGCCAGATGCAGGCTATAGCACGCTCCGGCTCCTTTATCCAGTGGAGCACGGCGTTGGAGAAGACGGCGTCAAAGGGCTCAGAGAAGTGAAAGTCCGTCGCATCTGCCGCCTCGAAGCGAAGGTGCAAGTAGCTCTCTCTCGCCCGCTCAATCATGGCTGGAGAGCTATCAATCGCGATGACCTCGGCCCCGGCGCTGGCGATCCTGTGGGAGAGGTGGCCCGTTCCGCAGCCGAGGTCAAGGATGCGTTCTCCCCGCTGAGGCGACAGAAGCTCGACCAGGTCTGTGCCGTACTGCGAGACAAAGGAGTGCTTGCTGTCGTATAGCGCTGCATCCCAGAGATACTTTGACGTCGTCTGTGGACTGTCCGTGGCGCTGTTGTCCATGCCTCAACTCAACCGGTCCTTATATTAGCTCTACCGGTGTTGCAATACCCTCGAAGTCCTTTTCGGTAGCGGGGTCCTCGAGGGCGATGCCCAGGCCGTTTTCCATGAACCAGTAGGCCTGTTTCAGATGGTGGGTGCTGTGGCGCAGGATTATGTTCAGCAGCTCGATCACGGTGACCTCTCCGCCGTAGTGGGCGGGGACGACCCTCTCAAAGGCGGCGGCGTTGCGGCTTCTCAGGAACCCGATTATATTGCGCCGGACGCCCTCGCCGTACCGGGCGATGGCCTCGATGTCGGTGACACCTTTCAGACGTTCGTTGGAGGCCCGCATGTCCTCGGTGCTCATACTGCCGTGCACGTGGCTGAGCCATGCCAACTCAGGGAAGGACAGGATATGCATGATGAGGTCTCTCAAGGTCTGGGGTCGCCAGGGGACCTGCTGCTCTAGCTGGACGCTGGATAGCTGGTGAGCAGCCCGGATGGCGGCGCTCAGGATTACGTCGTACTTCTCGGCCAGCCAGGCCGAGTTGCTCGCCAGGTCCACCTTGACGTGCAGCTTAAGGGCAGGCACCAGCTTCCTGGGATAGTAGCCGATGATAACCTCATCATCGTCCACGATGGTGACGGGAACAGCTTTGACCCCACGGCTCTGAAGGTAGTCGCGGGCGACTTTATCGGTAGCCAGGTTGTGGTGCTCATACTGAACACCGTTAGACGATAGAAAAGCCTCTACCGTCCGGCAGCTAAATCAGCCCGGCAGTGTATAAAGCTCTACTTTCATTTCTCCCTCCGTCAGCCTACCTGAAAGAAGGTATGACCTCTCCAACGAACAGGTTCATGGACCTCATTACCTGCTCATAGGTGAGGTCGCCGAACCAGAAGAGACAGTTGAGGTAGTTGATTCCGCTCTGCTCTACGGTGCGACTTATCTTCTCGCACACGCTCTGGGGTGAGCCGACGAGCATTACCTCCTTTTCTATCAGGCCATCAAAGTCCCTCAAGCGGTCCAGCGCCTCGATGGATATACCCGCTTCATCGAAAAGGTATCCGACATTTTGCATCCAGGGATCGAAGGCTGCCCGGCACTCCTTCAGCGCTTGCCGGTCGGTGGGAGCCACATATACGTTACGGGCAAGGCCCATCTTCGGCGACTTGACGTGGCCGTTCAGACGGTTGGGGGCGTCCCGATGTTCCTCCCAGACCTGCTTGTACAGGTCAAAATGCTCCCTGGTGTCCGCGGCAGGCCTGAAGATGTTGCAGGTGTTGATCCCGGCCTCGGCCATCCACGGTACGTTGCTGATATTATCGGTAGGATACCAGAGGGGTGGGTAGGGCTTCTGGTACGGCTTTTGCCACAATCGAACGCCTTTATAGATGTAATATTTCCCCTCATAGTTCAATACGTCATTGTTGAAAGCCGTCAACAATATATCCAGGACCTCATTGAACATTTCCCGACCCTGGTCTTCGGTCTCAATCCCGAAGCGTTCAGCCTCCATCGGGACCACGCCCCGGCCCATGCCAAGCTCCAGCCTCCCTTCAGACATATGGTCCAACATGCAAATCTCGTGATACAGCCGGAGCGGATTGTAGAAGGGCAGGAGATAGCCCAGCGGGCCGAGACGAATGCGGCTGGTACGCTGAGCAATTGCCGATAGAAATATCCCCGGTGAAGGAGCGATGCTAAGGGGAGTGGTGTGATGCTCCACAACATGAAAGCAGAAGAAGTCATGTTGGTCGGCAAACTCGGCCATCTTTAGCCGCTGCTCATAGATTTCGTTAGCCGGGGACTTACGCCATTCGATCGAATCGAAGACCCCGAACTGTAGCTGGCTTCCATTGGATATTGTCTCCCTCATCAAACCTCCGATAGTACCAGGCGAATAGATTCACCCTCTTAAACATTTGTCCGCTCATATCTTAGCTCGCACAAGCCTCCAGTGCAAGAACCCCAAAAGGCTTCAGACATCTGGAGATAAGCCTTGTGTTAAGTAACTGCTACGTTATCGTCAAATCTCAATGAAATACATGCAAGGCTTACGCCACATCATGATGCAATCTCGTAACTCTATAAGGACGTGTCAGCTACAGTCCTATCAGCTCCCTGGCGTTCTCGCCCAGGATGCGCTCCTTATCCCCATCTGAGATAGGCAGGCTCAGTATGTACTCGGTATCCGCCGCCTGGCTGGCGAGGGGGAAGTCGGTGCCAAAGCACACCTTATGGGCCCCATGCTTGTTGATAATGGCAGTGAGGGTCTCGGAGGCTATCTCTCGCAGGGATGGCGGCCAGGTGGTGTCAATGAGGACATTTTCTCTGCCAATCAGCTCCCTCTCCGCCTCGTCCAGCATGTAGAAGCCGCCCAGGTGCAGGGCGATCACCTTGAGCCGGGGAAACTGCCTGACCACGTTCATAATGCGCTCCGGGGAGGCATAGATGGGCTCTCCCGATCGTGTATGGGGGAGGCGGCCGGAATGTATCTCCAGCACCATAGTCTCACCCATCTCTTCGTAGACCTGGAACATCCTGAGGTCATCGGGATAGAACCCGTTGACCATTGGGTGCAGCTTGATACCCTTAATGCCGCTCTGCCGCAGCCGCCGCACCTCTGCCGCCTTATCCTCCAGGTCCGGGTGCATGGCCCCGAAGGGCACCAGCATAGCATCCTGAATGCTGATGAGCCAATCGTTGGCCCGCTGCACCTGGTCGGACCGCTCCACTACCCCTAGCACGACGGACTTGTCAACGCCGGACTTGCGCATGTGGGCCTTGACGCCGTCCACCGTGTTAGGAGCGATCGCCTCGAAGCCGAAGTTGCGTACCATAGCCTGTAGCACCACTCTCGATATCCTCTCCGGCCATACATGGGTATGCACGTCCACCCGCATAGGCATTTCCTCTCTTAGTGCTTTATTCGATAAATCACGCAGCATGAAAGGGCTCTCACCCCCACTCTGACTCTCCCCCATCGAGGGGAAGAGGAGGGCTCCCTTCCCCCTTGGTTGG
>CAYWGG010000132.1:0-7760 GCA_964457285.1 uncultured Dehalococcoidia bacterium
ATCCTCTCGGACTGGGCGTGCTCCGCCTCAACCATCGCCCTCCACCGCTGGCTAGGTCTCATCTGGCACCTCGATGGCTAAGGAGGCCCTAGTTTCTCCACCTCGCGCAGGATTTCCTCCATGTCGGGGAGGTTGCCAGGAGTGTAGGTTTTCCTGTAGCGGATGACTCCATCCTTGTCCACGACGAGCACTGCCCGCCTGCTGGCGCCGCGCTCAGAGTCCCATAAATTGTAGGCCTGACTTACCTGCCCTTTGGGGTGAAAATCGGACAGCTCAGGGTATGGTAGACCTCCCATAGAGGCTGCCCACGCCCGATGGGAGGCCTGGTGGTCACAGCTTATGCCCAGCACCTGGGCACCCTTCTCCTCGAGCCGGCTGTTGTACATCCGGAACGAGGAGGCCTGGCTCGTTCAACCAGAGGTGAAGTTGAAGATATGAAAGGAGAGCACCACATACTTCTTGTCTCTGAACTGGTCCAGAGTGAACTTTGTGTTGTCCGCAGCGGGCAGAATAAAGCCGGGGGCCAAATCTCCTACTTCTGCTACCATATCCTTGCCTTTCTCTACATGAATTCCACTGCTGCTGATACGGGTAATGCGCCCAAATTTTACAGGAAGCCGCGCACCGCAGCAAGAAAGCCACCGGGATTGTCCTCAAAGACCATGTGCCCGGCCCGCTGGACCTCTACAAGCCTGGCGTCGGGCATGGTCTCTACCATTCGCCTGGCAACTTCAGGGCTCAGGATGTCGGTGTCCGCCCCGCGCACTATAAGGGTGGGGCTGGTGATGTTGCGGACCACCGGCCAGAGGTCCTCGGCGGGAGGAGCCGTGCTTTTCCGCCTCTGCTCACGGATGGCTATGTCATAGCGCCAGCCGATTTTGCCGTTGGGTAGCTCCTTTGTGGCGTACTGCAAGCGCCTGCGAAGGACTCTGTCCGAGGCATATTTGTTCTGCCTGCCCATGTACTGCACCACGGCCTCGAAGGAGTCGAACTCCTCGGGCACTGCCAGGATTTCCTGGCGGATGCGCTCGCCGCCCTTGGCGTCCAGGGTGGGGCCCACGTCCACAACGATGAGCTTCTGCACCTTTTCAGGGTAGCGGGCGGTGAAGGCCATACTGTTGCGCCCGCCCATAGAGTGTCCCACCAGGATGAAGGGGTCCAGCTTGAGGGCCTGGCAGAACCCAGCTAGGTCGGCCACGTAGGCTGGGGTAGCGTAGTCCCCGTCTCTAGCCCAGTCGCTCTCGCCCCGGCCCCGCTGGTCCAGGGCCAGGACATGATACTCCTGGCACACGGCTGCCGAGAAGTCGTCCCAGGAGTGGGCGTGGCCCCGCAGGCCGTGCAGCAACACCATCACAGGCCTCCCAACGGCTCCCCAGTCCAGGTAATGCAACTTCAGCCCGTTGGCGGTAACGGTCTTGTCCCTGGGTTGTACGCGTGTGGTCATAGCTAAACCTCCTGCTGCCCTCACCTCTGGCCTCCCTCCCAAATCCCCCCTTGCCCCCCTTTACAAAAGGGGGTTGTGGGGATTTCCGAAGGTCGGGGTGAGGGTAAAAAGTACGGCCCTAGTATAGCACACCAGGGGCCTTGATTGCGCCGCCCCTGGAGGCTGGACCTTCTAGGCCGGGAAGGCCTGTCGGCCTCCAACAATGGTCCGCTTTACCACGGTCCGGCGGACCTCCTCGGGGGAGGCGGAGAGAGGGTCGCGGTCAAGGCAGATGAAGTCCGCTGCCTTCCCCTCCGACAGCGACCCCAGGAAATGCCCCAGGCCAAGGATGGCCGCCGAGCCGACGGTGTAGCAGTACAGCGCCTCGGCTACGGAGATTCGGTGCTGCGGCCCCAGAACGCCCGCCACCTGGGTGTCCCGCGTTGCAAATCCGTAGACGTTGAGCCAGGGGTCATAGCTGGTAACCGGGGAATCGGTGCCAGCGCCCACGAGAGCGCCGGAGTCCAGCCAGGCTCGCGACGGGGTGCAGTCCATGGCGCGCCGGTGGCCCCAGTAGGTTTGCATGTTGCCCGCCAGGCTGTACACAAGGGCGTGCTGTAGCGTCACGCCGATGCCTATGTCCCGCGTGCGCTCCATAGCTCCCGGAACGGGTGAAAAGGCGTGCTCCAGGGCATGTCCACGGCCACCAATGGGTGTGTGAGCGTCCACCCTCTCGAAAGCGTCCAGGACCATCTCCATCGCGGCGTCACCCACCACGTGGATGCCCACCCTCCATCCGATCTGGTGCGCCTGGTTCAGGATAGCTTCCAGGTCCACCGGGCTGGTGAAGGGGAAGCCGCGGAACTGGGGGTTGTTGGCGTAAGGCTCCCGGAAGTAGCCGCCCTCGACTCCGCCATCAATCATCACCTTGAGGCCCCAGATGTCGAGCCACTGGTCGCCAAAGCCACTGATGGGCGCAAGCCCCTCGATCCATGCCCGCCGTTCCTCGGGAGTCGTGCCCAGGTCAACGCGCCACATCAGGCTAGCCCGCATTGACCGCTCCTCAGGGACAACGGCCTGGTAGGAGCTGACCTCCGTGGCTGTAAGGCCCGGCTCTCGGATGGCCGTGATGCCAGCCTGGTTATAGGCGCGGATGCCGGTGCGAATCGCCCGGCGTCGCTCCTCCTCGTCGGGCTGGGGCAGCAGCCGGGTCAACGAGGAGAAGGCTGGACGCTCCAGCAACATGCCGGTGAGCCGTCCTGAGCCGTCGCGCACGAACTCACCACCCGGCGGGTCCTCGCTGTCCGGGGCGATGCCCGCCCGCTCCAGCCCAAGGCTGTTGGTGACTACCACGTGGCCGCCACGGGGAAGGTAGACCGGGTTATTGGGAGCTACTCGGTCAAGCTCCGTCGCCCTGGGCATCCTGCGCTCGGCGAGATTGGTCTCGTGCCATCGGCTGGCACAGAGGACCCACTCGCCTGGTGGGGTCTCTCGGACGCGCCGGGCAATGGCATCGAGCACCTCGTCTATAAACCTGGCCTCCGCAAGCTGGACCCGGTCCCACCCGAGAGCGGTGTTGAGGAAGTGGTTGTGGCAGTCTACGAGGCCCGGCATGACCACGGCGCCCTCCAGATCGCTAGCCGGTGCGCCGCCAGCGATCTGCAATATCGAGGCGTCGGGGCCGAGGGCTACGATCCGGCCGTCGCGGACGGCTATAGCTGTGAGCCTCCGGTCCAGGTTGGGGGGACCTTCCATAGTGATGACGCCGGCTGCGTTTACAAAGACCAAGTCAGGGCCGAGCGTCTGTGCTCTGGTCATGTTCATCCACCTCTCGCCTTTGAGTGGTCCCGACTACCTCGCCTGGCCCTCGCTGGCCTCATTTCTCCTTTCTGCCCTTCCCAACCCCACCAGTGGCGTTTCCCTGGCGTCAGCCCATCGGGTCAGCGTCGGGCAAGCCCAGTGCGAACTGCCCATGTATCTCGTAGGTCGAGTCGCTCACCATCAGGTGCTGGGCGGCGGCGTTAATGTCGCGCAGACAGCGTTGCAGGACGCTAGATAGGTACAGGGCCGTACCACCGCCGTAGCGAAACGCCAGGGAGACAACGTCTACAGCGACCTGTGTGGCATATGTGGCGGAGCTTCGCATCTCGGCCTGGAGCCGAGGGTCCAGCGTACGGCCCTGGCAGACCGTCGCCCACGCCTCCTCAAGGATTTCGATCACCAGTGCGTGGGCCGCGCGCAGCCTGAGGTCGCTCTCACCCATAGCCCGATGGAACGAAGGACGCGAAGCCAGCGCCGATGGAGACGGGCCGAACCCGCGCAACTTCGACTGCGCAAGCTCGATGATTGCGTCCAAGGCCCGACGCCCGACACCGAAGGCGAATGCGGCATGTTCGTTGGCGACGAAGCCAGGAAAGCCAAGGCTGTACAGGGGACCTCCACGCTTGGGCCGCGCCGACTCCCTATCCCAGGTGAACGCCTCGGGGACGAAGAGATTAGAGACGGAGAAGTCATTGCTCCCGGTCCCTTTGAGCCCTGCGACCTGCCAGTTGTCGTGAATCTGTGCCTCCGAGGTAGGGAAGACGGCCGTGAGGTGCTTTGTGGTGTCTCCCCCATTCTGAGCTACGCGGACCCCGGCGGAGACCCACTGCGAGTGCCGGATGCCGCTGGCGAAGGACCACCGGCCACTGACCAGATAACCGCCGTATACGGGTATCCCTATGCCGGTGGGCATAAAGACACCCGCGGCTCTGGGTGCGCGTCCTCCGGCGAAGACCTGCTCCATAGCCTCGTCCTGGAGAAAGACCGCAGGCAACGCAATTGCGCTGGCGCCGATCATCGTGCACCAGCCAGCAGACGCATCTATGCGCGTCACGGCCTCGATGACCTCGAGCTGGGTCACCGGATCGGCCTCGGCGCCTCCCAGCTCCATAGGGAGCTTAAGCGACAGGAGACCGGACTGGTAGAGGGCTTCAACCATCCCCTCTGTCAGTGTCGCCTTTGCCTCTGCCTCCTCTGCGCCGGCCGTCAAGGCCTCGCGCACGTCCTCTACAGCATCGAGAAGCGCCTTCCGCTTCTCCTCTCGCCCTGTGGGAAATACCTGCGTCACGCCTGCTCCCCTCCGCTCACCCCGAAATCACTGGGGTATCCTGGCGTTTCTTCACAGACCTGGTACGGTTCACCTGTCGCTGCCCTGGCGTGGATTATATCAAACCTTCTGGTTTATGTTAGGCCGGGTCTTGGGATAGACGTTTTATAGGCCGGCCCTCCACTCTCGTAGCTGAAACTGTTTGTAACATTGTACAGCAATTGTCCTTCGAGATTAAGCCCGATCTCAAATAAGGAGCAGCAAAGCTTGCTGCTCAGATGCGCTTGACATGAGGCACTGTCGGCGGTAAACTGCGCAACATATGGTAAGCAAGTCTTCGTCCCAACCCCAGGCTGATGGGCCTGTAATCATCCTTCTGGGAGGAGTCTCCGGCACAGGCAAGACTACGATAGGTAATGTGCTGGTCAGGGAATTTGGTCTGTCCCATCATCTGAGCACTGGGTTCATCCGGGCTGCTATCACCCATCTGCTCCCTGAAGCGGAAGCGCAACTCCTTCAGAAGCATACCTACGATGCTTACGAAACCCTGGCAGGGACCGCTACTGCTGGTAGAAGTCTGCTCCTGGAAGGGGCTATTCAGCAGGCGATGCTCCTTAAGCCAGCCATTGAGTCCTGCATCAGGAGGGCCGTTCGAGAAGGGATAGGCATGGTACTGGAAGGTAGCCACTTTATCCCTGGCGTCCTGGACCCTGTCCCCCTTGGAGCTACTCTCCTCTGTGTCCTCGATGTTCCAGACCGGGAGGCATTGAAACGTCGCGCCCTTAGTGCCAATCACTCCCGACGAAAGCTCTCGGGGGCGCAACAGGCGCGCCTTGTTCAGTTGCAGGAAGAGATTCTGGACCTGGCGCGAACTCACCGTCAGCCTATAGTCGTCAACGATGACCTCTCTGCGGCGGTCACCCATATCCGGACTCTAATAGGCAAGATGTAGGGCCAGAAGCGTTTCTGTAAGCGGGTCTTCGCCTTTTTTATACAGGAAACAGGCGTTAGAGCGCGTCTGAGAAATACCTCACCTGGAAGGGCGGGCCCCTTCAGGGTGGGGTATAGTTTTCAGGCATCCTCCTGGACGCCGGTCCTCGACAGCTATGAGAAGGCGGGGAGCACCTTCTCCCCAAAGAGTCGGATCGACTTCTCCACCATCTCATTAGGAATCTCACCGAACCGATGCTTGCCACAGAAGACGTCGAAACCGATGAGCTTGTGGGACTTCTCCAGACGCTTGGCCACAGTTTCGGGGCTGCCCACGTGGGCCAGGCCGTTTTCCATCCAGAAGTCCAGGCCGGTGGTCATGCCCTGGAACACTCGCATTATTTCCTTAACGTCCGGGTTATCTGGGACCCCCCTGGAAAACCCTCCGACTCGTGTGCGCTCAAGCCTATCCAGTCCGTAGGCATAGGCCTGCACGATATAGGGGGCTGCTTCCTCCCTAGCCTGCTCGTCCGTCTCCGCGACATGCACCGCGCGGGTGAGGAAGGTACGAGGCATGGGACTCTTGTGGCCGGCATCTTTCCAAAGGCGCCGCCACATATTGAACTTTTCGGCGATGACGGAGTCCACGTCCAGGTTCTGGGAGACGTGAAAGTTGTGGGCGGCAGCATACTCGAAGGACCGTTTGGTATGAGAGGCGAACCAGATGGGCGGGTGGGGCTTCTGGTAGGGTTTTGGCAGTGGGATGGCCTCCTCGAACTTCCAGTACTTGCCCTCGTGGGTGACGCTCTCCTGGGTCCACGCCCTCGTTATCACGTCCAGCGCCTCTTCCGCCATGGCCCGCCGCTCGTCAAAGGGCACATTCATCCGGATGAACTCGTGCGCCAGTACCCCAATGCCAGCGCCGAACTCCAGGCGCCCCCGTGATATCTGGTCCAGCATGGCCGTGTCCTGGGCCAACCGGATAGGGTTGTAGAAGGGTAGCTGAAAGATCATAGCACCGAACCTGATTTTGCTGGTGCGCTGGGCCAGGGCGGTGAGATAAACGACGGGCGATGTGCACTGGCCGATCCAGTTACTCTGGTGCTCAATGACGAAATGATAGCCGAACCCCAGCTTCTCCGCTAGCTGCACCTCGCGAAATTGCTGCTCGTAGGCGTCGGCTGCCTCCGGGACGGACTCGAAGACGTTCCACTGAAACTCATCGTAAGTGCCGAACTCTATCTTTGCCATTGGTTTGCCTCCTCATTGATGCCTATCTCTATTCTGGGCATATCTTTACTTCTTCACTGCCTTGATCAGATAATAGTGGCTGGCCCGCGGTATACCATTGCCCGGGTAGACCCAGCCCGTCACTACCTTGGGGTCGGCCACCACGGTGTGCCGGAACCAGAAGAGGGGGATGTCCACGTAGTTGTTAAACAGGTAGTTCCCTAACTCCCTGGTCACCTGGTCCCGTTCACCAGGTTTGGTGGTGACCCGCAGCTTGCTGAGAAACCCCTCTATCTGGTCGTCCTCGTAATGGTGGGCTATATTGTTGATGCTGTGAAGGACGCCCAGTATGAACTCCGGCGGGTTGAAGTATAGGATAATGTTGGGCCAGACATGGTGGGCCATGTCCCTTTTTATAAACTTCTGCACAACAAAGGCCGAGTCCACATCCAATAGCTCACACTGGATACCCACTTTGGCCCAGTATTGGGTGCACACCGACTCTATGACCTGGGGGGTCTCCGCTTCTCCAGGAGAGGCGTAGGAGAGGGCCTTCAGCTTGATGGGGTTGTTGGGGCCGTAGCCCGCCGCTGCCAGCAGCCGCTTGGCCTCATCCGGGTTGTATTTGTGGGTTGTCTTGTACCTCTCCGGCCAGGTGGGGTCCCAACCTTCCAGGGTGGGGTGGAAAGCGCCCACGTACATTATCTCGCCGATGCCCTTGTAGAGGAAGTCCAGCATCTCCTCTCGGTTGATGGCCATGTTCATGGCCTTTCGCACCCGAATGTCAACCCAGGGCACTGTGGGGTCGAACTTGGAGCTGGACTTGGGGTCGCTGTGGAAGTACATCCCTCCGAAGAGGATGTACAGGTTGTTGGCGGTGACCGTGGAGCGGATGAGCTTCAACCCCTTCTTTTCGGCATCCTTTTGCAGGTCCAGGGGCAGGTCTCCAATGTGGATTTCCCCCACCTGCATGGCAGCGTACCGAGAGGCGTCCTCGGGTATCCAGAGGACCTCTACCTCCTGGAAGTCGGGGTCCCGGCCCATCCAGTCTTTCTCAGGCTTCTTCTCCATGATAATGGCCTGGCCCAG
>CAYWGG010000133.1:0-7743 GCA_964457285.1 uncultured Dehalococcoidia bacterium
GTGAGGGGTGTGCCCAGGTCATAAACACCTTGCCTGGCCTCTATCCGTGCCGTTTGGCCTGGCCTATTAATCCGCGTTGGCCATTATGGTTAACGAGGCGTTCTGTAGGTTCAGTTGCCTTACCCATGGAGAGCCTGCTCGACGGGATTCTCTGTCGGATTCAGAGTGACCGCTTTTTATCCCCGCTTCAGGGATTGAGGATCAGTCGCTACCCTGGGGGATATGCTTTTACCGTACACCCCGGAGTGGGTCTCTCACCCACATGGTGATAGAGTTAGTCAGGAGTTTTCTCCTTTCCCATCCGTCCCCTCGCTGCTAAGCAGCTAGTTTAGGATGAACGAATCGCACATGCTTGCACCAGCCTTTCGGAGCGTTGCGTTTGTAGTCCTCGCACTCGCAGGCGCCGTTGACCAGGTAGGGCTCTTTTCGCGAGCCCTGCACCGTGTACGAGCCATCGGCCTGGCGCTGCACGTGCCCTGCAATGAGCAGCAGCTCGGCCTTTTCCAGCCGGTCAGAATAGGTCAAGCTGACGTCCATGGTCCGGTACGCCGCGACGTGCTTCCCGATCAACTCCAGGGCTACTTGCTTTTGGTTCTTCATCGGGGTATCCTGTAAATGATGTAGTTGTTGTACAAGCGGCCTCGGGGTCTTCACTACCTCGGGGCCGCGCTGCTTTCCGGGCCTTGACACGCGCCCGGTACTCGGCTGCCTTCTGTCTCCCAACGCAGGCAAACGTCTTCGAATACTTTGCCATCACCTGTCCTCGTGCTGTGCGAGGTCCTTTTGGAACCGGCGCTCCTGCTCCTCCATCCAGGCTTCCCACACGACCAGTTCTTCTGGCGTCATGGGGCCGGTGTCCGGCAAGTTCATATCGTTGGACATGCGGTGCTCCTTGTGGTTACACGATGAACACATGCACCGGCTTGCCCAGGGCACGCATGCTCTGGATCATGTGCGCAGTGCCTCTCGAACGCCCATCCCAGATGGCGATGAGGGCGTCCGCCTGGCGGGCCATCTGCCCGTTACGCCTTGCGCCTGCACTCTTGCCCCAACGCTCCCACTCGGCGGGGAACTCCTGGCACGCGACAGCGTGTGTCCGGCACCACTGCGCTGCCAGACGATCCACGCCGTTGGCTCCACCTTGCAGCACCACGTCACTGTGCTGCACGATGGTGGAGAGAATGGTGTAAAGCATGGGGATATCGCGGTATGTACGGGTGCCTGCAACGATGACTTTCATACCAACCCTTTCGCAAGAATGCCGGTGATCGCCTCAGCCACGATGTCCCCATGACAGCGCTGCGGTGCGCAGTAACACACCAACTTCAGATGCCCACGATCCTTGTACAGCTTGGCGAGCCGGATCAACTCACGCCGTGCCGGGCTGTGCTCGCCGAGCGTCCACTCATACCGCAACCACTGCCGGTACATCTCCACTGCTTCATCTCTGGTACAGGGACCCACCTTGAAGGGATTGCCTAATGGGCTGGGCCGACCAATGTATTCAGCAGAGCCATGGATGGTTTTTCCTGTACGATTGACGACTTGCAGCATGAGATACTCCTTTGAGTTTGGGGGGCGGTGGGGGGTGTACCCCCCCACCAACTACCCCTCAAAGGGGCAGCCACTTTCTTCACACTGACGTTCATACTCTGCGAGAGCCTTCTTCAAGGGTGAAGCTTCCTTCATGCTCTCACTCTCGAATGCAATCTCACCTGTGCACAGATTCTCAATGAGGACTAATTCCACGGTTTTGTCCTTGCTTCTTGGGTGTAAAAAAACAGGTCTTCTCTTCAAGTTTTTCTTCCGGGGCTCTGTGCTGGAGAGTTGTGCAACGGGACCTTGGCCAGCTACTTGCGTGCCCCTTTGGGGCAGGCTTTCGCGTTATGCTCTACAGTCCCTCGGTCTTCCGACCGGCCTCTGCAGTTTTTGTTCTTCCGCCTTACGCGGCGAAGCCCAATCCTGGCGGGGAAGATGTCAAGGTCGCCGTCTTCGGCGCGACTGAGTCCTCGAAGGAGTTCAGCCTTGACGTCTTCCCCGCCAGGATTACATTGCGTCTCCCCAAGGCGGAAGAACAGCAGAGGCCGGGAGGACGAGGGACGGCCGGAGAGCAGAACGCCTGCCCCGAAGGATCCAGGCACGCAAGTAGCGGGGTTGGCCAAGGACCGTTGCCTCCAGTACAGAGCCCTCCGGAGAGAAAGACTATTCGACCTACCTCGGAGCGTAGCGACATCTGGGGGGTGTGGGGGGCATGGCCCACCAGCGGCAGGCGTGTAGAGTCCCACCTTGACGTCAGGCACGAGCCCGCGCTGTTCCCCTGCGGGCGTAGTGCCTGCTGCAGACCTGTTCAGCACCCCTTCTACGCATGCGTGGCCGGTGGTGACTGACCTGGCGACTGACCTTGTGAGCACAGGCAAGCGAGTTTCGAGCGCATCCTGTGGGGCTGCTGGTGTGTGCAGCCCGTAGGGAGAGGGAGAGGAAGAATAGGGTGTAAGTGCCCTGGCCTCCCGGCACGCTTCGTGCCCCAGGGCACGCAGGCATGGCCTGGAATACGCGCCAGCGGAGGGTGTACACGCACCTGGACACCGCCACGGCTGGCTGCATGGGGAGCTGTCCGCGGGGCCGCACGCCTGCCCGAGCGCAGCGAGGTCTTCACGGCGTGCGTGCGTGCCCCGCGACAGCGGTCGCATGGGCGATAGCCCGACGCGGCGGAGCCGCCAGGGCCACAGTCACCACAAGAGATACTCCTGGCGCGACACGTGCCTCGCGTAGCTGCACGGGGCGTGCCAGCCACTGGCTCGCCACCCGCCAAGCCCCCGGGGAGGGCCGGCCAGGCCCCGGAGTACGCCGCTTGCCTTCACAGTGGGCGAAGGCGGCCTGGCCACGCCCGGCCCACAGGCTGCCCTCGCCACCAACGTCCATCCACGCGCAGTGCACCCGGCTCTACACACCACCACCGTGGCGTCTCGGCACCGAGGCACGCCCACGCGCCAGCGCCCCCAGGTCCGCCTCCCACGGTCACGTCCTCTAATCCCTGTACAAGTGCTCGGGCGGGAGGCCCTGCTGGTGACGCTGCGAGGGAAGCGCGTAGCGGGGCTGTCGCCTGAGGCGTACGAGGGGTGTAAGGATGTGAATGAGGCGTGGATGGCGTGAGTGCAGGGCCGTGGGCGGGGAGGAAGCGCACACGCCCTTGTGCGCCGCCAGCGCGGGAGCGTGCCCCCCAGTGTCCACCGCCGGCGGCCCCACCGCGCCCACGGCGCTGCCCACACGCCCAGCGGCAGGGCGGGCCACGCGGCGCTTCCGGCTTGCCATGGCGCTGAGACGGGCTTATGGTAGTGAGGTCACAATATCCTCCCAGGCAGCGCGAGAGTTTGGCACGTCATGAGGAGACCACCTATGGCCCACAAGATCCCACAGTACGGCTGGATACCAGATCTCCCAGATGCCCGTGACCATCTGTATGCCGCTCCACCGCCAGTGCTGGCCGCCTTACCGCCCCAGGTCGATCTGCGGCCGACCTGCCCCCCGGTCCTGGACCAGGGCAACCTCGGCAGCTGTACCGCCAACGCCATCGCCAATGCGCATGTCTTTGACCAGCAGCAGCAACATGCCCGCGCGGCGTTTTTGCCGTCGCGTTTGTTCATCTACTACAACGAGCGCGTCATGGAAGGCACCGTGCGCGTCGACGCCGGCGCCATGATTCGCGACGGCATCAAGAGCATTGCCCAGCAAGGGGTGTGTCCGGAACCACGCTGGCCCTACACCATCGCCAAGTTTACCCACAAACCGACCAAGCCCTGCTATACCGCCGCGCTGAAGCACCAGGCGGTGTCGTACCAACGGCTGGTGCCGACGCTGCCGCAGCTCCAGGGCTGCCTCGCCTCGGGCTTTCCGTTTGTGTTCGGCTTCACCGTGTACGCGAGCTTTGAATCAGCTGACGTGGCGCGCACCGGCGCGGTGCCGATGCCACGCGCGCATGAACCGATCCTGGGGGGCCACGCGGTGCTGGCGGTGGGCTATGACGACGCGTAGCAGCGCTTCCTGGTGCAGAACTCCTGGGGCACCGGCTGGGGCATGCAGGGGTATTTTACGCTGCTCTATGCGTACCTCACGGGCGGGCATTTAGCCGACGATTTCTGGACCGTGCGCACGGTCGAAGTGTAAGCGCGGCGTGCGCGGCAGCCGCCGCTGCCGGCATGAGGCGGCGGCGCCGGGCGTGCGCCGCGTGGTGGCGAGCCTCGGCGCGGGCCAGAGTGGTGCACGAACTGGTCTTAGCGCAGGCCGCCGGCAGGCTGACGCGCCGGGCAGTACGGGCGACGGGCAGCGGATCACCGCATGCTGGCAGCGGGGGAGCCCGTGTGAGACGGAGGCCAACGCGCTGTGAGAGAGACGTCCTGACGGCTTCGAGCTGATCCCTGACGAGTAATCCACGTAACGGCCGTCGTGCTTACGAGAGAAACCTTGGTATAGCCGGGGTGTACTCGCTTTCGCATGCCGGTATGCTGCCTGACCCACGACGGAAGGCCTGAAGCAACCGTAAAGTTGCTTCAGGGCAGGGTCCCGAGGATTTCTGTTGCAGGAACACAAAATACGTGTATGTTTAATACAAATTGTGTATCACTGTTACACCTATCCTGTATAGCAATGGTGTCGATATGATTCTGGTCGTTGGAGGAACCAAAGGCGGGTCTGGCAAGACGCTGCTGGCCACAAGCCTGACCGTGCTTCGGGCGGCGGCAGGGCAGGACGTGCTGCTGATTGACGCTGACGAACAAGGCAGCGCCATGGATTTCACCCGACAGAGACAGCGGCGTATGGCAGATGAGGCCGGATATACCGCGATGCAGACGCGAGAAGCGGATGTCGCAGTGCAGGTACGGCGCATGGTCCAGAAATATGGGGATGTTGTCATTGATGTAGGCGGACGTGATACCGCGAGTCAGCGCGCCGCACTGGCGGTAGCGGACGTGCTCTTGATCCCGTTTCCTCCGACCTCAGTGGACCTGTGGACGACCGACACCGTGGTAGCACTCCTCAAGGAAGCCCAGGCCTTCAATCCGGGTTTACGCGCCTACGCTCTCATCAACAAGGCATTCCCTCGGGGCTCTGACAATGTCGAGGCTGCTGCTCTACTCCAGGAGTACCCGGACCATTGGACCTATCTGGATACACCCATCGGCGGCCGCAAAGCATTCAGCAATGCCTTTGGCGGAGGCTACGCCGTAACGGAATACCAGCCGAAAGATCCCAAAGCCATGGCAGAAATCCGCGCCGTGTATCGACACATTTTTTATACTTGTTAAGTATAATTTCTATACTTATATTGTATCATAAAGACACAACAATGGTATATGGTTGAGGTATGTATGGCAGTCACTCGCAAACCAAAAGATGCGCAAGCTCCAGAAGGTTTATTGCAGGAGGACCCAGCATTTCAGCAATACCTACGCAAGGGTGGGAGTGCGGCGAAGACCCAGCAGGAAGCGCCGAAGGATGTGCGGTTTACCCTCCAGATCCCCGGCCTGCTATGCCAGGATCTCGACCAGTTGCGCGAAGCACGGCCGCTCAAGATTTCCCGTCATCAATGGGTGCTGGAGGCGATCCTAGAGAAGATGCAGCGGGAGAGCGCATGACAAGTACCGAGCAGAAGATGAAACGGCTCCCCTTTGATCTTCCGGAGAGCCTCCATAAAACTCTACGGGTAGACTTCTGCCAGGAGCTGTGGGAGGAACGCACCGCGATCATGGCGTATGATGGCCACCTACCGCGCGTCGAGGCAGAGCGCCTGGCGTGGGCAGGGCTCCAGGCCACAGGAGCGGTGTGGTGCGGCCTGGGATACGCTATGATGAGGGCGGAGACGCCGCCGCAAGATTGTCGACGGCCGGCGGCCCTCCACGCCGGCAGGGGACGCCACGCCGGCAGGGGGCCTACGCTATGCTGGCGGGTCTGCTGGATGGCCTCGCGTCCTCCGACGTGACGGATCGCTGCACGTATGTGCACCCTGGCGCACGGCGTCGCCTGGCTCTCTCCAGGCCGGTGCGCACCACCTGGCGCCGGGAGCGCCAGCAGAAGTCGACGTGTTTTGCCTCACCCGAGGGGAGTGCAGCATGCCCAACAAGACCCGCCCAGCGGCCCTGGAATCACGGCCCAGTTCCATCGAGAAAGCCATCGATATTCTGTTTTGCTTTGATCCCCAGCATCCGCAGCTCCGCTTGACGGACATCAGCCAGCAGCTGGGCTTGCACAAGAGCACCACGCACCGGCTCTTGTCCCTGCTCAAAAAGAAGCGACTCATCATGGCCGATGCCGCCAGTCAGCTCTACAGCCTCGGCCCCGGCGTGGTCGAGCTGGCCTGGATCCTGCTGCGGCAGCAGGACTTGCGGACTGTCTGCCATCCCTATCTGGAGCGCCTGCGGCAGACCACCAATGAAACGGTCAGCCTGTCTATCCGCCTGGGGGACCGGCGTATCTGCATCGAAGAGCTCGAAAGCGCCCAGGAAATCAAATATGCCCAAACGGTAGGGCTGGCGGCTCCCCTGCACGTTGGCGCGCCAGGGAAAGTGCTGCTGGCATTCCTGCCGCCTGGGGAGCTCGAGGCGCTCCTGGCCACCCTACCGCTGACCGCGGTGACGCCCAATACCCTCACGGACCGCGAGCATCTCCTGGAGGAACTCGCCACTGTGCGCCAGCATGGGTATGCGGTGAGTGTAGGAGAACGCGCGCTCGGAGCCTCAGCCGCGGCGGCCCCCATCCGGGATGGGAGCGGCAAACTCCTCGCCGCCCTCAGCGTGCTCGGCCCCTCGCACCGTCTCACCAGTAAGGTGTTGCCCACGCTTGGCCAGCAGGTCCAGCAGGTGGGCCTGGAGATCTCCGCGGCGTTTGGGTACCGTCCGCCACGTGCCCCGCAGAACGCGAACCAGCGGGCCTAACGCGCCCCGCCATGGCGCGCCTCTCACCCCCAGGGCGCACCGCAGTCCTTCCTGGCGTAGAGACGTAACCCCACCGCGCTCCACAGACCCTCTGGCTGAGGGTGACAGGCGCCCCGCGGCTCGGGCACTGGCAACGGGCAGCAGGTCTACGGGCGACGGCGCGCGTGATTGGGAGGTATGTGCCCCCACGTGATCACGTCCCTTGACTTTTGGGTTTTACAGACTAGAATGGTCTTCCAACATGCGAAAGCGTCGCGTGGGACGGTCGGGCTGGTGCGCGTGGTGCTGGCCTCTGCTGACTGCCTCCCGGTGGCTCGTGCGTCAGTCGCCGGCACGCTGCTGGCAACCGCGGTGGGGGCCAGAGGAAGATGCCGACGGGAGTCACGGTCGCCGTGGGGGCGTCATCGTGATCGGTCGCTCTGCGAGCCGCGCGCGTCTACCATGGAGACTGGAACAATTGCAGGTGAGAGAATCCTTTCGCAAGCGCCGGCCAGTAGGGCCTCAGCGCATTCTACCTCTCTGATACTAGGAGGCAAGACAATGGCCGCACAGGATGTAGCCCTGATGTCCCACTTGATGCGCCGGGCCGGATTTGGCGCCCCACGGGAAGAGCTGGAAGCTCGTGCCGCCACAGGGTACGAGGCGACAGTCGAGGAACTCTTGCACGCAGAGGCGCAGCCGCCCCTCGATCGCAACGAAATGATGCGCTACCATCCGTGGACCTGGCGCCCGGGGACGCTGCCGGGCATGGGCGCCGCAGAGTGGCTGCACGACATGCTCAACACCAGGCGGCCCCTGGAAGAAAAGATGGCCC
>CAYWGG010000134.1:0-7738 GCA_964457285.1 uncultured Dehalococcoidia bacterium
GCTTCATGCACCAGTAGGAAGCATGGTGCTCGTTGGACATGATGCCGTCGAAGCCCACCTCGTCGGCGAAGGCGTACTGCTCGTGGTACTGGTTGTAGAGCACATGGGCCTTCTGTGGGTCGAAGTAGGTGTTGGGGAAGGTGAGGCGGCCAGAATCGTACTTTTCCAGATTCTCATCAGTGATATGGCCGTAAGGCTGTTCCGAGAACCAGTAAACCTCTAAGCTCATCTTTTCCTCCTCAGTCTTGATTAAGGGAAAGGGCTATCTGATGGGCTTCTGCTCCCAGCCAGTGTTCAACTCTACCAGGTTCCCATTGCCATCCTCACAGAATATCTGGGGCAGTCCAGCAGTTCCTCTGACATAGGGGATACCATTGGCCTCCAGGTCTCTAGCGATGTCGTCAACGCTCCCCTCCAGAGTGAAGGCAATGTGTCGCCCTTCCCTCCCCCGCTCCTGGGGATTGAGGCCTTTCTTTCTGGAGGGTGGTGGGGGCTCGTCTGAGAGCGAGATGTGCAGCTCGTTGTCGCCGATGCCGAACCACAGCCCCGGCCTGTTGACGTTGGGCCTCTGAAGCTCCCACAAGCCCAGGACCTTGCCGTAGAAAGTCCTGGCTTTCTCCAGGTCGTTCACTACTACCAGGGCATGGTGCAGTTGCTTCGTTTTGACCATTTCCTCTATACCTCCTTCAAATAAAAGCTACGCCAAAGATACCTCTTGCACGGGTCACCAGGCACGGCCAGATGTACCTTATTTCATGGGCCATTCAGCCCTAATCTGGTAGGCCATCTGGCCTGCACAGGCCTGCAGCGCAACTTACGTCAGACGTTCTGAGAGGTATCATCAAAAGATGTGGAAATAAGTGAAGGCGGCGAGTACCCTTCCTGTTGAGAAAACAGACCAGGAAGGAGGTTAGACTCACCGCCATGGGTAATGACAAGACCATCAGGGCTAATCTTTTTCGCTGAGAGCCATCTCCAGCGCCTGCTGGCTTATGGTTCTATACCTCTCCGTCAAGATACCAGTGATATTCTCCCTACCACTCCTCAACACCAGTGGACCCAGGCGTTTCAGCAGGGCCTCAGAAACAGCAGGCGGGGCGACTACTACCCGGAAACGGCCCATCTCTTCCCCAGCCACCCAGAAGTTGGTGAGGCACTCTTCTAGAGGTTGGACTATCTCCTGGGGTGACTCTCCTTCTGAAGTGTCCTCCGCTTCATGGGCTATCTCTGCTGAGCGTTTCTTCCTCAAGGCTTCGGTAAGCTCTTCACGGCTCCTCCCCCGTAGCTGGAAGAGCATGAAAGGGTCATCGTCGAAGGCCTCTCCAAGGATGTAGTAGACGGCCGCGATGTGCTTGCAGGGATTGGCCCAGTCTGGGCAGGAGCAGGAGGTATCCATGTCTCTAGCCGATCTGGGAAAGAGGGTGAGCTTTGTGGTGGTGAAAGCCTCCTCGATATTCTGAGGCATCTCTCCAGACAGGAGCCTGGCAGCGAAAATTGCCTGCCCAGCCATGGCTTGGGTGACCTTATCCCATTCTTCATCGGACAGGGGCTTGATCTTGATCTCGATGTCATAGGGTTTGGGTCGGGAACCCTGGACCTTTGCCCTCACCAGCCCGGGAGCGATGCTGTACTCCAGGACCTGGCCACTACGGGCATAACTACGGCCCCGCTGAAGGCGACTGTCCCACCCGAAGGACTCCAGCACCTGGATCCAGCGGTTGGCCCACCAGGTGTCCCCAAACTTGCCCCGCTGGCTCCTGGCTTTGATACCCCTCTCTACCCTTATGGGCGTTGAACGGGGGAAGCGCTCCCATTCATCCCAGTAGCCTCTTCCTCTGGCCATATCAACCCTCAACCGCTAGAGTCGATCCTGCAAGCTATCAACTTTCAGCTATCAGCAACTACCTAAGAGTGATAGCTGACCCCTGATAGCTCTATTCAGTGCTCACCATCTCCCGCCGGAGGGTGAATATATCCCTGAGCTCATCGGTGCTCAGTTCCGTAAGCCACCCTTCTCCAGCGCCGATGATGTTCTCTGCCAACTCCCTCTTGCTCTCGATCAGGTCATCTATCCGCTCCTCCATCGTTCCGCTGCAGATGAACTTGTGGGCCTGCACGTTCTTCTGCTGGCCTATTCGGAAGGCCCGATCGGTGGCCTGGTTCTCCACCGCAGGGTTCCACCAGCGGTCGAAGTGGAACACGTGATTGGCACCGGTGAGGTTGAGGCCAACACCACCCGCCTTGAGGGAGAGGATAAAGAAGGGTAGCCCAGAAGCCCCTTCCTGGAAGCGGGCCACCATCGCCTCCCTCACCTTCCGTGACACCCCACCATGAAGGAAGAGGGCTTCCCGGTTGAATACGGATTGCAGGTGGCCCTTGAGCAACTCACCCATCTCGGCAAACTGGGTGAAGATAAGGGCACGGTCTCCTGTGGCCACCGCCTCCTCCAGCATCTCCACCAGGCGCTCCATCTTTCCAGAGCGCCCCACCAGGGGACTTCCATCCCTGAGAAACTGGGCGGGATGGTTGCAGACCTGCTTGAGCTTCATCAGGGTGGACAGCACCAGCCCCCTGCGTTCCATGCCCTCGGAATCCTCGATCTGGGCCATCATGTCCTTGAGCACCGCTTCGTACAGGGTGGCCTGCTCCCTGGTGAGGTTGCAGAATACCTTCATCTCCAGTTTTTCCGGCAGGTCCCGGATGATGCTCTTATCGGTCTTGAGTCGGCGCAGCACGAAGGGCTGCACCAGACTCTTAAGCTGGGAGGAGCGCTGGGTGTCCTGGTAGCGCTCAATGGGGATGGCGAACCGTCTGCGAAAGTCGGAGGCGGAGCCCAGAAAGCCAGGGTTGAGGAACTCCATGATGGACCATAGCTCCCCAAGGCGGTTCTCCACCGGCGTGCCTGTGAGGGCTACACGGTATTTGGCCTTTAGCCTGCGGATGGCCTGGGTCTGCTTGGCCGAAGGGTTCTTGATATTCTGAGCTTCGTCCAGGGCTATGCCTTCCCATTCTATGGCGGCAAGCTGCTCCTCATCCCGGTACGCCAGAGAGTAGGTGCTGATAACCAGGTCGTGTCTAGTCGCCTCCCGGACAAAGTCCTCACCGGAGTACCGTTCAGCACCGTGATGCACCAGGACCCGCAAAGAGGGGCCAAAGCGGGCCACCTCCCGTTGCCAGTTGCCCACCACCGAGGTGGGACAGGTGAGGAGCACCGGCCTACGCTTTGTCCTAGACGTCTTCCCAGCCCGGTCGCGCAGCAGAAGGGCGATGAACTGGATGGTCTTGCCCAGGCCCATGTCATCAGCCAGGCACGACCCCAGACCCCACTGCCTCATGAAGGCAAGCCAGGACAACCCCCGCACCTGATAGGGACGAAGCTGCCCATGAAACCCTGATGGTGTGGGAAGCTCCTCCGGCAGCTTATCCCCCTCAGCCAGTTGCCTGGTGAGTTCCCCAATCCAACCATCAGCCTGAACGCCCACCACAGGTAAGCCCGTCGCCACCGGGCCCTGCTGATCCAGACTAAGGTGCAGGGCCTCCCTTAGGGTCATCTCTCCCTGGTTAGCACGGTTCTCCCACATCTGGATGGCGGCCTCTACCTGCTCCGGCTTGAACTCTACCCACTGGCCCCTGACCTGCACCAGGGGGACCTTGAGCTCTGCCAGCCTGTTAAACTCCTCCCAGCTCAGGGTTTCCTCCCCCAGGGCCAGTTGCCACTGGTAGTTGACGATGTTGTTCAGGCCCAGGATGTTCTGGCTAGTTGATGACACCTTGTCATTCTCCTTTGGCCGTACTTGCAGACGCACCCCCAGGGATGCGTTGCGGTTTTCCCACCAGGGAGGCACCAGCACCCCTAGTCCACTCTCCTCGAAGAGGGGAGCCGCCTCCCTCAGAAATGCGTAGGCTTGTTCGGTAGTGAGATTGCAGCTTTCAGGTCGAGCCGACTTGAGGACCTCCTCTATGGGCGGGAAAAGCTTTGAAGCCCTCCCCAGGTCTCCCAGGAGCCGCTCTTGGGGCTGCTCAAAGCGCCGGTTCAGGTAGGTCAGACCCTTTCTCCGCTCTTTCCACACCCTGTCTACCGGCACCAGCAGGCTCCGGTCATCGGTGGCCTGGAGGAAGAACCGTAGCGCCCAGTCACGGGGTTGAGCAACCTTACGGCGACTGCGCCCCTTTGATAGAGCTACTTCCTCTTCAAGCGGCGGCTCCAGGCGGAAACATGTGCGGAAGGCAGCACCCCCATCCTGGAGGCCTGCGGTCCATTTCTCCACAGCTTCCTTGAGTGTCTTGAGCTCCTGCTCGGTCCCCTCGATAGCCGGGTCTTCTCCCGCCAGGGCCATGACCCACCTATCGGCTATAGACGCTCTCTCTGCCCTCTGGCGTCGGCGTCCAGCGCCCTTCCCAACGGGAGGGGAGGTCCACTGGCGAACGGTCTGGTCTACCGCTGCCTTCAAGAAGCTCTCTACCAGGGTCCTGGGAGATGAAGGGACTGATGATGCAGGCCCGACCCCATTACCAGCAGTGTGGCTCCGTCCCTTCGATAAGTCTGAAGGGTTCGGGGTGTTGACAGGGAAAGCACGGCACGCTGGCGGCATAGCACGGGCGAGGATAGAAACTCGCTTCTCGTCTCTGGGGTCCTGCAGCACAGGCTCCCAGAGGGCGCATAGTTTCTGGCCCTCCCCGTCGGGTTCCCACTCAAGAGACGGGATGAACCGTTGTCGTGCGAGGAGTTCAAGGGCTAGCTTGGCTGCTTTGCTCCAGAAACGGAAGTCCGCTGCCAGGGTGACGCCGGCATCTCCGAGGCCCAGGGGTCTATATTCTGGCTCTTCCGATAGAATGGCCAACAGAGAGAGAGCTTGAGCTGCCGTCAGGGCGATACAGGGTACCTCCCAGGCCATGAGAGTAGGATTCATCTCACCCGGATCTTCCCTCTCCCGAGGCAATTCTGGAGAGGCTATAGGTAAGTCCCTGGCTGAGGGGAGAAACAGAACTACCTCATCTGCCTGCCAAGGTGCGGTGTCCTCATGGGGAATACTATCTCTTGCTAGCTCCCTCAGGCTTAGCAAGAGGTCTTTTGTTGCTGCTGCGAAGGGATGCGGTCGTGGCCTGGCCTGTACTTTCATTGGCCTGCGGCCGCGCTTTGGTTGAAGTGACGAAAGCGAGGAATCCTCTCCCCAGATGCTCAGCTTCCATATAGTAGTACCCTCTATCGAAGGCTTCGCTCTAGATAGCTCAAGCCCGAAGGGTGCCCAGATTCCATGAAGGACGATCATCTGCCCCTCCTCACTATCCGTCCCAACACGTCAGGGACCATCAATACCCTTAAGATTTTATCATCTTGACTGGAGTTTCGCCAAAATGGCTTTCCAGATACGGGCTGGATTGCTGCGAAGGTCGGCGTTTCGTATCTGGGACCAAAAATTGGCGAAAGTCCAACATTTAAGTTATGACGCATTTAGACGCCCCCATATATTTATGGCACCAGGGACTTCTGGGCATGTGATACAATCACGTTGGACGATAGCTATGCTACAGAGGTCTCCAATGACACTGGAAGATACATCCGAGAGTAGAAAAGACAGAGAGCTTCAGAACCTTAGAGTGGAGATAGATCGCCTCCGGGGCCGCCTCTCTCTACTCAGTGATATCAGCCGCCGGATAACCTCCAGCCTTGACCCGCCGACCGTGCTCCAGGAAGTGGTTGACGCAGCCTGTGAACTGACCGGCGCACGGTATGGAGCGCTAGGGGTGTTCGATGCCCCTGGCCGCATTCAACAGTTTATTACCCACGGAGTTACGCCCGAGGAACGAGAGCGTATTGGGGCCCTTCCCCAAGGTTTGGGCATCATAGGTTTGCTCCAGCATCTGCAGCAGCCTTTGAGGCTGGCCAACCTGTCAAGCCATCCTCGTTCCATCGGCTTCCCGCCCAACCATCCCCCAATGAAGACCTTTCTTGGCAGTCCCATCCGCCTTGGAGATGAGGGACTGGGTAACCTGTATCTTGCCGAGAAGGAGGGTGGGGAAGAGTTCACGCCAGAGGACGAGGACCTGCTGGTGCTCTTTGCTGCCCAGGCAGCTATGGCTATCCGCAACGCTCGGCTGTACCAGAGAGTAGAGGCCGAGCGAAGTCGTATAGATGTCATCCTCCAGACCTTGTCCGAATCGGAGGCTCGCTACCGCTCCATCCTGGATAGCACTACCGCAGTCATCTACGTCAAAGACACCGGGGGTCGGTACATCCTGGTCAACCACCAGTACGAAAATTTGTTCCACGTTGACAGAGAGGAGATCAAGGGCAAGACCGACTACGATATATTCCCAAAGGAGATGGCTGACGCCTTTCGGGCCAGTGACCGAAAGGTGCTTGAAGCTGGAGCCCCCCTGGAGTTCGAGGAGCTTGCCCCTCATGATGATGGACTGCATACTTACATCTCCCTCAAGTTTCCCCTCCACGACTCTACAGGAGTCCCCTATGCGGTTTGTGGTATCTCTACCGATGTCACCGAGCGTAAGCGGATGGAAGAAGAGGTGCAGATGGAGCGTCAGCGCCTACAGGTGTTGATAGATACATCACCTGTGGGCATCGTTGTAGTGGAGGGCAAGGACCGAAAGGTCATACTGTTCAACAAGGAGCTGCAGCGCATAGCTGGATTTGACGTCTGCCTCACTGAATCCATGGTCACGTATGAGCCGCTAATCACCTTTCTCAGACCCGATGGGAGTATCTACAACCTGGAGGAGCGCCCCCTGCAGAGAGCGCTGTTCCGAGGTGAGACGGTCCGGGCTGAGGATATGGTGTACCAGGCTCCCGATGGACGGAAGATCCCCGTCCTCTACAGCGCCACACCCATCCACTCCAGCGGTGGCGATGTTATTGGTGCCATAGCGCTCATCCAGGACATCACCCCCTTGGCGGAGGTTGAGAAGCTTCGCAGCGAATTCCTGGGCATTGTGACCCATGAGCTGAGGACTCCCCTCACAGCCATCAAGGGGTCAGCAGCTACGGTGCTGGGGAGCAAGAGACCCTTCGATGCCGAGGAGACCCGGGAGCTGTTTCAGATCATTGACGAGCAGGCGGACCGCCTCCGGGACCTGGTGGACAACATTCTGGACATGACCCGCATCGAGGCTGGCTCTCTGTCGGTCAGCCCTGAGGCCATCAATCTAAGGGAGGTGCTGGAAGAGGCCCAAACGACCTTCCGCCGCAGCGGTAGCCCTCAAGAGATACAGCTTTACCTACCCGAGGGCCTGCCTCTTGTCAATGCCGACCGGCGCAGGGTAATCCAGGTGCTGCTGAACCTCCTGAGCAACGCATCCAAGTTCTCTCCGGCAGCAGCGCCCATTGCCATCGAGGTCGAATACGATGCCATGCATGTGACAGCACATGTGCGTGATCTGGGCAGGGGTATCCCCAGGGAGAAGCTATCTCACCTGTTCAAGAAGTTCTCCCAGGTCCATGAGGATAGTGGGCGTAGGCTTGCGGGGAGCGGCCTTGGCCTTGCCATCTGCAAAGGGATTGTGGAGGCCCACGGCGGTCGCATATGGGCCGACAGCTCTGGGGAGGGCCAGGGCGCTACCTTCAGCTTCACCCTTCCCATAGCCGTTGAAAATCCCCCCTTACCCCCCTTTAGCAAAGGGGGGTTGGGGGGATTTCTTCCATCGGACACTTCCAGGAGGGCTGAGCACCTCGGGAGGGTGAGTCGGGCGGGAGAGAGGACACGCATCCTGGCCGTGGACGATG
>CAYWGG010000135.1:0-7700 GCA_964457285.1 uncultured Dehalococcoidia bacterium
GGGGCAGGGGAAGAAGGGAGGCGTCAGGAGCGGGGAATTCCCTCAGGCCCCGGATCGGGACCTGTATGACCTCGCCCGTGCGCTATTAATCAAGACCGCTGAGCCCATCCCCAGGGTAGTCAACCCCGATCCGGTGACCTATGCGGAGGGGCGGCGGGATACCTTCTGGCTGACCGATATCGAGGATATAAGGGCATATACCAGCCAGGCTACCTTGCGTCTGGTGAGTCCCCACGCCTACTGGTACGTGGAGGAGGGGCAGAACGTGTCCCAGGAGGGTCTTGAAAGGGCCTCTCGAATCTTCGAGGAGGAGATATACCCAAGGGTCACCGCTGTCTTTGGCACCGAGTGGACTCCTGGCGTGGACAACGACCCTCACCTCACCATAGTTCACGCCCGTCTCAGAGGAGTGGCCGGATATTTCAGCTCTGTGGACGAGTATCCGTCCATAGTTCACCAGCACAGCAACCAGCGGGAGATGGTTTACATAAATACTAATGCTCTGAGGGCGGGCTCCCAGGAGTACCTGTCTGTGCTCGCCCATGAGCTACAACACGCCGTCCACTGGAACGGCGACCCCACTGAAGAGACCTGGGTTAACGAAGGGCTTTCGGAAGTTGCGACCCCCGTTGCGGGCTACAGGACTAATAGCCACGACAGCTTCCTTAACTCTCCTACCATCTCGCTGGTCAACTGGCCCATCAGCGAGCCCAGCTCAGCTTACTATGGCGCAGTCTTCCTTTTCTTTGACTACCTGGCCACCCACTACGGCACCCGCAACGACCTGTTGCTGCTGGTGAAGGAGCCTCTGGACGGTATACCAGGGATAAACTCCTATCTGGCGCGCCTGGGCCATGACGTCACCTTCAGGGACGTTTTCAAGGACTGGACGGTTGCCAATTTTCTGGATGAACCTGCCGGCGGCCCCTATAGCCATTCCGATAAAGAGGTACGGGTGCGCGCTTCAGCCAGTATGGACAAGTACGGCGAAAGGAGGTCCTCCCTCCCTCAGTACTCCGCCGAGTACATTATAGTTGACATAATCAAAGGGGATGTAAAAGTCCGCTTTCAAGGGCAAAAGGAGAGCCCCTTGCTGCCTGTTTCATTAGACGGAGAGAGTTGCTGGTGGAGCAACCGGGGCGACTCCATAAGCTCCACCCTCACCCACACCTTAGACCTCTCCGGCGTGGATAGGGCCACCCTCAAGTTCAGCGTCTGGTTCGACGTGGAAAAGGACTGGGACTACGGGTATGTGCAAATCTCCACCGACGGTGGCTCCACCTGGGACATGCTACAGGCTCCCGGCACCTCTCCCAGGAACCCCGTAGGCAACAGCTTCGGCCACGGCTACACCGGCAAAAGCGACGGCTGGCTCCAGGAGGAGGTGGACCTGACTTCCTATGCAGGTCGGCAGGTGCTCCTCCGCTTTCACTACGTCACTGACGAAGCCATCAATGGCATAGGTATCTGTTTCGATGACATCTCCGTGCCGGAAGTCGGTTTCCTCGATTCCTCCGGCATTGCCCAGGGCCGGAGTGGCGAGGAGGATAATGGCTGGCAGGCAGAGGGGTTCGTAAGAATAGACAACCTGGTGCCCCAGGACTACATCGTTCAGGTCATCGAGGTAGGAGGCCAGACCAGTGTGACGGAGGTGGCCCTTGATGAGAACAACCAGGGCGAGATAGTGATCAGGGGCCTGGAAGGCCTGGACCAGGTCGTGGTGGTAGTGGCGGCCCTTGCTCCTGAGACCATCCAGAATGCCAGCTACACCCTCGTAATAGGGCCAGCCCCCTGAAGCTATCAGCGTCTGGAGGCTAACTGCTGAAAGCTGATGGCCCGTGTGTTAAAATCTCTACGTTCCATATTTGGTAATTCCCTGGAGAACTGAGCTATCGTCAGGAGGCGGGCAATGGCCTGTGGGCCCCTTCATGGCATAAAGGTAATAGACAGCTCCCACATGCTCTCCGGCCCCTACTGCTGCCAGATGCTAGGCGACCTTGGGGCCAGTGTAATAAAGGTGGAGTCCACTGGTAGAGGCGACCGTTCCCGTGAGGGGCCTCCTTTCAGCAAAGTGGGCCACGTCTCCTACACCTTCCTGTCGAGAAATCGCAACAAGCGTAGCATTTGCATAGACCTGGCTAATGAGGAGGGCAGGGGCATCATGTACAGGCTGGTGGGCCAGGCTGATGTCCTCGTCCATAATCTGAGGCGCGAGACCATGAGCGGCTTCGGCCTCTCCTACGAGGACCTGAAGGTGGTCAACCCCAGGCTGATATATGCCTCCATATCGGGATTCGGGGATAGAGGCCCCTATAAAGACCTGCCAGGCCAGGACATGCAGGTGCAGGCCATGAGCGGCATCCTCAGCATTACTGGCTATCCTGGCCTCAGCTCCACCCCCATCGGCACGATGGTAGGTGACGCTGCGGCAGGAGTCCTCACCGCCTACGGCGTAGTGGCTGCCCTGTACGCGCGGGAGAAGATGGGAAAGGGCCAGGAGGTGACCAACTCCCTTCTATCCAGCCTGATGGCCCTCCAGGCTTCCACCATAGGCCATTATCTGGGGACGGGCCAGGTCCCCACCAGACAGGGAACTGGCTCTCCCTCTTCTCCACCCCCATACGGGACGTGGAAGGCCAGGGACGGGAAGGAGTTGGCTATATCCACCTATCGTTACCACCACTGGCCCAGGTTTTGCGAGGCTATCGGCCTGCCCCACCTGGCGGAAGACCCACGGTTCGATAGCTTAGAGAAGCGGTTGCAGAACAGGGAGGAGCTGGCGGACATAGTCCAGGGGGCTATGCTAGGGCGAGACCGGGACGAGTGGATACCCCTGCTCCGGGAGTACGATCAGTGGGTAGTGCCCGTGCGGGACTACGGCGATATTTTCTCCGACTCAGACGTGTGGGAGAACGACCTGGTAGCGGAGATGGAACACCCCACCGCGGGGCCGATAAAGACCTTCGGCATACCTGTTAAGTTGTCGGACATGCCAGGAACGGTGCGCAGGCATCCTCCCACGCAGGGCGAGCACACGCAGGAGGTCCTCCAGGAGCTAGGCTACTCCAACAGGGAAATAGAGAGACTGTACCAGCAACAGATAGTGAAATGACTTCACGTCAGGCTGTCAGCGCTCAGCCGCCAGTAATGAACTGGGCTACAGAGTCACACCTATAGCCAAAAGCTGATGGCTGACCGCTTGAGTGAGTGCTACAGGCCCAAGTGCTTCGCTAGCATCTCCCGTATCTCTCGGACAGACTCCTGCTGCCAGGCAGGGTAGCGCTCCTGGTTGCGTGGGCGGGTGGCGGCCCTTATCTGCTGCTCGGTGGCGTCGGCAGGTAGCCCGCGCGTCACCTCGGCCGCTATCTCCTCCATCTCTCGCTCAGCCAGGGCAGGCCGCTCAATCCAGTGGCAGATATACTGGTGGTCCCTGGTGTAGAAGACTACCGTGGGGATCGAAGAGTACATCTCCTCTTTCAGGAACTCGTTCATGATGTCCATATGAGAGTCACGGGGGAAGATGCGCATCTCCATATCCGAAGCCTCGGCGATTTTAGCCATCACGGGCATACCACGGTACACGTCGGGGCACCAGTCCTCGCCGAGCACCAACATCTTGGCAGGCCCCTGGGGTTGCCGGGCGGCCCTGCGGAAGAACTGGGCGTCCTCGGGCTTGAGCTGAAAGCTCTTGTTGAACTGCTCGAACCAGTTCTTGTTGACCTTGATCTGTGTGAGGTAGTCTCGGTAGGTGAATCCGCTGGCGTACCTCTCGGGCGTCACTACACTGGTCTCGCGTGCCATTTCTCCTCCTTATATTAGCCACCAGCTTTCAGCATCACACTTACTGAAAGCTGATGGCGAGCACTGAAAGCTGGCTTCAAAGCGGCGCCGCCGCTCTCAGGCAAGGGCTCAGCCCACTTCTCCCTCGAAGCCTATCTCTACCCGGCCGTCGGGGTAGATAACTGTAGGGGCGACGTCGGAATACCGAAGGAGTTCGTCCAACCACTCCTGCTTCTCGTCTACCTGGCGCTCCTCGAAGATGATACCCTGGCGAGTCCACGACTCCCTGAGCTTCTCACTGGTGGGTCAACCGACAAGGGTATAGACGATGGGGATGTCCATACCTCCCTCCTGTACGTACACACTGTGGGCGCCTTTGTTCTGGTTATCCTGGCGGGTGAAAGTTTCGCCATCTGAGGCAGGTCTGACTGAGATGCCCAAAGGCGTGGGTCTGATACACTCCCGCTCACAGGCTATGTTAGCACGGTACGACCATCGTGACAAGCCCTGTCCGATCAGTCTGCTGACATCCCCCCTGCCCTGGTGTAACATGGGCCCTGGAGGCCATATCTCGACGTGGGGTTGTAGGAGATGACGTGGGGATGTTCCCCCTGTGAAGCCTCTTGCCCAGCTCATCATTGTAAAGTCCCAAGGGGGTGTGTTGGAAATGAGCAGCTCACCGTCAAAGACGGTCCTCATCACTGGCGCCTCCAGCGGCATCGGCAGAGCGACAGCCCTTTACCTGGCGCGCCGTGGCTACTATGTGGTGGCAACGAGCCGCGAGCTTTCCCGCCTCGATGGGCTGATGGCGCAGGCCCGCGCTGACTCAGCCTCAATTTCAGGCCATCAGCTAGATGTAAACAGCCCTGCCTCGGTGAGCGAGGTGGTCCCACGGATTCTCGACCAAGCTGGCGGACTGGATGCTCTGATAAACAACGCCGGATACGGCCTATGGGGGTGTCTGGAAGACCTTACTATGGAGGAGGTGAAGGCCCAGTTCGAGACTAATCTGTTTGCGGTGTTACGCATGAGCCAGGCGGTGTTGCCGCATATGCGGGAGAAGCGTAATGGTACTATTATCAACGTAGGCTCCGTAGCTGGTCGGATCGGGGGCCCAGCAGGTGGGGCCTATGCTGCCACCAAGTTCGCTCTGGAGGGCCTCAGCAGAGTCTTGCGAATGGAGGTGGCCCAGTTTGGCATTCGGGTAGTCCTCCTTGAGCCGGGCCTCTTTCGCACGGACTTTCCCAGGAACCAGGTAATAGGAGGGAAGGCGCTAGACCCCCAGTCTCCGTACTACAGCTACGCCCAAAGGCTGAGACGAAACTCCTCCCGTAACCAGCGCTGGGCTGCTGATCCTGTGAAGGTGGCAAAGACGGTTGATAGGGTGATCAGAGCGAAACACCCCAGGCCGGTTTATGTCATAGGAGTAGATGCCAGGATAGGGACGCTGGCTGCGAGGCTCATACCTGACGGCATCCTGGAGTACCTGGTAAAAAAGGCGGTCACGCGATAGCCAGGAACGCTCGGAACGTATCTGAAAGCTATGCTGCAACATTCATAAGGCTGTGGCATCTATGCCCCCGCCTTATGAACTTTAACTAATTAATGACGTTACCATAGGGGCGCACCTCACCCCGGCCTTCGGCCACCCCTCTCCCAGTGGGAGAGGGGCCGGGGGTGAGGTTACTCCTACTGAGGTTACGTCGCTAATTTCTTAACCTTCATCAGGCGGAGGTCCTGATATGCTCTCTTAAAGCCTATCTGACAATCTGCCGATAGGGCTTTGTGGAGACGTCCCACCGGCCAGTGTCCGGGTCGTACCTGGAGTTGACGAACGTCCTCCAGTTGGCGTCGTCCAGATCGGGATAGTCGGCCCGGTAGTAATAGCCGGGCCACCTCGTCTCTTTCCTGTGCAGTAGATGCCTCACGTGGGCCTCGGCTACCCATGCCCTGTGCACCAGCTCCCAGCACCTCAGCAGCTCGTGCAAGTCCCGCGCCCCAAGGTGCTCCAGGTCCTCTTTGAACATGCCCAAAAGTTCGAGGCCCCTTTGCAGGGTTGGGTCATTGGTTGTAAAGTTCGCCGATACTCCGGCAGCGTACTCGTCCATTATCTTTTGTAGCCTGACTAACCCCTGCCTGGGCAGCAGGTAGTGGGGGTTGATCTCCTCATTGGTGGAAGCCCCTCTATGTCTCTGGAAGATCTCAAGGGGCCTCCAGATGTTTTGTCTAAGCTGCTCCACCATACCCGCATCAATATGTGGCGCGTCTGCCATGTCGCGCACATAAGCCACCGCGGCCTTTGAGGCCATCCTCCCTTCGGTGAAGGAGCCCGAGGAGAATTTGTGGGGGGCCGCGCCAACACCATCCCCGGCGGCGAAGAGGCCCTTGATGGTGGTCATTCTATTGTAGCCCCACCGGTACTCGGGAGGGGCCAGGTCTTCCGGGCCGCTGACCCAAGCACCTGCTTCCCCGGAGTGAGAGCCCATTATATAGGGTTCAGAGAGCACGATCTCCGAAGGAGTATCCTCGGGAGCTATGTTCTGAGCAGCCCACATCAGCGCCTGGGATATGGTCATATCCAGGAAGTCTTCCCACGCCTCCCCCTTGACCTCCTCAAGTCTGGCCGCATTGCCACGGGAGAGTCTGGCGATTGCCTCCTCCGTCCTCATGTAGATGGGCCCTTTGCCCTCCATGATGTCCAGGAACATCTGGTGGTTCCTCAGAGGTGTGGGTGTGGGCATGGACGAGCCGTAGGGCTCATACCTCTTTAGCACGTCCGCCCTGGTCACCGTGTAGTCCTCTCCGTAGGCGTTAGTCGCCCTGGCATGGAAGAACTGGAACCACATCCCCACCGGGCCATAGCCGTCCTTGAACCTGCTGGGGACGAACCTGTGCTCCATCTGGGTCATCTCGGCCCCTGTGGGGATGACGAGGCCGTATACTGAGCCCGTGTCGAACACAGAGTACCATGTCCTTCCAAGGCCCTCGCCGGTAGAGCGTGGCCTGAAGATGTTAGAAGCTCCGCCAGCGGCGCAGATGACCGCCCTGGCCTTGAACACGTAGACGTTTCCATCCCTTACGCCGAACCCGATAGCTCCGGCGATCCTGTTGGCGTCCCGTGAGTCGGTGAGCAGATGGGTGACCAGTATCCTTTCATACAGGTTCTCCCGGCCCAGCACCGCTCTGGCGGGCTCAGCGACTATGGGCTTGATGGACTCCCCGTGTATAGGTATCTGCCATCGGCCTATCCTCTCATAGGTGCCATCGGACCTCTTCCAGATGGGCAGGCCCCACCCTTCCCACATATGGACTGTGGAGTCCACATGGCGGCCAATATCGTAGACCAGGTCTTCCCTGGCCAGGCCCATCATGTCGTTGCGTACATAGTTCACGAAGCCTTCGGGCGTGTTCCAGCCCCACTTCATGCCCAGGTAACAGTTTATGGCTGAAAGGCCCTCACCGGTGGCCCCGCTCCTTTCGATAACGGCTTTTTCTACCATAACGACCCGTAGGGGCGCACGGCCGTGCGTCCCTACCCTGCCCCAGTACTGTGCCTCAAAAGCGGCCCCACAGCCTGCCATCCCCCCGCCTATGATGAGGATGTCACACTCGACGACCTCGATGCTCGGCATTGCCACTGATTATGCCTCCTTGCTTCTTCCCGCAAGATAAAGTGTGGCCTGAGGAGACGACTCTCGCATTGCTCGACGCGCCGCGTCGTAGCCGATAATGTCCTTCACAGGGGTGGTGGCGCAGGAAAAGATGGTGTCTCCCTGGATAACAAGGTCAGCTATTATTTCTATTATTTTTGCAAGGTAGGCAGTTCGCTGACCCCGAGCCATAGACCTTCACCAGCGAGGTCCTGGCCCTTCAGAGTTGCTTCTTGGGGTTCTGGGAAGCCCTTATATGGGTCAACTGAG
>CAYWGG010000136.1:0-7677 GCA_964457285.1 uncultured Dehalococcoidia bacterium
AGCTTCTTCCTCAATGGGCGGGCCACCAGATAGGCGATGGCTCCCAAGCCCGGGATAAGGGACAAGGCCATCACCAGCGGGGTATGGATGTTGGGGAGCTTTCCTGCTGAAGCTCCGGCTCGATGGCGAAAGTGCCCGCTCTGCGTTATGAGCCAGAAGGCCGCCGTCCATGCGAAGCGAACGGCACTCCCAAAAGGGAAACGGAAGATGGCGCTGAGGACCAGGTGCGCCCCCAGATGGTGTAAAGCATCCTTGACCTCGTCTGAAGAAAGGTGGCTCCGCAGTGCCGCAGCCGCTGAAGGCTCTAGCCTCCCTTCTCTCTCCCATCGGTCTATACCTCGGCTCAAAAATGCCTCAGCAGCCCGGTCCGCACCACCCAACGCACCCATCAGGTGCTGGAGGAAGGCTTTCCAGTCCAGCAGTCGGTATATACGGCTTATAATGTGCCCCCATATCCTGGGCTCAGCGTCTTTCCAGGAGCGAATCGCACTCTCGCAGAGGTCCAAGGCAACCTTGAGCTCGGCCAACCCCTCAGGCCCTAGACTCCCTTCAAGGGCCGATTCGTTGGTGGTGATGTAGCCTCTCAACCGTGGGAAGTCAATGTCGTCAAAGACAGGGAAGCTCCCGCTCTTCAATGCCGACCGCCACTGCCCCGGTGCGGGAAGCACAGTGACAACAGCAGACTCCAGGTCAATGATCTTGAGGTCTCCCTGTGGAGTACGAATAAGGTTAGTGTGGGCATGGGGGTTACGCGGGTTCACCTGCCAGATGGATAGGCCAGCCTCAGCGAAGGTATCGGAGACCTGCGCCAAGAAATGCTTCGTCTGCTCATCGTTCTTAGCTTTTTCCCCTGGGACATACTCGGTGATAAAGCTACAATTACCATGCGAGCAGTTCACTGCTGTCACGTGGGCTACCAGGTCCTTCCCGAATTGGTACATAGTCAGCAGGCTGGCGATCTTCCTGCGGTATGACGCCGCCAAAAGGGCTACTGTGTTCCTCTGATAAGGGAATCTGGCCTGGAAAGCCACCCAGTAAAGTAGCGAGACCACTGGAGGCGGCCTATACACCTTGGTTGCCGTCCCCTTCTCCGCATCCAGCAGCACCACACTAGCAATGGAGTGGACGATACGACAGGTCTCACAGCTTAAAGCTGAGATGTCTTCGTCCAGTTTCGGAGAGAAGACCCATGTCATCCTCCGAAGCCGCAGAAAGAGGGGAATCATAAACAGAAGCAGCAGGGCCCCAAACAAGTATCCTGCCGCTACGTCGCTGGGCCAGTGGTCCTGTACGTATATCCGAGATGCGCCTGTGGAAAGGATCAAGAGCAGCAAAATACTCACCAGAGGAACCAGAAGACGCCTTTTCAACCCATAGTGGGCTAGAAGGAATGCACAGAAACCGAAGAAAGCTGTGGCGCCCCAAACATGCCCACTGGGGAAGCTCAGATTTGGAGCGCCTGGCAGAGGCCTGGCCCGTACCACTATCTCCCCCAGAGAGTAGTCGATCACGGCGGCGATGAGCCCGACGACCCCACTGGCGATGGCAAAGGTCCACGCTTCCCGCTTCATCCCCAGGAGCAAGAGGAAGACCATTGTCGAGAGACCCAGGGGGATGAGGACCCAGCCCTCTGTCAGAACCGACATCCCTTCCAGAAAGTCTCCCAGTACAGGAAAGTCCCACCCGGCTACCCAGGCGAGGATAGTCGGGTCCTGGGAGGGCATGGGGTTGTTCTTGATGGCTATGGACAGGAGGACTAGCGGAGCGACCAGCACGCCGACCGCGGCCAGCCAGAGCACTGGCCGTAGCCTTGTTGTCCAGCGAATTGCATTAGCTTGCGTTAACGTGACCATTTCCTCTCCCTTCCGCTTGTGCTAGTGAGCCTTGGCAACAGGTTGTTCGACGTGACGTGCGCCCTACATCGGCCTTTCTGGGAAACGACATCTCTACTGGCAGGGCCATTATCACCACTCCCACAGCCAGGGCTTGGAGAACGAATATCTCAGGCCCATATCAACGACTATCCCAGTCAGCGCCAGCAGGCTCAGTGCGACCAGGAAGATGACCAGCTTCCTGCTTGTTTTATGGTCAAGGGCCCCATCGGTTTGGATAGTTGTTAAGCCCCGACTCCAGATCAGTTCTAGCGAGTCTTGCTCTGTCGTGCCATTCAGGGTGGCTTTGATTTCTTCGGTCTCCCCGGTTTTGGTTGTGGCTTTTTCCTCAGTGACGAGTCTAGCCATTTGCGGTCACCACCTTTCTCCCTTCCCTTCCGATTTTTCGCCTCGCTTTTTTCTGAACTCCCGGTGGTACAGTCAGGCGAGTCGGTCCAGAGGCCGTTGTAGACGCCTGGCTAGCCGTGAGCGACCCCCACCGAGGCGTCTGAACGCCGAAACTCATAGCTGAAGTGGGTGTCTCCGGGATACACCAGGCTGCCACATCGGCTGCAACGCAGTTGGTCCTCTACCAGCGTACAGAAAGGCCCCGGCAGCAGTTGCCCCTGTTGCTGTAGCTTGTCCAGATGGTCACCCCGACCCGGGACCTCACCGCAGACGCGGCTACAGCTATAACACTTGACCTCCGTCCAAGGCGCCATCGCTTTCCTCCTCGTTGCCTGTAAGTCAGGCCTCTGTCTGTTGGCCGACACCATGGTCCTGGCTCCTCCCCCCGGCCTATCCCCCCTCCCCAGGCTCATCCATCCCTGCCATGGTTGACATAGGCATCATCTTCATGGCCTCCCTGCACTCGGTATCCTGCATCTCGGCCCTTCCTCTCACTGGCAGTGTGTTAGCCGTGTAACACTCGTCCAGGAACTGGCAGACCTCATCCACAAGCCCCAGCTTGAGGCACTCTTGAGCAGAGAGATACCGCTCCTTGCCTGAGTAGATGAAGCGACGCCACCACCCCTGAGAATGGACGCCTGTCCGCCTGTAGAAAAGCTGGGCGATCATCTGCTGGTACAGGTCGGAGAGCTTCTTCAAATCGGTGAACACAGCGCTATCTCGCCCGCTCACCTGCCAGGAAGCACTGTGCAGCATCATCGTGGAGAAGTACCCCATCCTCCTGTAGTCTCCCGCCTGGAAGATGACAGCTCCCATGGAGTAGGCGTAGCCTAGAACGGTAGTGTCTATCGGGATACCAAACTCCCGCTTCACCTTGTACATCATCTCAATCATGGCAAAGCCCGCCCCTACAGAGCCACCGCCACTGTTGATGAGCACCAGGATGCGGCTATCGGGCACATGCACTACAGTGTTGGCCATGGTCCAGAGTGTGGCACAGAACCGCTCCGCTTCGGCGTTATCAATGTCTTTAAACAGGTAGTACACTGCCGTATGTTCTGGCAGAGCCTCTGGCCGTGCCAGATGGGGGGCTTTCCGCTCCGTTTCCAAAGCTGTGACCATACAACCTTCTCCTGGTGATGATGATTTAATCCATCTTCTCTGTAATCTTTCATCTGTTATAATCATGTAGGTAGCTTATTGTGATTGTCTGTTCCCTGGGTAACACAGAAAGCGAGTAAGTCTGAGATGGACAGAGTTGAGAGGGATGGGAGAGTAGAGATTTCGTCCGGGTCGTCTTCTGAATGGCCGCAGGCCCGAAGTGTCGATTTCACAGAGGTGCTACACGGGCTCTCTGGAGGAGAGGCTGACGCGATCACTGGGATGCTCCAGTCTCAGACTTATGCCCGAGGGGCCTGCATCTATAGCTTGGGAGACCAGCAACGCGGGCTGTATTTTGTGATGAAGGGACTGGTCGAGGAATATCGCTTGACCGAGAGTGGCAACAAGTTGCCTATCAGCCGAGTAGGACCTGGAATGCTCTTTGGCTTGTCTTTAGTTGAAGGGAGATACTGCTGTTTCGCTGAAACTGTTGATGAAAGCGTCATCGAGTTACTGTCTTTCCAAACACTGGAGGACCTAAGCCGAAGGTTCCCCAGGGTTGCAGTGAATCTGATTGGAGTGCTGGCGCGACGCCTGGGCGAAATCGAGGATAGGCTGGAGCAGTTGGCCTTCAGCAGTCTGCGTGCGCGGGTAGCCTGGGCTCTCTTGGGGCTGTCCGCCGTGCATGGCACACGTCTGGCAGGAATCACCCACGAGGCTCTGAGCGCGTGGGTGACCAGCAGCAGGCCCAAAGTGAGCATGGTGCTGGAAGATCTTCAACAGGCAGGGTTGCTTAGGCTGTCCAGGGGTCAGATAGAGATTCTTGACCTTGCCCGTCTCCAGGAATGGGCCAAACAGGCAGCCATCGTTTAATGGCCGTCATACAGTTGGGTAGTGTCCTGGGATTATTCCAGCCCGGTTATCGGGCAGAGCAACCACTCTCGCACTGACCAGATATGAAGGGACAACACTTCCTGAGTCCCTCCCTCGGCACCAAAAATCAGCTACAAACTGAGACCATGGTTCCTGCGTCTCCGCAGGCTATCTAGCGAGTCCAGGGCCTCCTTTACCAGGTCCAGTTGAGAGAACTCCTCAAAGGCGTAGCGGGCTTTCCGACGCCAGTTCGGGCGTTCAGGCCCGGTGCTGGGTACATTCTGGGGCATCGTCTCCAACCATAAGTCTTCCAGGTTTACCAAGACAAAGCGGGCCGGGCTCGTGGCCAGGTAGTCCAGAGTAGCCTTGAAGACAGCTTGAGGGTCATCAGGCTCCCATCTATCCAAGTCCAACTCCTCCGTCACCGTTTCCATTACAGAGAGCCCCTGTGTCCTGCCTCTCTGTATCAAAAAGCCGACCAGGGCTTCCTTGAGGGCCTGGCGACTCTCTAGCTCTTGCTGGACTCCCGCCTGGTCCAGCAAGCCCATGTCCTGTCGGTCCTGGATGTCTAGCCCCTGCCAGAAACGGGCAAAGGGCGGCATGTCGTGAGTGTTGAAGCTCGCCACCACCTCGGCTGGGACCGGTGGAAGGGCCCTTTGAGGGTTGGGGGTCAACTCATACTGCGCCACGTACATGCGATGGAGGCCGTGGCGGGACATGGCCGAGTTTACATAGGCAGGTACGGTGCCCAGGTTCTCGCCCACAATAATGGCCTTATTCCGGTGGGACTCAAGGGTCAGGATAGCGTAAAGCTCCTCAGGCCGGTAACGTACATATACCCCCTCTCTGGCCTCCATCCCCTTTGGAATCCAGAAAAGTCGGTGGAGCCCCATTACGTGGTCAATCCGGAGGATGCCAGCATGTTGGAGGTGATGCCGCAAAGAGGCGATGTAGTAGCCGTATTTTCGCTCTCGGACCCTTTGAGGGCTCAAAGGCGGAAAACCCCAGTCTTGTCCCCTGGTGAAAACGGAGTCGGGTGGCGCGCCCGCTGAGGTCTCGGCGACAAAAATGTCCCTCTCCCTCCACACATCGTAGCCGTCAGGGTGGACCCCTAATGGCAGATCGAGGTAAAGGCCTGGGCCCTTTTCTCGGGCCAGTTTGGAAAGCTGCTGGACCTGTTGATGGGCCAGCCATTGCACATAAAGGTGGTAGCGCTTCATGTCCTCGTCATAGTCTCCCTCCCTTAGAGTGCCTTCACGCAAGGCCAAGGGCCAGGACCTCCAGGGAGCGCGGTGCTTTTCCCCGGTGGCCCGGAAGCGGGCATAGTCCTCAACTACCGGATGCGCCTCAGCGAAGCGGCGAAGGCTCTCAAGCCTGTCAGAAGCCCCGGTAAAAAACCATCGCGAAAGCTCTTCCAGGACTCGGCGCTTTAAGGCCATCTGGCGGCGGTAGTCCACGAGGGGTGAGCTATGTAAGGACTCAAGCTCTGCCTCAAAGCGGGAGTCCAGCAGGGCAAGGACTGTAGGGCAGCTTTGTAGCTCCGGCACCCGTGCTACATCCAGATAGTACTCGTTCCACAGGAGGCGGCTGGCTGGAGCGTAAGGGCTGAGATCGAAGGGCTCGCCCCCTGGATGTGGGGTGTTGGAAGGAGGTGTAGGAGTGGTCTTCTGGCCCGACTCCCAGCTCCTCACCGTTGATTCCGACAAAAAAGCGGCCAGCAGAGGCAGAGTAGCTACTACACCGCCTCCCATCCCCGCGACCCATTCCATCAGGGCCTCCAGGTCAGAGAAACTGCCGCCGGGCCAGGCTGATGTGAGATAATGGGGAGAGGTTGTAGGAGCACGGAATACCGTGCTCCTACTCCCCTGCCTTCCTCTTTGCTCCCGGCTGCGTCTGATAGCGTATAATGGTAGAAAGACTCCCCATGTCCGGCTTCCCGGTGCCTCGGGAGGGACATAGGCTTTAAGGGGCGCTACAATAATCAGGGCTTCCGGGACCTGCTCCGTGTGAAGGTGCGGAGCAGAATACGCTCTCGGTATCTCAAGGGTGAACCGATGATACCCCCAGGGCAGATCTCCCAGCAAAGGGAGCCCTTTGACCACGTATTGTGCTCCCTCTACCTCTGTTGTATCGAGGACAGGCAGGTCTGCCCCATTCCATCGCCAGCTACGCTGCTCGCCGGTCTCCAGCGTCAGGTGACCGACCAGGGAAGCGTCTGATGTATGGGAGGGAAGGCGTACCTTTACTGTGAACAGTCTATGTCCCCCTCTTGCTAAGGGGGGATACTGGGGGGTGGCCCACGTCACAATTACGGGCTCCATCGTCTGCCGCCACAGGGCCTGCTGCAACTCTCGCAGCGCAGCGGGTACGTCCCTCAATGATGCGATAGGAGCCCCCAGTGACCGGAGCGCCGCTAGCAGGGACTCCACGGGGGCGGACTGGCGACGATGGGTTATGTCGTAGTAGGCCGTTTGCACCCCATAAAGGGATACTATCTGGCGAAGAGGTGTAATCATCCCTCAGCCTCCAGAGTTGCAAGATGTCCTGTGGGGTATTCTCACCTAGTCAGGGCGTTTGTCAAGCCCATAGCCCACCTCGTCGGGTTGAAAGAGATTCCCCGTCGGTGTAGCATATGATAAAATACTCTTAGGCTAGCCTCAAGAGAAGTATATCGCTGTTGGCGCACTCTTCCTCTTGGCTAATTCCTCCATTCATTGGCGGAATCACTCTTTCAGCCCTCGAAATTCGCTGTAGCCAGCTTGGGCCGTTAGCTCAGTCAGGAAGAGCACCGGACTTTTAATCCGGGTGTCGTGGGTTCGATTCCCACACGGCCCACCAAAATCAGATACAAAATAAGGCCCCTGGAGCGCTCCAGGGGCCTTGGCTTTTGGGTTTTGCTAACATTTTGCTAACGGCCTGAATCTGCCATGAAGCTGGCGAAGGCTCTGGCCGCCTCTGCCTGGAGCCCAGGCAACACGTGGCCGTATACTTGCATGGTGAAGGCAGCCGAGGCATGGCCCAGCCTCTTCTGCACCACAAGGGAGTGAGTCCCGGAACGGATAAGCCCCGCAGCGTGGCCGTGCCTCAAGTCATGGAGTCTCACTCCTCGGTATCCAGCCTTTCTTGCCAGCTTCTCAAAATTGCGGGTGAGTACCGATGGGTCAAGGGGGCCACCCAGGGGGCCGGGAAAGACCAGACCATTGTCCTGATAAGCTTCGCCCAGTTCTGCCTTGTAGAGCAACTTCTGCCCCTGGTGCGCCCTCAGCACGTCCACAGTGATGGGGTCAAGGTCTATGCCACGCCTGCCCGCTGCCGACTTGGTAGTCTGAAACACGATACCCTTGCCGGTAAACCTCTGGGCTGTCTGTGTAATAACCTTTGGTGCTAGTTTGAGAACTGGTTGAAAAGGTCATACGGTTCCCTC
>CAYWGG010000137.1:0-7632 GCA_964457285.1 uncultured Dehalococcoidia bacterium
AGGCCCTTTCCCAGTGCCCTCATCCCCTTCCCTTCTCCCACCAGTGGGAGAAGGGTGACCGAAGGTCGGGTTGAGGGCCTGGAGGAGTGCCCGCACCTGGGGCTCCCTTATATGTCCCTCCCCGACCACATGATGTAGATGGGTTGCTATAACCGTCAATGACTCGCCGCTGCCCAGGTCCACCTGGACCGTGGTGAAGCTGCGTTTCATCTGTAGTTGAGAGTTGTTGGGCATGGGCTGGGTAAGTGCGCTGGATATAGGATAGCGGCTGATGATGGCGTTTCCCCACACCGAGTCAGCCGCAGGCCCCCACACGTACGGCATATCCAGCCGACGGGACAGCCACACTAGCATGTCAAAGGAACCGTCCATTATCCACCCACGGGAGACCTCCTGCAATGCAACAATATCCGGCTGCTGCTCCTCAATGACTTCGGCCTGCTCCTCTATAGCCAGGTAGCCCTTAACGTCGAAACCCTGGTGCAGGTTGTAAGACATGACCCTCACGGGAAATCCAGAGGGGAGTACCGGCCCAGGTTCCTCCCATGCCACCAGGTATCCCAGGGGCATAGCCAGCAGCAGGAAGGCCACCGCCGCCGAGGCCCAGTTCCATGCCATTGTAGCCCTGAGCGAGGCGAAGTCTCTGTCTCGGCGAGAGGTCCTTCGCCTCCGGCCCCCAGCGACGCCAGCGACACACAGAAATATGACAGCTACGCCAATAAGAGGGGACACACTGGTGCCCCCAGGGATACGAAACTGGTAGCTGCCATAGTACAGAAAGGCCAGCACAAGGAGGAGCATCATCCCCAGGCCGCTGGCAGTTGCTATCCCTCGGATACCCGGCCTGGTCTCTCCAGAGCCAAGGGCCACACCTATCGTACCCAGCGACATGGAGATTGCTGCCTGTCCAAATAGGGCTATTGTGGCTGCTGCCAGGCCCGAACGCTCTCCCAGGGCCAGCAGCACGAACAGCCCACCCAAAGCGGCCAAAGATAGCCAGCCGCCGTAGTCAGGGCGGGCCATCGCGATGATGGCGGCCAGGATGCCCACCGCATTTGCCACAACGACCCAGGTGAAGACCAAGGGCTGGGCCCAGTTGATGAGGGCCGTTTGCTGGCCGATGTTCTGAAAGAGGAGGGCCTCCAGGAACAGGACAGGCCCCAGGGCCGTCAGGGATGCAGACTGTAGAAAACCATTATCACCACCTCTTCCGCCTCGATGGGGGAAGGTCGGGATGGGGGCGAACTCCCCTTCCCTCTGACTTCCTCCCACCCGGGGAGGGACAAATCTGGATAGGGATGTCCGCAAAAGAAGCCAGTGGCACCCGACCAGGAAGATGATGATAGCGTAGGTCGCCACCCCAGGCTGCCATGAGAGGTCCAGGGTAGCGAATACTCCCTTGATAGCGGTGTCCATGCCTATGCCCAGCAGGATGCCCAGGGCGAAAGCCCGGCCCCCTTCGGCTCCCCACCCGCGCAAGCGGCCCACATACACGGGAATGAAAGCGAGGAACAGGGCCGCGCCAAGAGTCGTCAGCGCCAGGTCTGCCACCGGCCACGGCACAAACTGTTCGGCCAGTCTCATCAGGGCGAGCCCCCCCGCCGTGAGGAGCAGGGCACACCTGGGCCCGAGGGAGCGATGAATGGGAGCGGCGAGAAAGGCCGACAGGAACAGGGCAAAGGCATATGCACCAGGTACGGCCGGACTCGTACCCAGGGAGTCGCGAAGGTAAAATACCAGCTCCGCAAGCAGCACCCGCAGGACTTGCAGGCCAAAGACGGTGGTCAGAGCAACAAGGGCGGTCTCCTGGAGGACGCCCCGATTCCACCATCGAGGAGGTGTTATCGAATGTGCCATGTCATATAATGTAATAGTGTTATGGCCCCGCTGAAGCAGGGCCCATGCTGTCGTCGTCCTATGGATAGCTCTCTTCTACGGCAAGGGGGACCAGAGGGGAGATGGGGGCGCTAATGGCTACAGAGAGTGGCATTACATATACTACCATGATCCGTGACCTTCCACGAGGAGAGCGGCCCAGGGAACGTCTAAGGGACTACGGCTCCAGCCACCTGAGCAACGCCGAGCTAATCGCCATCCTCCTGCGCACCGGGGTCACAGGGGAGAGCGTTCTCAACCTTGCCGTGCGCCTGCTCTCTCGCTTCCAGGGCTTACCCGGCGTTGCCCGCGCCACCTTCGGCGAGCTCTGCTCCCTGAAGGGCATCAGCGAGGCGAAGGCTTGCCAGCTACAGGCGGCCTTTGAGCTTGGGCGACGGATGGTCACACTCCATCCCGAAGACAGGGCCGTAATCCGAAGCCCCGAAGACGTAGCCAATCTTCTGGCAGCGGAGATGAGCCTGCTTGACCAGGAGCATCTGCGCGTGGTGCTTCTGGATACCAAGAATCACGTCACCAACGTTAGTGAGGTCTACATAGGGAATGTTAACTCCTCCGTCGTCCGCCCGGCGGAGGTGTTCAGGCCTGCCATCCGCGAAAACTCCGTAGCAATAGTAGTCGTACACAACCATCCTTCGGGAGACCCAACTCCCAGCCCAGAGGACGTAGCCATTACCCAACAGCTAAGGGACTCAGGCGAGCTTCTAGGCATCGAGCTCCTGGACCACATCATCCTTGGCGGCCAGCGCCACGTCAGCCTCAAAGAGCAGGGGCTGGGGTTCTGAGGAGCTGATGTGTCATGGCGGTGCTGTACATTGTGGCAACCCCCATCGGTAACCTGGAGGACATTACCCTCCGCGCCCTCCGAGTGCTGCGGGAGGTGGGGCTTATAGCTGCGGAGGACACCCGCACCACCAGAAAGCTCCTCAACCGTTATGACATAACGACCCCTCTTACCAGCTACCACGAGCACAATAGAGCAGCGAAAATACCCATCCTGATGGAGGCCCTTGAGACAAAGGACGTAGCCCTGGTCTCCGAGGCGGGGATGCCAGTTATCAGCGACCCAGGACGCGAGCTTGTCCTGGAGGCCATCAGTGCTGGGGTCCCAATAGTCCCCATACTGGGCGCTTCAGCGGTAACCTCCTCCCTGGCCATCTCCGGCCTGCCCGCTGGTGAGTTCCTGTTCCTGGGGTTTCTGCCTCGCCGCAAGGGAGAAAGGCGGGACCTTCTGGAGTCACTAGTGGAGCAGCCATACACCATCGTGCTCTTCGAGGCCCCCCACAGGCTGCAAGGCTCTCTGGAGGACGTGCTGGCAGTCCTGGGGGATAGAGACATCGCCGTATGTAGAGAGCTTACGAAGGTGCATGAGGAGGTATTCAGGGACACCGTGTCCCAGGCCCTGGCTCACTTCAGCAACCCCAGGGGAGAGTTCACCCTGGTCATAGGCGGCGCTCCACCCTCAAAAGCCGTCAGAGACCCAGCCAAAGATATAGAGCAGGCCAGGGATGAGCTAGGGCGTCTTAAGAGCCAGGGCCTCAAAGCCAGGGAGGCGGTGGCCTTGGTGGCACGAGCCCTGGGCCTCCCGCGAAGGGATGTTTACAAGCTATGGCTGGATATCGGGCCCCGTTGAATCCCACTGGCTCCCCTTGACAGCTTCCCATATAAGGCTACAATTACTCATAGCCCTTATGCTTCTTTGGGATGCCTTGGGCTATTGGCCGTGGTGCAAACGTCGGTCTCTAGCTCACCAAACTACGGGGCAGGAGGTCGGGTATGGCGTTGACCGTTGAGCAGTTCCTCCAGGGTATGACTATCCAGGAGCACATAGCTCGGATGAAGATAAACCGGGAGCGCTTCTCGCAGGTGCTCGCCGCCGTGGAAACCCCTCAAAGAGAGAAAGAGTACTTCGCTAGACTGTCCTCACCCCTCCGAGTCGCAGTGGTTACCGAGGACTGGTGCGGCGACCACGTCTCTACTACGCCGGTGCTATACAAGCTGGCCCAGGATACGGGGAAGCTGGAGGTGAGGGTGTTCATGCGAGACGAGAACTGGGAGCTGGCTTACACCTATCTGCCCGAACACCGTACAGACACAGTGCCATTCTTCGTCTTCTTTACGCCGGAAGATATGCGGCAGATAAGCATTTTCATCGAGACATCTCCTGAGATTGTTCCCTTCATAGATGGCATGGAAGAAGCTATCCAAAAGGCCCATCCCGAGGTGCCGGACATCAACGGGGACGTCAACGAGATGAGTGAAAGCACCCGCAATCTGCTTCGCCAGGAGCGAGGCGCGTTCCGGGTGAACCACGCCAGGGAGTGGGGGCGTGTCATATCTCGCAACTTCCGAGAGGTAGTGGCTGCTGGCCTGGCGCGGAAGCCCGGAGAACCTCCCGCAGAGGGGGGGACGAAGTGGCCGCCCGATTAGCGATGAATGAGCTATCAGCCATCGGCATCAGCTAGAAGCTGACGTCTGACCGCTGACAGCTAAATAAGGACAGACTATGTCCCAGCGTATACTTGTATGTGTAGCCTGGCCCTATGCTAATGGCTCTCTCCATCTGGGCCATCTGGCCGGGTGCTATCTACCCGCTGACATCTTCGCCCGATACCACCGCGTCAAGGGGAACGAGGTGCTGATGGTATCGGGAAGCGATCAGCATGGCACACCTATAACCATTCGGGCTGAGCAGGAAGGACTTACGCCTCAGGAGGTGGTCAACAAGTACCACGCCGAGTTCAAGCGCTCGTGGCAGCAGATGGGGATAAGCTTCGACCTGTTTACCACCACTGGCACCGACAATCACCGGCAGGTAGTGCACGACATCTTCCGTACCCTTCACGACAGGGGCTACATTTATACAGACACCATGCTCCTGCCTTACTGCCCGAGCTGCCAGCGCTTTCGTCCTGACAGGTATATCGAGGGCACCTGCCCCAGGTGCGGCAACCCCAACGCCAGAGGCGACCAGTGCGAGCGATGTGGCAGGACCATGAACCCGGAGGAATTGATAGGCGGCCACTGCCGCGTCTGCGGGACTGCTCCCCAGTTCAAAGACTCGGAGCATTTTTTCTTGCGCCTCAGCGCCTTCCAGCAGCCCCTCCTGGAATGGGTACGGCAGCAAAGTCACTGGAAGCCCAACGTGCTCAACTTCACCCGCAGCTATCTGGAGGACGGCCTGAAGGACAGGGCTATATCCAGGGACATCGCGTGGGGAGTCCCTCTACCTCTTGAGGGCTACGATGACAAGCGTATCTATGTGTGGTTTGAAGCCGTGATCGGCTACCTGTCCGCATCTGGAGAATGGGCCCAACATCGGGGCCAGCCCGATAAATGGCAGGACTTCTGGAAGGACCCCAATACCAAAGCCTACTACTTCATCGGCAAGGACAACATCCCCTTTCACACCATCATCTGGCCCGCCATGCTCATGGGCTACGGCGGACTCAACCTGCCCTATGACGTGCCAGCCAACGAGTTCCTGAGCCTGGAGAGCCGCAAGTTCTCCACCAGCCAGAACTGGGCCGTGTGGCTGCCCGACTATCTGGAGCGGTACGACCCCGACCCCCTTCGCTACTACCTCTCCATCAATATGCCGGAAACGGGCGACTCCGATTTCTCCTGGGCAGATTTCGTGCGGCGCAACAACGACGAGCTGGTAGCCACCTATGGGAACCTGGTGAACCGCGTGCTCACCTTCACCTACCGCAATTTCGACCACAAGGTGCCTACGCCTGGCATTCTGGACCAGCAAAGTCGGCAGCTTCTTGACCAGGCGGCGGCTACCCTGGACTCTGTAGATAAAAGCCTTAGCGCCTGCCGGTTCAGGATGGCTATAGGACAGGCAATGGCCTTAGCCCAGGAGTCCAACAGGTATCTGGACGCAAAGGCTCCCTGGAAGAGCATCAGAAGCGACCGTGAGGCCACGGCTACCGTCCTCTGGACCGCCCTGAGCGTAATCAACTGCTTGAAGGTGCTGCTGACCCCCTTCCTCCCCTTTAGCTCTCAGAAGTTGCACGAAATGTTGGGGTTCGAGGGCGGTGTGGAGCGAAGAGGCTGGAACTGGGAAGGGAGCGCCGATTTCCTGCCACCGGACCAGCTCCTGGCCCAGCCTAAGCCTCTTTTCATCAAGCTGGATGACAAGGTTGTCGAGGAAGAGAGCCAGCGTCTTGGCGCGAAGGCCATGTAGAGCCTGCCTTTCCAGCAGAAGGGCCTGTCCCGATTATAGTCGAAGGAGTGTGCTTTGCTTGAGGGTTTGGACGCCCGCACCGCACTGATATATGAACCCATCAGGGACGACCTCATCCGGGCAGAAGAGCGCCTTCACGGCCTCTCCAAGGTCGGGATCCCATACCTGCCGGAGCTTCTGGACTACGTGCTCAGAACGGGAGGGAAACGGGTACGGCCAGCTATAACCTTGCTGGCTGCCAGGCTTCATCCCTATGACCACGACCTTCCTATCATTATGGCGACGGCGGTGGAGCTGCTCCACATTGCCACCCTCATCCACGATGACACTGTAGACAACTCACCCCTGCGCAGGGGGAAGGCCACAGTGAGTGGACTGTGGGGCAGAAATGTGGCGGTCCTCCTGGGAGACTACGTCTTCGCCACATCCGCCACCTTTGTCTGTGACACCAGGAACGTGCGAGTAATACGCCGCTTCTCAGAGACCATAATGGAGCTCTCCAGCGGGGAGCTTCTGGAGTATTTCAACACCAGGAACTGGAAGCAGAGCCGGGAAGACTACAACGGCAGAATATACCGTAAGACTGCCTCCCTCTTCCGCACCGCGGCTGAGACAGGGGCTGTCCTCAGCGGTGCTCCTGAGGAGACAGTACAGGCCTTACAGAGCTACGGTTACAACATTGGGATGGCCTTTCAGATAGTGGACGATATTCTGGACGTGCAGGGGACCATAGAGGAGATAGGCAAGCCCGTGGGCAATGACCTGCTTCAAGGCGTCCTGACCCTTCCGGCTATAATGCTCATGGAAAGATACCCCACAGAGAACCCCATTGAGGAGCTTTTCAAGGGCGGCCAACAGGAAGCTGGCGACAGCTTGAAGCGGGCGCTGGAGATGATCCAAAACTCGGATATCATCGAAGACTGCTATGCTGTAGCACGCGATTACAGCCTCAAAGCCTGCAAAGCCGTAGAATCTCCTCTCGCAAGCCCCGCCATGCGCTCCCTTATTGAGCTATCCCATTATGTAATGGAGAGGACGCGCTAACGCTGCCACGCCACCTTTCCGCCCACCATAGTCATCATTGGCTTTATCTCTTTAACACCTTCAGGCTCCACGGCCGTCGGGTCTATCTCCAGGAGCGCCAGGTCGGCCAGCTTCCCCACCGAGATGGAGCCCTTTTTGCCTTCCTCAAAGGATGCATGGGCGCTGTTAATAGTGTGCATCTCTAAAGCGGCCTGCACCGTTACGGCCTGGGAAGGGGAAAATAGGCCAGCGCCCCTGACTCTGCGCGTCACCGCTGAGTAAATGCTCAAGAGGGGGTCCGGATAGGTGACAGGGGCGTCTGAGCCAGCGGCCAGGGGTATTCCAGCCCGCACGAAGGAACCCACGGGATATAGATGGGGCAAGGCGCTTTCCTCCTCCGTTAGAGAGAGGTACTTTTCGCCGTTGTGGTAGATAAAGGACGGCTGGGTGACTACCAGGGCTCGGCTGGCCTTGAGCTTTTCCAGGACGCGTGGAGGGCACTCAGAGCAATGTTCGATCCGGTG
>CAYWGG010000138.1:0-7536 GCA_964457285.1 uncultured Dehalococcoidia bacterium
GACGTGGCCGCGGGCAGGTATGGGCCCCGTCAGGTACTTGGTCACCTCATACCACCTCTGGCCGTGACCTGCTGAGCTGGCGGTGACGCCTGCGTCCAGGATGCCCCGCTCCAGGGCGGTGTACACCTCGGCGAAGGTCACGAACTGGCCCTCGGCTTCCAGGCCAGCAAGCAGGTCTCCCAGTGTAGTGGCGTGGCTCCGTGTCCTCATCCCTTTGAAGTCCGCAAGGGTGCGGAGGGGCTTCTTGCTGAAGAAGTACTGGTCGTCAAAGAACTCGTACAGGACAACCTGGATGTTGAACTTCTCCTTTAGCCTTCTGATCTCCTCACCCTGGAGCGCTTTGAGAACCTTTCCCTGGGTCTCGGCATCCGGGAAGAGCCCCCAGAGCTCGCCTAGCTCTATGAAAGGAAAGTCCCCAGCCACGTACCCGCTGTACACCATGGCCAACTCCAGGGTGCCGTCCTTGAGGAGTCGCAGAGTGTCGGTCCCGCCTATCCCCAGCTCGGGGAAAGATGTGAGAACTATCTCCACCCGGCCATTCGTGCGCTCAGCGACCCGCTTGGCATAAGCTTCCATGGCTGGGAAGGTGGGATGGGTACGAGTAATGGCCGCGTACTGGAACTTGAACTTTGCGGCCGATGGTGGCACTGCCGCCCGTGTGGGGGTCGCCGCAGGAGCCGCAGTGGGAGTGGGGGCAGCTGTTGGCGTCTTCTCCCCGCCTCCGCAGGCCACGGCTATTACCAGGACTGCCAGCAGGGGAACAAGCACCAACCATCTGGGGCTAAGCAACCATCGGTACGCCATGAGTCTACCTCCTCTTTGTCTTTGAATGTCCAGGGATTTGCCTGTATTCGAAGAAAATCTATCAAATTTATCTATATTTTGTCAATAGCCTTCAATTTGTGAATAATTTCACATATAATCCTTTTATATTATATGATTATTACTAATTTAGCAAGAAAGATAGGATAAAGCCGTAGGGCAATCGCATGTAAACTGATTCAGTACAAACACTTGGGTAAAAATGATGTGAAAGACAACAGTTTCGATCTGAATATGGCTAGGATTGTCTTAGCCATAGTGCGATCTCGCCGAGGATGCGATTGCCCTAGATAAAGCCGAACCGGGGAGGATGTTCAATCAAAGGGAGGATGGACCTGCATCTCCTGGGTTTGACAAGGCCCTATAAACGGAGGGGCGCCCTTCGCCAAGTGAAGGGTGCCCCTGGCAGGCGCATGGGTCAGCTCCTACATCTATACAGTGTTCACAGACCGAACAGGTATAAAGATAGCCTGAGGGCTCCAGGGCTACGACCGTCACCCCTTGTTCGGCACCCCACACCCCACTGTGCCTACCTGGAAGTTGCCCCAATCTGCCACACTACAGCACCACTCATGTCGGCTCTCGATTGGCCTCAGGCTATGGTGTGTGTCAATTAGAAAGTCCGGGGTTACCTGGCTCCCCGCAGCCTCGGGTCCAGGATGTCTCGCAGGGAGTCCCCAAGAAGGTTCCAGGCGAAGACGACGATGGCTATAGCCAGTCCGGGGAAGACTCCCAGCCAGGGTGCTACCTCTACATACCTTTGCGCCGCTCCATTTAACATACCTCCCCAGGATGGAATATCCGGAGGTACTCCCACACCCAGGAAGCTAAGGGTGGCCTCCGCCACGATTGCTCCTGCGAGGTAGACGGTTACAAGAACGATGAACAAAGCGGCGCAGTTGGGAATCATGTGGCGGAAAATGATACGCCAGTGCCCGGCCCCCACCGCCGTGGCCGCCAATATATAGTCCATCTCCTTTATAGCCAGGGCTTGAGAGCGGATGACTCTGGCAGAGCTGGGTATGTATATGATGCTCAGAGCAAGTACCACATTATTCAGAGATGACCCAAGGGCGGCCATGATGGCCAGGGCCAGAACAAGGCCAGGGAAGGCCATCAGGGCATCTACGATCCTCTGAATAACGAGGTCTACCTTCCCTCCGAAATAGGCACTTGCTACTGCCAACACCGTGCCTATCGAGACCCCAATAAATGCACTAAGTATACCTACATACAGGGAAATCCTCGAGCCATAAACCAGCCTGCTGAACACATCGCGACCCAATTGGTCACCACCAAGCCACACCTCCGACCCAGGCGAGGCAAAAACATGCTCAGCACTGGTCTCACGGGGGTCATGGGTTGCAATGAAAGGAGCGAAGATGGCAATTATTATAAGAATAATGGCTACCCCCGCTCCAAAGGCCCCCAGAGGCTTCGTCCTGGCAAAGTTGCCTGCATGATGTCCGATGGTACGCAAGCCACGGATAGGATGCCCTGGAAGGGCTACTGCAACTGCTCTCTGCTGTGCCATTTCTCTACCCCCGAGGAGCCTAGTATAGGTTTATCAAGAGGGCGTGTGAATAGCCGCTTTTGCACACTCTAAGTAAAACGTATTCTCGGATTCAGCCAGGCATAGACGAGATCGAGCAAAAGGTTCAAAACTAGCACCACCGCAATTATCACCATGACTATGGCCTGGACCATAGCGTAGTCCCGGTGAAAGATGCTATCAATGAGAAGCCTGCCCATCCCAGGGACCAGAAATATGGTCTCAATGACCACTGTGCCAGCGAGGAGGCGCCCAAACTCATAGCCGGAAACGGTGACCACGGGCAAAAGGGCGTTCTTGAGGGCATGTCGGACAATTACCGCTCGCTCCGCAAGGCCTTTAGAACGGGCGGTGCGGATATAGTCCTCCCGGAATACCTCCAGCATAGAGGACCTGGTTACCCGAGCCATGAAAGCCAGGTTGAAAAAACCCAGGGTGATGGCAGGAAAGATAAGCTGTTTCAGGTTGGTGCCTGGGTCTTCCCACAGGTTAACGTAACCCAGAGGAGGCAACCAGTCGAACAGACGGACGAGGAAATATATGATCAAGATGCCTACCCAGAAGGTAGGAAGTGCTACCCCGGAGATGGCTATTACTCTAGCGATGTAGTCAGGCCACGTATCCTGTTTCATAGCAGAAAACACTCCCAGGGGCACAGCTACTACTGTAGCCAGAAGTATTGCCAGCACGGTCAACTCCAGGGTAATGGGGAACTTATCGCCAATGTCGTCTGAAATGGGGGTATTGTAGAACATGGATATGCCAAAGTCCCCTCGGAGCATATCCCATACCCAGTCTCCATACTGTACCCAGACGGACCTATCTGTACCCAGCTTTGCCTGCAGCGCGGCAAGCTGTTCCTGAGTGAACTTCCCCTCACCGCTCTCTCCCATCAGGAGAAGGAGCGCAGGGTCGCCGGGAATGAGCCGCATGACGGCGAACACCAGCACTGTGACCAGGAACATAGTGGGGATAAACAGCAGAATTCTTTGTATTATATAGGTATGCATACTCCCCCTCTACACTTAGAATGGCTGCGTGACCCCTACAGCTAGCACTTGGGCTCGCAATAGATGTTCTCGTGCCTGGTGGAAGTCCAGAGGGCGGGGCCAGGGTAGAAGTTCTTGATCTTGTTGCTCACTACCCAGTTTCGAGAGGCCCAGTAGAGGAGAACATAGGGACCTGGGTCCGAGTGGATAAGGTACTCCTCCATCCTCCCGAGGATAACCTTCCGCTTTTCCGGGTCCACCTCCTGGGATTGCTTGTAAAAGTCCTCCTCAAACCACTTTGGAGGCACCCATCCGGTCCACTCCTCGTAAAGCCCACCTGGCATCCAGATCTTGCTCACTATGGCGTCTGGCTCTATAATCTCGTGGGCGGTGCCCTGGATTGCCAGGGCGTAATCGCGCTTACTGTAGCGGGCCAGTCCGGTGGCGCTATCTACCAGTTTGATAGTCAAGTCTATGTTCAACAGCTTCCTGAGCTGGTCGGCTGCCATCTGGGCCACATCGGGAAACTCTACCACTGTCCTGATCATCATGTCTGCTTTAAAGCCGTTAGGAAAACCAGCTTCAGCCAGGAGTTTCCTCGCCTTCTCTAAATCGTCAGAATTTTTCTGACCGTTAAGCTCTCTAAATCCGGGCAACGTGGCTATCTCCTGCGCTGACTTGCCGAACCAGGTATCAGATCCCAGGGGAGGTGCCATATTTGTACCAGGGCCACCGCCGAATGTCTTGACAAAGGGCTGGCGGTGCATGGCCAGATTTATCGCCTGCCTTACTCTTATATCGTCGAAGGGCTTCACCTTCGAATTTAGCATCACTCCGACGAACGAGACGTTGGATATGAAGTACACCGTGAGCCTGTCTTTCCCATCCTCTTGAAGCCGTAACGCTTCCCTCTCACTCAGGTTGGTGACCATAAGGACGGTCATCAACACCTGGCCTGTCATGTAGGCTGCTATGGCTGTGCCCTTGTCCACTATGGTGATATGATTCATGCCATCAATGTAGGGGAGCCCTTTCTTCCAGTAGTCCTGGTTCTTCACCAGCTCAACAGAAACATCCTTGATGAGCTTCCCCGGCTTGAAGGGCCCTGAGCCCATGGCGTTCTCCCACTTGTCCGTGTCTATTCCTGACTCTACCCAGTGCTTGGCGACCATCTTGAACCGGTCGTTGGAAAAAAGGGGTATGAGTTCTGGGGCAGGGGTACTGGTTGGCACCTGTACGGTGTGCTCATCTATCGCCCGCGCGGTGCCCCGCTTGTAGTAGGTGCCCAGGGCCGCCCTCACCAGAGGCCGGACGGCACCCGGCTCCATCATACTATCCAGGCTGAACACCACATCAGCAGCGGTGACAGGCTTGCCGTCATGCCACCTGGCGTTTTCGTGGAGGCGGAAGATGTAGCTCAGGCCGTCCTGGGTCAATTCCCAGCTCTTGGCCAGGTCGCCTCTTATATCGTTGGGGTCAGGGGTCTCTGGATCGTACTCGATAAGCTGGTTATAGATTCCCGAGGAGTTCTTGATCTGCTGCAAAGCTTTATAGGGATACCAAGCTGGGGGGGAGAATGCGAAGTCATGCATGGTGACTATGCCGCCATACTTGGGCTGCAGCTTAGTAACCGCTGGCGTCGGCGTTGGCTGAGGTGTGGCCGTGGGAGTAGGGGCCACTCTGGCTACAGCAGTAGGCGTGGCTGTAGGTTGCGGCGCAAGGGTTGGCGTGGCTTTGGCCGCCACAGGAGTAGGCTGCGGTGCGGGCGTGGGAGCAAGTGGCGCTGGAGTCGGCGTGGGTTGCGATACAGGCGTGGGGGTAGGCTTGGGCGTCGGCGTCGCCTCCTCTCCTCCGCAGGCCACGGCTATTACCAGGACTGCCAGCAGGGGAACAAAGACTAACCCTTTGGACTGAAGTAACCAACGGTGTGCCATGACCGCATCTCCATATCTTTTTCAGGCAAGTTTCTACTTACATCGGGGTCTTCCCGATAAAGCGTGAAAGTGTCATTGCTTCGAAAATAGGATCGGAGGCCCATTTTCATGCCCTGTGGTGCCGGTGGCAACCGGCATGGATGATTCTGAGGGAGCCCTTCGACCCTTCGGCTTCGCTCAGGGCAGGCTGTTGCTCAGAGTAAACTCCGAGACTAAAGAATCTGGAGGGAGGAGAACCCCCACCCCCAACCAGATTCTTCACTGCGCTCAGAACGCGACCTATCAACTTCACCTTGACAGGGCCATAAGGGCAAACCCTTCGGACTTGAGTCCTTCAGGGCGAAGCCTATGGGTCTGGCCTGGACACACAGGTGCGCCCCTACTCCTCAAACCACAGGTGCTCGAACTTGAGGTTGACGTAGAGGAGGTTAGGCATATAGAAACCCTTGATCCTGTTGTCCACATACCAGGATCTCAGGGTCCAGTAGAGGGCTATGAAGTGAGGGTCGTCCGCAACGATCTTCGCTGCCTCAAGGATAAGCGCCCTGCGTTTTACCGGGTCAAACTCCCTGGTCTGTAGGTCAGAGATCTCCTCAAGCCTGGGAATTGTATAGCGGCTGTAGTTCCTCGTCGCACCCTTCACGTACATGCCCTGGAAATACGCATCAGGGTCATGGGTCATCAGACCATGGCCTCCGACTGTCATCGTATAGTCGCCAGCTGAAGCCGAAGATATGCCAACGCCAAGCTCCACCGGCTTTAAGGTGGTATCTATGTTTAAGTACCTCCTGAGCTGGTCCGACACCAGCCCAGCTACATCAGGAAGGTCTGCCACTATCAACACGTTCATGGGCATCTTGAAACCGTTGGGGTAGCCAGCCTCTGCCATCAGCCTCTTCGCCTCGGCCAGGTCATCGGGGTGTTTGTCTCCGTTAAGCTCCCTTAACCCAGGTAGTGCAGCCACCTCTTCATGGGTCAGGTACCACGACCGGCCCGGTGGGAAGGGGCCACCCATAATGTCCATTCCTTTGGTCAAGATCTGAATCATGGGCTGGCGGTAAATGGCCAGGTTAATCGCCCGCCTTACCCTGACATCGGTGAGGGGCGCTACCTTGGTGTTGAGCCACAGGCCAGGGGTCCCCATGGGACCTCCCCAGTATACCTTGCCTTTGCCCACCATATCCTTGTCCAGTTCCAGAGCCTCCGCATTGGTCAGGTTGCTGACAGACCACGCTGACGTCAGCACCTGCCCTGCCTTAAAGGCCGCTATTACGGCGCCGTGATCAATGATGGTGAACCACTTCATGCCATCGAAGTAGGGTCTCCCCGCCTTAAAGTAATCGGGGTTCCTGGTGTACTCCACGGAAATATCTTTCTCGACTTTCTTCAGCTTGTAGGGGCCCGATCCCAACTGGTTCTCTGACAGCTTCATATCAATCCCTGTCCCTGCATGGTGCTTGGGGAGGATCAGCATGGTCTCCACGGCAAGGAAGGGGAGGAAGGCTGCGGCAGGGAACTTGGTCTTGACCTCCACAGTGTAGGGGTCTATGGCCCTGGCATTCCCAGGTGCATAGTAGGGCCTGAGCTGGCCCGCCAGAGGTCTTGGCTTGTCTGGGTCCACGATGCTGTCCAGGCTGAAGACCACGTCCTCAGCGGTAACGGGCTTGCCATCCCACCATTTGGCGGTTTCGTGCAGGCGGAAGGTGTAGGTCGTACCATCGGGGGCCAGCGTCCAGCTTTTGGCCAGGTCTTCCCTTAAATCGTCGGGGTCGGCTGTCTCAGGGTTATACTCGATAACGGCGTTATACAGTGGGGAAAGGTTCACCTGACATAACCCCGCCCCGCATTCCCACACACTCCAGTGAGACACCTTTTGATAAAACTGCATGGGTATAATGCCCCCCTGTTTGGGCCGGGTAGCAAGGGCTGGCGTAGGGGTAGGCTGGGGCGTCACACGGGGCACAGGGGTGGCTGTGGCTACAGGCGCTGTAGCGGGAGTGGCCGTAGGCTTCGCTGTTGGAGTGGCCTCATCTCCTCCGCAGGCCACGGCTATTACCAGGACTGCCAGCAGGGGAACAAGCACCAACCATCTGGGCTTGAGCAACCATGAGTGGGCCATGACTGCACCTCCATGCCTTTATTCTTCCAACAGGGAAATTGTCTCATAACCTATCAAATTTCTATTGTTTTGTCAATAGTCTTTAAATAGTGAATAATTTCACATATAATCCTCTATATT
>CAYWGG010000139.1:0-7525 GCA_964457285.1 uncultured Dehalococcoidia bacterium
CATACGTCATCATGCGATCTGCATTTTCAACATATACAGCAAGCATATTCATAATTATCCATCTCACCAAATTTCAAAAATTTATAAGTTTATTCCAGAGATTGGCTTACATCGCAACACCTCCACTCTTAACTTCATAAAATTACTCACTTCTATGAATCCGATCCCATTCTTCTCGGATTCGCACACAATGTCGACGGTAAGCTTCTAAAATATCCCGTCTCATGCCTGGGGGAGGCTCCTCCATAAACATAGCCCCGTTGAGCTCGATACGGCACCTGTCGACGCCACTGACCCATACATGAACATGAGGAGGTTCATATCTATTCTCTACAGGGTACACTTTGAACTCGATTTGTCCTTCTCTTGCCACCGTAGGTATTGCTCTGATCACCTCAAGCGACCTTAATGTATCATAAACGATACACCATGTCAAGTTGGTAACATTTCTGGCCAGGTGAAGGACTGAGGGTGAGGGCTACACCAGCGAGGCTCAAGCCTTGACAGTGGCCAGACAGAATAGTAGCCTAGCCTTGGTGCTGTAAGCGGGAGGTGAGAAGATGTTGAGGCCTTCTACCACAAAGGCGACGGCTGCCCAGTTGCAGGACTACTATAACCAGCTCGATGCCTACAGTGTCGCTCCTCTCTGGACAGTCCAGGAGCAGGCCCTGGTCAGCGAGCCCAGGAGCGTGGCCGTGCCCCATGTCTGGCGCTGGAAGGAGCTACGGCCCCAGGCCCTTCAAGCAGGCCAGCTTATAGGGACCCAGGATGCAGAGCGGCGAGTGCTGATGCTGCTCAACCCCGGCATTGCGGGGCGAATAGCTACCACCAATAGCCTGTTTTCCGGTCTTCAGGTCGTCATGCCCGGCGAGGTCGCCCGCGCCCACAGGCACACGCCGGCGGCCTTACGCTTCATCATTGAGAGCGAGGGTGGCTATACTACGGTGGACGGGGAGCGCGTACCCATGCGGTCCGGCGACCTGGTGCTGACACCCAACTGGACTTGGCACGACCACGGGAACGACTCTGAGATGCCCATGATCTGGCTGGACGGGCTGGACATCCCCCTGGTTCACCTTCTGGAGGCGGTCTTCTACGAGCTCTATCCCGAGGACGTGCAGTCCGTGACCCAGCCTGACCGCTCCTCTCTGGCGAAATATGGTGCGGGGGCCCTGCGCCCGACGTGGGAGAGGCACGGGGCCGCTTACTCTCCTCTGATGCACTCCCCTTGGGAGCAGAGTTGGGCAGCCCTAGAGCGCCTGGCAAGAATGGTTGAGGGCAGCCCCTATGACGGGGTAGCCTTAGAGTACACGAATCCCACTACTGGCGGCCCGGTGATGCCCACCATAGCCTGCCACATCCAGCTTTTGAGGCCCGGTGAACGGACGAAGGCCCATCGTCACACGGCCAGCGCCATCTACCACGTGGTGGAGGGCGAGGGCTTTTCCATCGTGGGCGGTCGTCGGCTCGATTGGGAGGCCAAGGACGTTTTCTGTGTGCCGGGCTGGGCCTTCCACGAGCACGTGAACACTTCCAGCACCGAATCGGTGGTGCTGTTCAGCTTCACCGACGCCCCGGTGCTCCACTCCCTGTCCCTTTTCCGTGAGCAGCCTCACCCAGAGGGGCATCAACCCATAAACTAAAAGAACCGTAGGGGCACGGCAGCCGTGCCCCTACGGACCTCTGATGGCTGAGGGATGGAAGAGGTAGGAGATAGTATGGCAATACCAGTCAAGCGTCCAATGGAAACGCCGATGGTGGAGGGCGGAAGGGGTAGAAGAGGGGCTGCTATAAGCGGCGTCGGTTACTTCCTGGCCCACACGCCGGGGCTGGTGCGCTACGGCTCCAGACCAGCGCGGGACATCGCTAGAGAGCCAGCCCTCGCCAGTCAGATAACCTCTCACCTCCGCCCCTACGAGGCAGCGGCGGCCTACCCTCCAAATAGGGTCTTCCTTGGTGCAGTCTACCCCGACGACCTGTATCAGTGGGAGCGCCCCTGGTTCCATGTATCTGAACCCGTAGAGCGCTGGTGTCCCCACGGTGAGATCATGCCCGAGGAGGAGTTCTACGGGCTTCTAAAGCTCTGCGACGATTTTGACCTGGTATGGCTGGAGGAGAGCTTCTGCAAAAGGGTGCGGGCCGCCCTGGAAAAGCACCCCCTTAAAATCTCTTCCAATCCCCCCTCTGCTAAAGGGGGGTCAGGGGGGATTTTACTCCATGAGCGGCTGAGCGAGGGACATTCTTACTCGGAGATCGAAGGTCAGGTGGTGAAGGGCACGGGCTCCATCCCCCTGTACCTCCGCGACGGCAGCATAATAGGGTGCATACGCCGTGCCCACGAGGAAGACGCCTCTCTGACAGCGGAAGTCTTGCTGGAGAACCTGGCCTGCAAGGCCAGCGCCACTATGTCCCTGCGTACCCTGCTGGCCCAGGAAAGTTTAGAGGCCAGCTCTGTGGAGTACGTCCTCAACAGTGGCGAGGAGGCGATAGGTGACCGCTACCAGAGGGGCGGAGGCAACCTGGCTAAGGCGGTGGCAGAGATGTGCGGCTGCACCTCGGCCACCGGCTCCGACATCAAGGGGTTCTGCTGTGGCCCGGTGCACGCCCTGGTGATAGCGGCCAGCCTGGTCGGTTCTGGCGTCTTCAAGCGGGTAGCGGTGGTGGGCGGATGCTCCCTGGCAAAGCTGGGCATGAAGTACCGGGGTCACGTAGACCACGGCCAGCCCATCCTTGAGGACGTCCTGGCGGGATTTGCTGCGCTGGTGAGCGAAGACGATGGGCGCAGTCCAGTGCTGCGGCTGGACTCCCTGGGACGCCACAGCGTGGGAGCCGGGTCATCCCAGCAGGCCATTCTGGAGCAACTGGTACTGGAGCCCCTCCAGCGACTTGGGATGAGTTTCCGTGACGTAGACAAGTACGCCACGGAGCTCCATAACCCCGAGGTGACCGAGCCGTCGGGCAACGGCAACGTGCCCCTGCTCAACTACAGGATGATCGGGACCCTGGCGGCCCTGAAGAAAGAGATTTCTAAGACAGATGTGCCCAGGTTCGTTGAGGCCCACGGGATGCCGGGCTTCTCGCCGACCCAGGGGCACATCGCATCTGCTATCCCCTTCCTGGGCCACGCCGTGGATCGGATGAGGGCTGGTGCTACGGAAACGCCGATGGTGAGGGGTGGAAGGGAGGCTATGGAGCGAGCCATGTTCCTGGCGAAGGGTAGCTTGTTCCTGGGAAGGATGACCCAGATGTCCGATGGCCTGTCCTTCATCCTTGAGCGCAACTGGGGCGGGTAGGCCAATGAACAAAAAGAATCGAGGAGAGAGACATGAATGTGCGAGGGTTCGATCACATAGTGGTGAATGCAAAGGACCCGGAAACGCTGGTCGCGTTCTACCGTGACATCCTCGGCATGGAGATACTGAGGCTCGAAGAGTTCCGGCAGGGCAAGGTGGGCTTTGTCTCGGCCCGCGTATCTCGCGAGACCATAATAGACATACGCCCAGGTTCTTCTGAAGAGACGGTAACGCCCAACGTAGACCACTTCTGCCTGGTGCTGGAGCCCACGGATATGGAAAAGCTACACCGTGACCTGCAATCGAAAGGTGTACACGTAGAGGAGCAGGTACGTCCTGCCTGGGGTGCACAGGGCTATGGCCAGCAGTTCAAACTATGGGACCCCGATGGCAACAAGATAGAGCTGAGATGCTACATATAAACGCCGGTGGGGGGGGAAGGAGTAGAAGGGAGGCTCTGGAAGGCAGCTAATGAGGAGCGATAGGTCATGGAGTTGAAAGGTAAGAAGGTCATCGCCCTGGGCGAGCGCGACGGCGTTCAGGGGGATGCCATAGCCAGATGCGCCAGGAGCGCCGGAGCTGAGGTCGTCCTGGAGATGACCCATTGCTTCGTCTGAACCTCGGCCGGTGCCCTTGACCTGGAAGGTCAGGAGGATATTAAGCGGGTGGCAGATACGCTGGGTAGCGAAGGTCTGGTAGTGCTGTTGGGCACGCCCGACACCGACAGCACACGCCTATACGCCTTAACGGTGACTGAAGGAGACCCCGCGTGGGCCGGAGTGCTGGCTGACACCCACCTGGGCTTGCCAGTATACCACATCACCGAGCCCGAGGTTAAGGCACAGATAGACCAGGAGGTTTATGAGTCCCACGTAGGACTGGCCGAGATGGTGCTGGAGACCAATGAGATCGCTGAAGCTCTTCGCGAGATACGCGCTAACCACTAGAAGCGTTCGACCCAGCAGTCGCCCACGGCCTACTCAATATACAGCATACATAAAGGAGTGGCAGATGTTACCGACTCCAGGCCAAGAATCGAAAGTGCGCGAGGGTGGTGAGGCGGGGAAAGGCCCGAGCGACACCTTGAATCTGGGTCGGTGGGTTGTGGGACATGAGTTCGTGGCAGACTATCTGCGTGCCGTGGAAGATAGATCTTCTATCTACCGAGAGCTGGATGTGGCCCCCCCTATGGCCCTTGCTGCCCGTGCGTTGGGAGCCTTGCTGAAGGAGCTATCACTGCCTCGGGGGACGATCCATGCGTCCCAGGAGTTGGATTGCAAAAGGATGGTGAAGCTAGGCGAGGAGGTATCATGCCTCGCCAGGCTCACCCGACCCATGCGCCGCGGTGACTGGCAGATTACATCTGCCGAGTTTGCTTTGTCCGGAGTCCGCGGCGAGGCGCTGCTTATCGGCAAGAGCACTGTTCTGGTGCCTATGGACGGAGTGAGGGGAGAAACCAAGCAAAGCTCGCCCGTAATGAGGCAGGCCCTTTCTCTGGAAGGATTGCCCATACTAGAGAAGGTTATCACCCAGGAGCAACTGGCTCGCTACGCCAGCGTCTCTGGCGACCATAACCCTTTGCACCTGGACGCCGAGTTTGCCTCCACAACCCAATTCCGAGGAATCATCGCACATGGTATGCTCACACTAGCCTTTATCTCTGAGATGCTGACCCTCGCCGTTGGCCAAGGCTGGCTAGAGAGCGGAAAGTTGAAAGTAAGGTTCAAAGCTCCCGCTTATCTGGGAGACAGGGTTCGGACCTGGGGAGAGGTGACGAGAATCGAAAGTGTGCGAGGGGGGAGAGATGGAGAAAGGGCTGGGCAATACGAGGAGCCGGGCGTCCGACATACTTCTGTAGAATACTCCGTAGGTCTGAGCAACAGCCGCGGAGAGGAATTGATAAGCGGCGTGGCCCGTTGTGGTAAGGAGGGAGACGGTACATGAGCGCAGGACCAACTGACTTCCCTAAAAATGTCATCCGCATAGCGGTGGATGCTATGGGAGGTGACTACGCCCCTCAAGAGATAGTAAAAGGGGCGCTGGAAGCGGTACGCTTGAATCCCATAGAAATAGTCCTCGTAGGAGACCCAGAAACGGTAGAAGGCGAGCTAAAGAAATACGCCCCTTCCTATCCATCGGCTTCCCTTTTAGCCTGGGCAGACGAATACCGCCCAGAGATTATGAATACCCTTGAGGAGGGTAGATGTCCTCTCGCCAGGGTGAGGGTGGTGCCCTCGGAGGGGAAGGTCTTCGAGGACGAGCATCCTGTCCAGGCTCTCCGGCGCAAACCCAGAGCCTCTGTAGCCGTGGCGACCCAGATGGTGAAGGAGGGAGAAGCTGATGCCATGGTCTCAATGGGCTCCACCGGGGCTTCTATGGCCTGTGCTGCCCTCATCCTGGGCACTCTGGAAGGGGTAGAGCGGCCCTGTTTAGGAGGGCCCTTCCTGGGCCTGGCACCCAGGACCGTAGTGGTAGACATCGGCAGTAACGTGGACTGCCGGCCATCCCTGCTCCTCAATTTCGCGGTCATGGGATGTGTCTTCGCCCGCAACATCCTCTCCATAGATCATCCCAGGGTGGGCCTCCTCAGCGTAGGTGCCGAGGGGGCTAAGGGCAACCGGCAGGTGAGCCGGGCTTACCAGCTTTTCAAGCAAAGCAGTCTGAATTTCGTCGGCAATGTAGAGGGGATGGACTTCTTCACCGGCAGGGCCGATGTGATCGTCTGTGATGGCTTCGTAGGTAACATACTTTTGAAATTTACCGAAGGCCTGGGGGCCTCTATGGCCGACTATCTGAGAAGGTCGCTGGAAGGAAAGCTTCCTTCCAGCGACCTTGAGTCCCTTGCGTCCAGAGTTTGGGAGATGAACAATCTGCCCAAGAAGATAGGCGGGCCTCTTCTTGGAGTCAACGGAGCTGTCGTAGTGGGACACGGCGCTTCTAACGCAGAGGGCGTGGTGGGAGCCATTGATACTGCCAGGAAGTGCGTGGAGCTCAAGCTGGTAGAGAGCATTAGAGCGGAGCTATCAGCAATCAGGAGCTGAAAGCTACTGAGAACGGGTGGAGTGGAGCAACACATCGAATCGAAAGCGTACTAGGGGGGTGAGATGGGGAAAGGGAGGAGCAACACGTTGGCCCAGAATCTTGAAGGGAATATAGCGCTGGTGACGGGTGCCTCCAGAGGTATTGGAGAGGTGGTGGCCATACGATTGGCGAAGGCAGGGGCGAAGGTCGCCATCAACTATCTCACAGGGGCAGACGCCGCATCCAGGGTGGTGGAGGCTATAGCTACCCTGGGAGAAGAGGCTTTCGCTGTGGGGGGCGATGTGTCTCAGGAGGACCAGGTAGAGGCAATGGTGAAACAGGTACTCCATCGCTGGGGCAAGCTCGACATCCTGGTGAACAATGCCGGTATAACCAGAGACAAGCTCCTCCTGCGTATGACACCTAAGGACTGGGACCAGGTCATCAACGTAAACCTGAAGGGTGCTTACCTCTGTACCAGGGCAGTCTTGCCTCAGATGATTCGCCAGCGTTACGGGAGGATCGTCAATATATCATCGGTGGTGGGGCTCTATGGCAACCCAGGGCAGGCCAACTACGCCGCATCCAAGGCTGGGCTCATCGGGTTTACCAAGGCCATAGCGCGGGAGGTAGCCTCCCGGAAAATCACGGTGAACGCCGTGGCCCCTGGGTACATCACCACCGCTATGGTAGAGAATCTATCGGAGGAGGTCCAGAAGAGCATCCTCGCCCGCATACCCATGGCCCGTTTCGGCAGCCCCGAGGATGTGGCGGAAGTGGTGGCATTCCTCAGCACCAGTGCGGCGGGCTACATAACCGGCCAGGTTATAGGCATAGATGGCGGGCTGGGGGCGTAGGATATTCCCGTGGAAGGCATAAAGACCTTGCGTAGTGTGCAGCAGAAAGAGCCATATCAAAAGTGTGCGAGGGGGGTGAGGTCGGGAAAGGATGGAGCAACAGGAGGTAGTGGATGATGAAACGCATATTGACCGTCAAAGGAGCGTTAATCTTTGCTGCCATTGCTCTTGGTCTTGCCCTCTTGATAGCAAGCCTTGTGCTGGCCCAGGGCGTAGTCACAAGAAGCCAGCCTGCACTGGTGTCGGTTATCGGCCAGATGAGCATAGATGAGGCCCTGGTGCTGCAACCCGACACCGGAGGCCAGCCGGACTTCGATAACCCCCTCACTAAGGATTCCGTCCTGCAATTTGGGC
>CAYWGG010000140.1:0-7453 GCA_964457285.1 uncultured Dehalococcoidia bacterium
TGATGCCTGATTCCCCTCCCCTATGAGCTTCGCACAAGTCCGTGATGAGCCAGGCCCAGCAGCCTCTCCAGGTTCTTCCAGAGGACCATCTCCTTCTCCTCTTGGGTCAGGCTCTCCAGGCCCAATATCCAGGACACGGGCCAGTCAATGGCCATGTCGGCGGGCCAGTCAGTGCCGAAGACCACCCGGTCGGCTCCCACCGCGTCAATCAGAAAGCGCAGGGCGGCCTCGCTGTGGGTGAGGCAGTCGTAGTAGAACCTCCTGAGGTAGGCGCTAGGTGGCTTCTGGATGTTGACTCGGGCTTCAGAGCGGACCTGCCAGCCCCGGTCCATGCGCCCGATGCCGAAACAGGTATAGCCGCCACCGTGGGCCAGGCAGACCTTCAGGTCGGGGCACTTGTCCATGACGCCGCCGAAGACCAGGGAAGCGAAGGTAACGGCTCGGTCCACCAGGTTGCCAATGGTGTTAGGTAGATGGTAGCGGTCGAGGCGCGGGCTGACCAGGGTCGCGCCGCCCTGGTGAACGAAGATGAGGGCTTTTAGCTGCTCCGCCGCCTGCCAGAATGGGAGGAGGTAGGGCTCATCGAAGGTACGGCCGTTGATGGTATCGTCTATCATGGCGCCCTTGAGGCCAAGCTGGGTAATCCCACGCTCCAGCTCAGCGATGGCGGCTTTTATATCCTGCATAGGAAGGGTGGCAAATCCGGCGAAGCGGTTTGGATAATCCCTCACCATACGAGCTACTTCGTCGTTGGCCTCCTGGCAGGCAGCAATGGCCTGGTCACTGGACTCGAAAAGGTAGTACCCGATGAAGGTTGACACTACGTGAACATCCACACCCAGGGAGTCCATATCTGCCAAACGTTGTTCAACGTTCCAACTGAACTTGGGGCTAAGGACCTGGTTTCTCCCGCCGAGACCGTAGACCAGTTGGCCCTCGGCATCCCTCTCAGCACTAACTCCATGCCAGGATTCTCGACGGTAGAGAGGTTGCAACATGCAGTCAGGCATCAGATGGGCATGAATATCTATACTGCGCACGTATACCTCCTCAACACTTGTCTGATCGCACCCTCATATACTACACCCTGACAGGCCACGTAGAAACCCATCATCTGGGCTCCTCCAAAAACCCCTTGACAGTTGTTTAGATTGGCGATAGACTATTTGCCAATGAGGATGGAGGACGATCTGTTCCACTTGTGTACCCGCCCCCTAAAGTAGGGGGCAGGTAAGTATTGTCTGTCTAAGCGTAAGGCCTGCGCCCGTCGAAAAATCATGTCTCGATGGGCGCAGTTTATTTTTGTCCGACGTCAGGAGGTTCAGGTGAGTAGCGTAGTAAGACCTGCCAGAGCGGTCCCTCAGGAAGAAATTCACGAAGAGAGTATGAGGCTGGCCCGAAGCTCTAAGGGGGTTATACCTTATCTGGAGGAAGAGGTAGTAAGCCTCGAGGAAGAGATACGGGCTTTCAGAGCAGGAGAGAAGGAAGACGCCCAGTTCAGGTCCTTCAGGCTCAAACAGGGTGTTTACGGCCAGCGTCAGCCCGACGCCCAAATGATGCGGGTGAAGATACCCGGCGGTATCCTCACTCCTGAGTCCCTTGAAGCCCTGGGAAAGCTGGCGGAAAGGTACACTCCCCTGAAGAAGGGCCACGTTACCACGCGAGAGAACATGCAGTTCCATCACGTGAAGCTGGATGACTGCCCCGAAGCCCTTCGTCTCATAGGCGAAGTGGGGCTTACCACCCGCGAGGCCTGTGGCAACACGGTGCGTAACGTAGTGGGCTCGCCTACGGCGGGGGTATGCTCTGACGAAGTGTTTGACGTTACCCCCTATCTGGCGGCCTACGTGCGCTACGCTGTCAGGCACCCCATCACCCAGAATTTCCCCAGGAAGTTCAAGACCTCCTTCACTGGCTGTGCGGAGCATGACACCGTGGCCTCCGCTGTCCATGACCTGTCTTACATCGCCCAGATCAAGGGGGAGAACGGGCTCAGGGTGCGGGGCTTCAAGGTGATGGTGGGAGGCGCTACCTCAATCATGCCTCGCCTGGGCAAGGTGCTTTACGATTTCGTGCCAGAAGAGGACTACCTGCGGGTGGCTGAGGCTATCTGGCGGGTCTTCAACAAGGCGGATATGCTTCGGAAGAACCGCATGATGGCCCGCATCAAGGTGCTCATAGACCGCATTGGCTTTGACGCCTTCAAGGAGCTGGTGGAGGAGGAGTTGAAGAACATAGACCCCATTGACCCCACGTCTCTCATGAACGTAGAAGAGATTGACAGGGAGACGCCCCCTCAGCTCCCGGTGTCCAGCAGCAATGGCCACGAGCCTTCACCGGAGTTCCTCTACTGGAAAAAGACCAACACAGTGGAACAGAAACAGACTGGCTATTTCGTCGTCTATGTAAAATTGCCTCTAGGCAACATCTACGTCCACCAGTTCCCTGTCCTGGCTGACATCGTGCGACAGTACACGGGGGGCAGAGCCCGCACCACCCAGGAGCAGAACCTGGCCCTGCGCTGGGTGCCCGAAGGCCACCTTTATGAAGTGTGGAAGGCCCTCAAGGAGATCGGCCTGGCGGACGCCGAGGCCCACACCATCACCGACGTGGTGTCCTGCCCCGGCACCGATAGCTGCAAGCTGGGCATCACCTCATCAATGGGCCTTGGGCAGGCCATCGGGAATGAGCTGGCCTCCTGGAACGGCCTGCTGGAGGACCCCCTCGTGAAGAAGCTCCACATAAAGATCAGTGGGTGTCCCAATGGCTGTGGCCTGCATCACATCGCTAACATCGGCTTCCACGGGGCCGCCATGAAAGGGCCGGGTGGGGTCCAGCTTCCGGCGTATGAGCTGTTCATAGGTGGGAACTACGGTGGCAAAAAGGCCGAGGACGCCCGCTACGGCCAGCGTTTGCCGGGGGTGAAGGTCCCTGCCAAGCGGGTGCCCCAGGTGGTAAAGCACATCGCTGGTTTCTACAAAGAAAACAGGCTGGATGGTGAGGAGTTCAACCAGTTCATAGACAGGGTAGGCACAAAGCCGATTGAGGAGGTCGCACGCCAGTACAGCACTGTGGAGCGCCTGGGCGCAGATACCCAGGACCTCTACATAGATTGGGACAAGACAGACGTCTACAAGCTGGAACGCGGCGAAGGGGAGTGCGCCGTATAGGGGGCGCTATGTCGGTAAGTCGCAAGAGGGCCCTGGAGTACGCTGACAAGGTCATATCCGTACCCAGGGCCCATGTCCGAGTAACTTTGCGTCAGGTGAAAGAGGGGGTTACTCTGCTCCACCAGGGTAAGGCCCTCACCAAATGCTACATAAACCGCTCTGGCATGAGAACCGCTCGCTTCGTGGCCGAAGCCCTGGGAGTGGAGGTGCCACCTCTGGGAGGTTCGGTGGAGGCGGTTGTGTCTACCGGGGTCCTCTGGCGGGCTATCTCCATATCATGTCTGGACTTGCGCAAGGAGGAATCCTTCCCCATTCTGGAGAGGCTGCTTGAGGAAGCGACCCTGCAGCGGGGCTCGAGCAGCGACAGCTTGTAGAATATGTCTGATTTAGCTCACCCTAGCCCTTGAGCCAGCGTCTGAACCGTGTCCACAATGGTGGGCCCTCTTCGATGGGGCGTCCCCGCCAGCGCTTCTCATGAGCTATACCCCCAGGCCGGACAAAGAAGAGGGCGTAGGCGATCACGAAGAGGACCAACCCGGCCACAACGAAGATGACCACACTACCGATCCCGGCGCGGGGCAAGACCAGGGCCAGCAGCAGCATAACAACGCTGGCCACCATCAGCTTACCTGCCGAAACCCTCGGTATCCGCAGCTTAGGAAGGCGACTCAACAGGCTGAGAAAACGACCGGAGGGTCTCGATCGCCTTTTTCGGGGGCTGGTCCTTTCGGTGGCCTTGGCCTCTTCGGCACGTCTGAGTATCTCTTCGATTTCTTTCATATACTTGTCTGACATAGCCCCTCCCACCGACATCTCTAACTCAAAAGCTAGCCTCAATACTCCATCAGGGGCTAAGAGCGGGGCCGGAGGCCCCCTTAGGGCCAACCCGAACGCCTCCGCCTTTACTTGCTCCGATCAGCCACACCCCAACATACCGGGGCATCCAGTGAAGCAATACATACATGCCACATGGGTAGAACCCTTCCGTGGCATATATAACTATACACTATAATCTTTTGTTGAGGAAGGGGGCGGCTCCTGCCCCCACCACCTTCTCACTCGCTCCCCGATCTCCTTTTCGTGACCTTCCTCCGAAGGTTCGTAGTAGCGACGGCCCGTTAGAGAGGGGGGCAGATAGTCCTGAAGGACGAAGTGGCCCTCATATTCGTGAGCGTACTTGTAGGACTTGCCATAGCCCATCCGTCTCATGAGGCCAGTGACGGCATTGCGGAGGTGTATGGGCACCGGCTCGTTACGACTCTTATGGACATCCTCCGTGGCCCGCTTCAATGCGGCATAGGCAGAGTTACTCTTTGGCGCTGTTGCCAGATAGACGGTTGCTTCCGCCAGAGGAATTGCCCCCTCAGGCATACCGATGAGGTGTACCGCCTGCTGGGCTGCCACCGCCAGGGGCAGGGCCATAGGCTCTGCAAGGCCAATGTCCTCGGCGGCCAGGATTACCAGCCTTCGCGCTATGAACAGGGGGTCCTCTCCGGCCTCGATCATGCGCCCTAGCCAGTAAAGGGCAGCGTCGGGAGAGGAGCCACGCACCGACTTTATGAAGGCGGAGATGGTGTCGTAGTGCTGATCACCAGCCTTATCGTAAAGAATAGCGCGCCGCTGAAGGGCATCTTCAACGGTCTTCAAGTCTATGCGTCTTATACCATCATCGCCGGGCACGGTAGCGTGGGAGGCGACCTCTAGCCCATTGAGAGCCACGCGTGCGTCTCCATTGGCAACGTTGACCAGGTGCTCAATAGCTTCAGGGGCCAGCTCCACGCTCAGATTGCCCAGCCCTCTGTCGCCATCACGTATAGCGAGTTCAACAATGGTGCGCACATGGTCCTCACTGAGCTGGTCCAAGGTGAAGACCTGGCAACGGGACAACAGCGGCGCTATCACCTCAAAGGAAGGGTTCTCCGTAGTGGCCCCGATGAGTGTAAAAGTACCGTCCTCTACATAAGGTAGAATGGTGTCCTGCTGGGCCTTGTTGAAGCGGTGAATCTCATCTATGAACAGGACAGTCCGCTGGCCGTACAGCGCCCGGCGCTCCTGGGCCTGGTCAACGATGCGACGCAAGTCCGCAACCCCCGACGCGACGGCGCTGATAGGCTCGAAATGGGAGCTGCTAACCCCTGCGATGAGGTGAGCAAGGGTAGTCTTGCCGCTACCCGGAGGGCCCCAGAGGATAATGGACGGCACGTGATCAGCCTGGACAGCCCGCCGGAGCACCGTTCCCTCCCCGACGATGTGCTCCTGGCCCACAAACTCGTAGAAATCCCGCGGCCTCATCCTCGCCGCCAGCGGGGCCTCTCTTGCTTGCTGAGCCTGACGCCTGTACTTGAAAAGGTCCAACGACTTACCTCCTTATCATAGCTACAGTTTACATCAGAATCTCAAAGGATTCCAACCAGCCACGCCAGCAGACTGACTGAATTTTACGCCCATCCACTCCCTGGGCTCCGCGCTAGAGGCCGCTGCCCTCTGCCTCCTCAGGGCACTGCGCGAAGTCCTCTATGCCGCACCAGGCGCGCCATCTACCTCTACCATATCTGGATTATTGATTACATCTAAATTACAGGTCTAACCAATTCTTGAAATTCATGCGTTAGGCTATTGACAACGTTAACATTTTATGGTAATGTATAGTCAACGTTTAGTAAGGAGGTACAGGACATGGAGAGACTAAGGAAACTGCTCAACCGAGAAGAGGGGTTCAGCTTGATAGAGCTTCTGGTGGTAGTTGCGATTCTCGGCGTTCTGGCGACCCTCACCGCCGTGGCCGTTACAGGCACCACATCCTCCAGCAAGAGCGTGACCAAAGTGGGTGACGAGGCTACAGTTACGAAAGGCGCAGCGTCCTATAGTGCAGAGGAGGCCGGAGCCAGGTTCCCGACTCTGGACGGCTGTTTGCCAGGGACAGCGCTTAAACTGAGCACATTGACCTGCTTGAGCACTGAAGGCACTGGCGACCCCGTGCAGAGATTTCGAGTGGACGAGTCGGCCCTGGGGTTGGATGTGGACGGAGACGGGGAGTTGGCCTCAGCAGATGTAAAACTGGTGCCCATCATCTGGAACCAGTCCTTCACCGCCAGTGATGGCTCCGTAAAGACCTTCAAAGGGGATTTCGTGGCGACGCCAAAGCACGCCTTTGAGCTGCGAAACAAGACGACGTCCTTCAAGACCACCACAGGCGTTAGGCCCGAAGATGGTACGTCGATCACAGGAGTTCCAACAACAGGTGACATCGCAGTGTGTGACGCAGCCTCAGTGTCAGGTTTCACCACTGGCGACCTTACGAAGTGTCCAGTATGGGCCTTGAATGAGTTCGGAGAGGCAGTGGCCCTGCTTGCAGGTAGCGCTTACTAGGCCCTCCGCCGTACTGGTCAGACCCAAGGAAGTCCCCGCGAGTTGTGATAGCCCCCCAGCTCGTGGGGACTTTCCATAAGTTAGCATCGTCATGTACTATGATATAGAGTAGCTTCCCACATTGACTTCGAGAAGTGTAACCTGGTTATGCTCCTGGCATAAGCCTCGGAGGATGACATGAAGGTGGGCAGGGCAGCCAGAGGAGAAGAAGGACTTACCTTGCTGGAGCTGGTGGTGGTCACTTCTATTCTTGCGGTGTTGTCGGCGATCATAAGCCTGTCAGTCACGGGTCGCAGCACGGAAGGCCGTGCTGCCGTACAGGTGGCCGACGAAGCCACCATCCAGCGAGCGGTGGACAGGTTCTCGGGAGAGCATCCCCAGGGCAGGTTCCCTACCCTCAACGGCTGCCCTCCTGACCGGATCCTTGATCTGGTAAGCAGTGAGTGTGTAGTAGCCGGAACGGAGATTAACCCAAGCCAGATTGATACCAACAACCTGGAGTTCGTCCTCAATGAGGTAGTGTCTGGGGTGGACCTTAATGAGGATGGCGACACAGAGGACTCTTTTAACGTAGCTCCCATCATCTGGCACAAGGCTTTCAAGACAAGGATAGCCCTCTCCCAGCAGGATGTGGTGAGACGGTTTCTCGGAGACTATGTGCCGCAACCCCCCAAGCACGCCTTCGATTTCCTGGGAGGAACGGATGATGTCTGGGAGGACGGGGAGAACTTTGACCCAGACAACCTGGGCAACATCCCTATAGACCCGTCGATCATTACCGCTCCTTCCGGGCTGGGAGCAGGAGCGAACAGGATAAACACGAGTATCGGCCAGGTGCCGGTCTGGGTGCTGGGAGTGTTCAAACCTAACAGCGGCCTTCAGGTGCAAAACCTGCTCCCTGAAGGCAGATACTA
>CAYWGG010000141.1:0-7397 GCA_964457285.1 uncultured Dehalococcoidia bacterium
TCGGGGATAGATATCTTACGTATCTCCGGCGGCAAGGTCGCCGAAGACTGGTTTGCCTTTGACCAGATGGGCCTGATGCAGCAAATCGGTGCTGTTCCCTAGCCGGAGTAGGCAGCTAGATACTCATGCTCATCAGAGGACCTGCCTGGCAATCTCCTCCATTTCAGCCAGAGCTGCTTTCTCTCCCTCTTCGTGCCTGTCCATCCAGATGGTCACCCGGTCCACACTGGCAGCCTCCAAGTCCTTTATAACCTCGCGGTCCCTGTACCGGCCGGACTGGCCAAAGGCCAGAATCTCGATGGACTGAGGGTCTCGCCCAGACTTCTCGGCGAGCCGGTTAAGGGTGGTGCGCCCCTGCTTTAGGTCGTCTATGGACACGCGGCCGGGCATCCAGCCATCGCCCCATTCCACCACTCGCTTGAACACGTTGCTGGCGTTGCCGCCCAGGAGGATCGGGGGGTGAGGTTTCTGGGCCGGCTTGGGGAATGACCGTACTGGCGGAAAGTCGTAGTACTCTCCGTGGTACTCGGCCTCATCCCTGGTCCACAGCTCCTTCATCGCCAGGATGGCCTCCCGGGCCTGGGTCCAGCGGTGAGGAAAATCTCCCCCCATGATTTCCGTCTCCTCCTTGAGCCAGCCCGCCCCGATGCCGAAGATGAACCGGCCGCCGGAGAGGTGATCCAGGGTGGCGACCTCCTTAGCCAGGAGGAGGGGATTGTGCTCAGGGACCAGGCAAATCCCCGTCCCCAGCTTAATGGTCTTTGTTACCGCAGAGGCCCTGGCCAGGGCGACGAAGGGGTCCACGATGCGCTTGTAGGTCTCAGGGATAATGCCGTCGGGAGAGCCCCCAAAGGGCGAGGTGGTCTCCACTGGGATAATGGCGTGCTCCGGGATCCAGAAGGACTCAAACCCCAACTCCTCGGCCCTTTTAGCCAGCACGGCTGGGTCAACAGAAAGCTCCGTCTCGAAGGCGAAAATACCGATTTTCATGGCGGTCTCCTCTCCTCAAGCCTCTGGCTTGTTAAATTGAATCCTTCAGGGCTTTAAGCCTGGTACATGGAGGGTTTATCCTCAGGCATCTGTTCAAATGGGCCTCTGCACAATCTCTACCCGAACATTATCGGGGGCTCTGACGAAGGCGATCTTGACTCCGCTGGGTAAAGTCCTCGGCTCCACGGCGAACTCGGCACCCCTGCGCCTCAGCTCCGCCACCGTCTCCTCCAAGCTCTCAACTCTCAGGCCAAAATGGTCCAGCCCGTAGTGGGGGTCACGGGGCGCACGCAGCTCTTGGCCAGTGGGCAGCGCGCCCGCGATGAAGACCATCAGACCGTTGATGTCCAGGTCTACTCGGTTGGGCCCGGAGGGCTGTGGGGTCTCGACTATCGTGGCGTCGAGCATTCGGTGGTACCATTGGGCTGTCTTCATGGGGTCTGGACTCCTCAGGTGTATGTGGTCGTACCCGTATGTTGGCATCTTGTCCCTCCTTCACCTTTGCTCCGGATGTAGAGATGGTATCACCTGGGATATAGCCGACACAATCCCTTGTTGGAGGGCTCTCTGGAGCAACTACGTGTGGCTAAGAAAGGCCACTTATGGGCTTGTATTTTTATGAACTCATCCGAAAAATCTCCAGGACACCACAGCCTGAAGGCGGGGGTAGAGGACGAGTTTCAGGATGGGTTCATGGAATAGCCTGAGGGCTCCTGGGCTACGACCGTCACCCCTTGTTCGGCACCCCACACCCCAATATGCCTACCTGGAGGTTACCCCAATCTGCCACTCACCTACGCCACTCAGGTCGGCTCTCGATTGGCCTCAGGCTACAGTGTATGTCAAAGATTACCAGAAGCAGGCACCATTTATTGCTATGCGTGACCCTGAACTCTACTAAGGCAGTACGCAGGAGGCCTCAGTACAAATGACAGGATACCATGTGGTTGGGGGCTACCTCCCGCATTCCAGGCTCTTCTGATGAGCATCGCTCCATCACCCACGGACACCGGGTGTGGAAATGACACCCTGACGGTGGGTTCAGGGGTGACGGCACCTCCCCACTCAAGATTATCTCTTCCCTTTGTATGTCCGGGTGGGACGGTAACGCAGCAGACATCAGCGCCTTGGTATAGGGATGAAGGGGGTTGTTGAACAGCTCCTTCACCTCCGATAGCTCCACTATCTGCCCCAGATACATCACCGCTACCAGATGACACATGTACCTCACCGTCGCCAGGTTGTGGGCTATCAGCAGGTAGCTCACGTTGTACTCACCCTGCAAGTCCCTAAGCAGGTTCATTATCTGCGCTCTTATGGACACGTCCAACGCCGACACAGGCTCGTCCAGCACTATTACCTGCGGGTTCAAAGACAAGGCCCTCGCTATAGCTAGCCTCTGCCTCTGACCTCCACTGAACTCGTGAGGGTACAGGTTGGCATGATATGCGTTCAGCCCCACATCTGTCAAGAGCTTCTCCGCCCGCTCCCTTATCTCCTTTCGGGATAGCTGCAAGTTTATCACCATAGGCTCTGCCACGATGTCCTTTACCCTCATTCTGGGGTTCAAGGAACTCCAGGGGTCCTGGAACACTGCCTGCACCGCACTTCGGTACTCCTTCCTTTTGATGGCTCCTACTTTGTAAATATCTTCCCCTTGGAACAGAATCTTCCCTTCCGTCGGCTTTTCCAGCATCAGCAACATCTTGGCGGTGGTGCTTTTGCCACACCCTGACTCCCCTACTATCCCAAGGGTCTGCCCTTGTCTCACCTCAAAGGATACACCATCCACTGCCTTGATCCACCCTATCGCCTTTGACAACAGCAGTCCTTTGGTCACTGGGAAGTATTTCTTAAGCCCCTGGGCCTCCAGAAGCACCCGGTTATCCCTGCCCTGCGGGGAGCCAGGGGGGCCTCCATTACTTTGCTGACCTGGCAACGTGCTCATGCTCCATGCCTCCAGCAATTGGCAAAATGCCCCTCGCCAGTTTGGGTCTGGGGGGGATACTCCTCTCGACACCTGTCCATCACATAGGGACATCGGGCAGCAAAAGAACAGCCCTCGGGTAGGTTATGGAGGGTTGGTGGCTGCCCCTCGATGGAGTACAGCCTATCCACGTCCTCCTCCATCTTGGGCACCGAGGACAGCAAAGCCTCTGTGTAAGGGTGGGAGGGATGATTGAAGATGTCCCTCACGTCTCCCATCTCCACGATTCTCCCCGCGTACATCACCGCCACCCGGTCACACATCTTGGCCACTATCCCAAAATCGTGGGTGATGAAGATCAATGCCAGCCCGGACTCTTCCTGGATTTCCTTTAACAGTCTCAGGTACTGGGCCTGGATAGTGACATCCAGAGAGGTGGTGGGCTCGTCGGCGATGAGCACCAGGGGCTGACAGGAGATGCCTATGGCCCCTACTACCCGCTGGCGCATCCCACCGCTCATCTGATGGGGATAGTCCCTCACCCTGACTTCCGCGGCGGGTATCTTTACCTTCCTCAACACCTCCAGGGCTTTCTCCAGCACCCCGTTCCTTCCAGGTATGCGCTGATGTATCCTGATGGCTTCCATCACCTGGTCTCCTATGGAGAACACCGGGTTTAAGGAGGTCATGGGGTCCTGGAGAATGATGCCTATCTTGCTGCCTCTGACCTGGCTCATCTCCTTGTCCGAGAGTTGAAGGATGTCCTGGCCTTCCAGGAACACCTTCCCACCTACGATATGGCCTGGGGGAGATAGGATGAGGCGCATAATGGATAGGACTGTGACGGACTTACCGCAGCCGGACTCTCCTACGATGCCCAGAGTCTCGCCCCGGCGCAGGTCAAAGCTGACCCCATCCACCGCTTTTACCGTGCCCCAGCGGGTCTGAAAGTAAGTGCGCAGGTTTTCTACTTGGAGTACGATATCGTCCTTTGTCATTGCCATATCATTGTATATCCTGTAACGCTAATTGTATACTCTGTGAAATCAGTTTGCGGAATTTATGCCGCGCCGCGGAGCCTTTCAACTATCCCTTGACCAGTAGGGAGCAGTCTTCTCCCTCGATATGCCTCCTGACGACCCCGCGGTTAAAGCTGTCGGAGTCTCGGGTCAAAGCGGTCCCGCATCCAGTCTCCCAGGAAGTTCAGGGCCATCACCACCAGAAAGATAGCCATACCCGGGAAGAAAGCGATCCACCAAGCATCTCCCAGATAGTCTCGTCCGTCGGAGATCATGGAGCCCCAGGCAGGCTTGGGCGGTGGGACGCCCGCCCCCAAGAAGCTCAGGATCGCCTCTATGAGAATGAGTTGCCCAACGCGCAGGGTAGCTATCACTAATATCGTGTTTTGTACACCTGGCAGGATATGTACGAAAATGATCCGGAACGTGCTGGCCCCAGATACCTTGGCGAGAGCCACGTAGTCTTTGGTCTTTAAGGTGAGTACTTCAGCGCGCACGTTACGCGGGAAGGCGTTCCACGATACAAAGGCCAGCAGCCCCAGCAAAACGCCAAAGTTCTGCCCAAATACTATGACTATCACCAGGGCCACCAGTATGATGGGCACAGCGAAGGTGATCTCCACCACTCGCATGAGGATTTCGTCTATGTGAGGCCCAAACCTTGGAGAGATCTGGTCAGCATACCCGGCCATGACTCCCACAGCCGTACCTACGATGAGGCCGCTGGTCAGAGAGATGGCCGTGACCAGAAGGGAAACGCGGGCGCCGTGAATCACACGGCTCAAGACGTCTCGCCCCACGTGGTCAGTGCCCAGGACGTATTTGTTGTCTCCCTCGCTGGACCACATGGGTGGAGTATTCCTGGCTGTCAAGGTAGACTTGATAGGGTTATGGGGAGCGAATATAGGCCCAATGGTCCCCGTCAGCACCAGTATGACAAGGATAAACAGGGGTAAAATAGGCCAGCGGCGCAGGACATGCCCGATGGTACTCCAGGACGGGGCTATAGCCCTACGCCTTCTAAGGACTACACCTGTGTCGGCCATCTCTTACCTACCCAAAACGAATACGAGGGTCCACATAGGCATAGATCAAATCAACGATAAAATTCACCACCAGGAACATGGCAGTGAACCACAGCACAAGACCTACCATCATCGGGAAGTCGTTATCAGTTGCGGCCGAAAACGCCAGCCTTCCCAGGCCGGGCCAGGCGAAGACCGTCTCCGTCACCACGGCGCCGGTGATGAAGCCCGCAAAGATAAGGCCGGAAAAGGTGAGCGGGACAATCAGCGCGTTCTTGAAAGCGTGTTTCCAGATGATGACCATTTCGTTTACGCCCTTGGCCCTGGCCAGCTTGATGTACTCCGAGTCCATCACGTCCAGCATCGCCGAGCGGGTGAGGCGAAGGTAGCCAGCAGCGGAGAACCAGCCCAGGACAATGGCGGGCATGATGTAGTGCTTGATGCTTATATCGTCGGGCCTGGTGCCCGTAGGCAGCAAATCGAGCTTCACCGAAAAGACAAGTATCCCCATAATTCCTATCCAGAAAACAGGCAGAGTCTGGCCCAGAAGAGCGAAGCCCCTGCCTAGATAGTCCCAGATGCTACCACGCTTCACTGCCGAGAGAATACCCAGCGGGACTCCTATTAAAGTGGCGAAGATCCAGCCCCCCAGGGCAAGCTCCAGGGTGTTGTCAATCCTGGCCACTATATGCTTCACCACCGGCTTCCGGTCCAGCAAGGACTCGCCCAGGTTGCCCCTCAGTGCGTCCCATAGCCAGTAAAAGTACTGTACTATCACGGGCTTGTCCAGGTGCATCCGTTTGCCCATCAGCTCCCACGCCTCCGTGGTGATGCCATAGCCTCCCGGTTGGGCGTAGAGCAGCCTGGGGTCCCCGACCACCCTGGACAGGGTGAAGACCAGCAGCGTCGCCGCTAACATACTCAGGACCATGTATAGCAGCCTACGCACGATAAAGCGCTGCATTAGGGGAACCCATCCTTTCACTCTATGACAACTAGTACTGCTTCAAAGTGGAGTTGATAGATGTTATTCTGAGCCGAAGGCGAAGAATAACATCTTAGCTGCGACAAGACTTTAGCTTTACCGGGTTGCTCGCTTCTGAGGTGGCAGCGAGCAACCCGGTAGATATTTTCCCACTATGGAGCCAGGACCACGGTTTCGAGGGCGTTTATACCGCTCAGGTTGCTGTTCTGGCTAGGGTGTGGGGTCCACTGGAGGACTTTTTTGGGATTGTACATCGGGATAAAGGGCGCCTCCACTATCCCTGGCTGTAGCATCTCGTTATAAACGTAGTCGAAGTACTCATCGGCCAGCGCCAGACGTTTAGCCGCGTCTAACTCTTTGTTCATCCTGAAGAACATCTCGGTGTAGAAGGGGGACTCAAAACCGGGGCCCCAGCCACCAGTGGTCAGGGCGCTCCCCTGGAACCCCTTGGGCCAGTGGACCGGAAAGCCGGGCTTGCCCTCGTCGCCAGGAGTAAGCCAGGGGACGTCGGTCTGACGCTGCACCAGGCCTGGCCTGTACTTTGAATAGACCACCCTCTCCAGGGATGTCGTCACCTTGAGCTCTGACTGCCAGGGGCCGACCAGGGCATCGCCAACCTCCGGTTGGATCCCCCCTGGCCCGACCCACACGGTCATCTCGAAACCGTTGGGGTAGCCCGCCTCTTTCAGAAGCTGCCGGGCCTTCTCCGGGTCGTAAGGTATCTTCCATTTGTCCTTCCAGCCGTCCTGGGCGATGGAGACCTGGTTCAGATAGCTGGGCTTGCCCAGGCCCTCCACCACACTCTTGTTGATGCCCTCCCTATCTATTGTCATTGCCAGGGCCCAGCGTACCTTCCTGGCCCGCTCCATAGAGGCGGGGTCGTCCGGGTTGCCCACCCACGGCTTGCTGTAGCTCTGGTTCACCACCAGGGCCTTGCCGGTCTGGGGATGGGTCTTTTCCCAGTAGTTGCCCGAGAAATACATGGCCACTTCCCAGCCAAGCCCAGTGTCAAGTTGTCCCTTGAAGCCCTTACCCTGAAGTCTGACTACGTCCTTGTAAGGCAACTCTCCGGCTATCTGGGCCTCACCGGTCTCTAGCATAGCCACTCGGCTCGATGCCTCGGGTATGTCCAGGATCCTCACCGTCTTGACGGCGGGGACCTTGCGCCAGTGATCATTGACGGCCTCAAGGATCATCCTCTCACTCTTCCTGTACTCAAGCAGATCGAAGGGACCTGTGCCAACGTAGACGTCCCGCATCCCTTCCACACCCAACTGGTCGAAGGCCTTCTTGCTGACGATGCCGGCGGTCTGGTAGAAGGGTCCCATATATCGAAGGGGCATGGCGGTATAGAACATCCTGAAGTTGAAGCGCGCGGTGTATGGGTCCAGTGCCTCCACGTTCGTGATAAGGGGGGCGAAGTCCCCCGCCTGGCCGTGAATGCTATCCGG
>CAYWGG010000142.1:0-7309 GCA_964457285.1 uncultured Dehalococcoidia bacterium
CGCACTTCTTCAAAGCGATTACCCACACCTCTTTATCGGTCCATCACAACCACAAGCAGGGGGCTCCACTGGAACGCTTCCCGTGGAGCCCCCTTTCTACTACTTATCTGGGAGGCTTAGCATGTCCCGACATCCTCCGGTCAGGCTTTAGCTTTCCTTCTCACCTTCGATGACCCCGTCTGAGCGGCCAACGTTAATCGTTAGCTGCTTGGCCTTCTTGGCATCTACCTTCGGGAATGCTATGGACAGCGCGCCATTCTCATAGTAGGTCTCGGCGTTATCGGTGTCCAGAGCGTCAGGTAGACGGAGGGCTCGGTAGAAGGAACCAGTCCTGCGCTCTCGCATGAGGTAATTGGCTCCCGTGCTCTCATGCTCGGTCTGGGTGTGGCCTTTGATGGTCAACACCCCCTCTTCAATCAAGACCTGAATGTCCTCGGTCTTGACACCGGGCAGAGAAGCATGGACAGTATATTTGTCACCTTCCCGCACCACATCTAGCGGGATTGCCCAGCTCTCTACGCCGTCGCTGTCTGTACCACGGAATAAGTTCCTCCATGTCCGGTCCATCGTCTCCTGCATCCGCCTGATCTCATTAAAGGGTTCCAAACGCTGCATTACCATCTTTCTTATCTCCTATCGCTATTTCAGGCAGGATTCTGAGCCTTCGCACTGTCCCTCTGCCTGTCACTGTTAATTATAAAGAGTTGAGTGAGTATTGTCAAGAGTTCTTTCAAGAACATATCATGTCACTTACATCAAGGCATGAATAACGCTTGACAACATGTGATTGAAAAAGTTAAGATGTATGGTGGAGATACGAGGGGTGATAAAGATGGAAGACTTTTATTCTATCCTGGGCGTCTCCAGAAACGCCTCAGACAAAGAGGTCAGACAGGCCTACCGCAGGTTGGCCAGGCAATACCATCCCGACGTCAATCCGGGGAATGAAGAGGCGGAGGAGAAGTTCAAGCGTATAAACGAGGCTCACGAGGTCCTCTCAGACCCGGACAAACGCCGCAAGTACGACAAATACGGCGAGAACTGGAAGTACGCAGACCGAATAGAACAGGCCCAGGCCTCCAGGGGCGGGGACTCTTCCTACTGGTCCTCTGAGGGCGATGACCCTGAAGCCACCTTCAATCTCGGTGGCATCCCCACGAGGGACCTCTTCGGTGACCTGTTCTCTGGCATAGGCAGGGGTGGCTTCGGCCGCTCCAGTGTGCAATATCCCGTTGAGGTGAGTCTGGAGGAGGCTTTCAGCGGAGCTACCCGTTACTTCGAGCTACCGGGCTCCGGCCCCAGAGCACCCTCTCGGCGTCTGGAGGTGAAAATCCCACCTGGTGTGGACACCGGCTCCAGAGTACATATATCTTCTGAAAACGGACGGCGGCAGGACATCTACCTTGAGGTCACCGTGCGCCCACACCCACGGTTCCGCCGCTCTGGGCCAGACCTTCATACTGAGGTGGATGTGCCCCTGGTAGACGCAATGCTAGGGGGAGAGGTGGCGGTCCCAACCCTTAAGGGCAGGGTTATGCTGACCATACCTGCGGAGACTCAGAACGGGCAGTCCTTCCGTCTTGCAGGCCAGGGCATGCCCCATCTAAACAGCCTGAGCTCCAGGGGCGACCTCTATGCCACAGTAAAGGTAGTGCTGCCCCGAAGTCTAAGCGACAAGGAGCGGAAGCTCTTTCAGGAGCTAAAGGGGCTTCGTTCTGCCAGGAGGTGATAGCTTTGGCAATGGGACATCCTTTCGACAATGAACCCTGCTACGTAATCAGCGTAGCCGCCCGCATGGTAGGCTTGCACGCCCAGACCCTTCGCTATTACGAGCGGGTGGGTCTGGTGATGCCCTCTCGCTCCGAGGGCAAGCGACGCCTGTACACCCCAAGGGAGATCGAGCGACTAAAGAGGATAAAGGCTCTGACCGATGACATGGGCGTCAACCTGGCAGGAGTGGAGGTGGTGCTGAAGCTCATGGAGCGAATGATCCAGATGGAAAGGGAGATGAACCGGCTGATGGATGAAGTCAGGCTATTACGTTCCACTCAAAGGCCGGGACGTGAGCTATCCAGCACCCGGGATTTAGAGGGTGTATGAAAAGCACCCCACTCTAAAGGGCGGGTCATATGCTGCGCCCTTCAAAGAAACGCCGAAGGTGGGGAGGGGCGAGGGTAGAAGGGAGGCTAAGGAACAGTATATTCATGCTCTTAGACCAGCTATAGGAGGCGTATATCATGGTATTAAGACCTGAGAAATTTACCGAGCAGGCCCAGCAGGTCCTGGTCAGCTCGCAAGATATAGTACGCCGCTTCAGGCACAGCCAGTGGGACGCTGAGCACGTCCTTCTTGCCCTTCTGGAGCTGGAGCGCGGGCTGCCGGAGGAAATACTCACCAGCCTGGGCGTATCCGTAGAGTCGGTGAAAGGACGCTTGCAGGAAGCCCTGGAGCGATCCCCAAAGGTGGCCTACGAAGCGACCCAGATATATGCTACTCCCAGGGCAGCCCGCCTGCTGGACAACGCCAAGATGGAGGCCGAGCGGCTGAAGGACGAGTTCATCGGCACCGAGCACCTTCTCATCGGCGCTACTATGGAGCGGGATGGGGATGTGGCTCGCATCCTCAAGGAGCACGGGGTTGACCAGGAGAAGGTCTACCAGGCCCTGATGCAGATACGGGGCACCCATCGGGTCACCGACCCCAGGGCCGAGAGCAAGTACCGGTCTCTGGAAAGGTATAGCGTTGACCTCACGGCGCTGGCTCGACAGGGAAAGCTGGACCCGGTGGTGGGCCGCGATGAAGAGGTGCGCAGAGTCATGCAGACCCTCACTCGCCGCAAGAAGAACAACCCCGTGATTATAGGTGAGGCGGGGGTGGGCAAGACGGCCATCGCCGAGGGCCTGGCTCAGCGCATCGTCGTGGGGGATGTGCCCGACGTGCTAAAGAACCGCCGTGTGCTGGCCCTGGACATGGGTGCTCTGGTGGCGGGTAGCAAGTTCCGGGGTGAGTTCGAGGAGCGCCTTAAGGCCGTGATGGACGAAGTCAAGAGCGCCCAGGGTGAGGTCATCCTTTTTATAGACGAGATACACACGGTAGTGGGAGCAGGTGGCGCGGAGGGCGCTATTGACGCCAGCAATCTACTGAAGCCTGCCCTGCAACGGGGCGAGCTACAGTGTATCGGCGCTACTACGGTAGATGAGTACCGCAAGTACATCGAGAAGGACTCGGCCCTTGAGCGGCGCTTTCAGCCCATATATCTGGAGGAGCCCACGGTGGAGGAGACTGTGGAAATCCTGAGAGCCTTGCGTCCCCGGTACGAGGCCCACCACAAGGTGAAGATCGAGGACTCTGCTCTGGTGGCCGCCGCTCGCCTGAGTCAGCGTTACATCACCGAGCGCCACCTGCCAGACAAAGCGGTGGACCTGATAGACGAGGCGGCTAGCAAGCTGCGCATTGATGCCGAGAGTCTCCCTGGGAACCTCAAGAACATGGAGAGGCGAATCCGAGAGCTCACCAACGAGGAGGAGGCGGCGGCCCAACGCTCCGACTATGAGAAAGCAGCCCAGCTAAAGACGGAACGGTTGCGCCTGGAGCAAGAGTACAATCCTAACAGGCAAGCGTGGCTGCGAGACAAGAAGATAGATATGATAGTAGGCGAAGAGGACATCGGCGAGCTGATCTCTACATGGACGGGCATCCCTGTATCCCGCCTGCTGGAGAGAGAGGTCGAAAGGTTGCTCCACATGGAGGAGAGCCTGCATCACCGAATGGTGGGCCAGGATGAGGCCGTGGTAGCCGTGTCCGAGGCGATACGCCGCGCCCGCTCTGGCCTCAGCGACCCCAGAAGGCCCATTGGGAGCTTCATATTCCTGGGGCCCACCGGTGTGGGCAAGACGGAGCTGGCCAGGGCCCTATCAGAGTTCCTCTTCGACGACGAGGCCAACATGGTCCGACTCGATATGTCGGAGTACATGGAGAAACATACGGTCTCACGGCTCATAGGCGCACCTCCCGGCTATGTGGGATTTGACGAAGGCGGCCAGCTCACCGAGGCCGTACGCAGACATCCCTTCAGGGTCATCCTCTTCGACGAGATCGAGAAGGCCCATCCCGACGTGTTCAACGTACTGCTTCAGATCCTGGAGGATGGCCGCCTCACCGATGGCCACGGCCGCACCGTTGATTTCCGCAACACAGTGGTTATAATGACCAGTAATCTGGGCACCAGTGAGCTGGGTCGCCAGCCCTTTGGATTCCGCAGGGATAGTAGGAACGCTATAGATGAGGAGCGACTACGGGAGTCGGTGCAGGACGCCCTCAAGAGGGCCTTCCGACCCGAGTTCCTCAATCGCATAGATGAGATCATCATCTTCAACCCTCTGACCGAGGAGCAGATTGGACAGATAGTGGGTCTCATGGCCGCCGAGGTGCAGAAACGGTTGGCAGACCGCAGCATCACCTTCGAGCTCACGCCAGAGGCCCGCCAGTGGCTCGCCAGAGAGGGTTTCGACCCCACTTTCGGCGCAAGGCCGCTACGCAGGGCGGTCCAGAGGCACCTGGAGACCCCCCTCTCAAAGGCGATCCTGGGCGGGGAGTTCCAGATGGGCGATCATATCCTGGTGGGGAGCGGCCCCCAGGGGCTTACCTTCACCAAGGCGGGCAGCAAGGCCACGGTGGCTGCTGGCACCGCCCGTTAGGCAAGATGGTAGACGTAGAGGATAGGTATGTAGAGGTCCTGACACCCCTTCCCCGGCCACGGCCCAGGCAGATAGGCGCTTCACCGTACGGGCGAGGGATGTCTTGTCTTTTCGACGGACCAAGGGGAGCGGAAGTCAGGACGGGCCAGCACGCCGAGAACATGGCCGTGAAGGTCCGATACGTGATGGAAGGAAATGGCCCTGCGGTGCTCCTGGTGCACGGCCTGGGCGCCTCTCTAGCCGTTTGGGGAGAGAATATCGCCCCGCTAGCAGAGGAAGGGCGTACCGTTTATGCCCTGGACTTGCCGGGCTACGGCAAGTCGGATAAACCCAGGGAGCTAGACTACGACGCCGTCTCCGGCGCCCATTTCCTGGTGCGGTTCATGGACACCCTTGGCATAAAAAGCGCCACCATCATCGGGAACTCTGCGGGGGGGATAGTCAGCGCCATGTGCGCCCTCATCTACCCCCACCGGGTGGAAAGGCTGGTACTGGTGGATGCGCCAGGGCTGGCAAGGCCAATGGCGTGGTTTTTACGCTTCGCATCCCTCCCGCTCCTGGGAGAGCTGTTGCATATCCCCGACGTTCACAACCCCAGAAACATGATAAAAAGCGTGTTTTATGAACCCAAGGCTGTGAGCGCCGACCTGGTTGATGAGCTCATGCATGTTCGCAATTTTCGGGGGAGCAAGATGGCGGCGCTGAGGTCTATCCGGTCAGGCACGAGCCTGTGGGGCTTGCGAAAGAAGATGCTGGTACTTCACAGGCTCAAAGGCTTTGCGAAGCCCCTTCTCGTCATCTGGGGTCGGGAAGACAGGATCATACCCGTCTCCCACGCCTGCAGGGCGGCGGAAGTGCTGTCGCCGAACTGCACGGTCCACATCATCCCCTATTGCGGCCACTGGCCCCAGCTGGAGAGGCCAGAGGAGTTCAATCTGCTGGTCCTTGATTTCCTGAAGAGAGAGTGATGAGCCTTTATTCCTCTTTATTTATTGGGGCTCTGACCAGAATAAGTGCAACCCGGCGGGTCGTCCCTTCCATAAGCTCAGGCTTATCGAAAGGCACCAGGAAGCGTCTGCACAGAGAGAGTGTCCTGGGCCTTCTGGCCCTGGCAGTCGTCCTCGCCATAGTGGTGTCCGTCGTCTTGCTACGCGACCTCCTTGACCTCAGCCGGATCGGTTACCCTGCCATTGCCATCCTCTCCCTTTTGGGCAGCGGCGGCCTCGTGGTGCCCGTACCTGGCATGGCCTCAGTATGCGCCGGAGGGCTGCTTCTGAGTCCCGTATTGGTCGCTCTGGTGGCTGGCAGTGCTGAAACCGTGGGAGAGCTTACCGGGTACACTCTAGGTGTCAGTGGCCGAGGTCTTTTGGCGCTGAAAAGGGGCAGGCTCTACACACGCATGGAGTACTGGATGAGGCGCAGGGGCTGGCTCGTACTTTTCTTGCTGTCCCTAATTCCTAATCCCATCTTTGACCTGGCTGGAGTGGCTGCAGGAGCCCTCCGCTTCCCAGTGTGGGGGTTCCTGGGAGTGATATGGCCCGGCAAGGTCATAAAGTTCCTGATAATCGCCTACGCGTGCGCTTACGGCATGGACAGCGTCTTCAGGTTCTTCGGGGTTAACATTGGATAAAACTCTACTAGCCTTCACAGAGTGAATTGGTACTACACTCTGCGGATGGGCCTAGTGACGGCCCAGGAGTCGCCAAAGGTGGGCATGAAGGTGGCGTGGAAAGGTTCTGGCCCACCGGCAACGATGAGCATGATGTCCTCTGGCCTCCGGGTCTGGTGGACGATGCCGCCCACGATCACCGGGTCAATGCGGTGGCGGCGCACCATGGGCCGTAGCTCCGACACTGGAAAGCCGCTGTTATCGTAGAGGAACCGTTTCACCTCCGCTTTGGACATCCCAGCCCTGGCCGCAAGCTGGGCGTGGCCGGCGGTGATGACCATAGCGGGCTCGCCTTTCCCCAGGTGCACGTTGTTGCTCCCCATCTGGCCGAAGTCCCTGGCCATCACCCACAGCGTATCCATGATGTCCGTATAGGTGGTGGTGATGATGTTAAGGGTGCCGTTGAAAGCGTTGACGGTAACGGTGCTCTCCTCTCTCCGAAACCCTCGCTCTACGTGGAGGGGCTCCCAGGGGCTGTTCTCCTCATCCTCGCCGAAGCAGAGGGTGTACTTGCCGGGGAAGCCGTGGGTCGCCTTGTCAACCTCTCCTGGCCGTGCGCCGCCGACGTTTATCAGGATGAGGGACATAGCCCGGCCTATGGTGGCGTTGGCCCTCCATCCAGGGCCCAGGCAGTTGCGGCCGCAGTTGAGGTTGATCTCGTGGCGGATGGGGCCGTTGATGATAATCCCCACGCCACTGGGGTTGGTGGTGGTCTGAATTCCGTCCAGGTTGAACTGCTCCTCGCACACCGCTTCTACGGCGGCGATGAGGACGGGCATATACTCCGGCAGGCAACCGGCCATCACCCCGTTGATGGCGACCTTCTCCACAGTGGCCTTTCCTCTGGCGGGGCCCAGGACGCCCACCACGTGGTCTGCTGGCAACCCTGCTCCCTGGACCATGCGCCACACCCGTTCCTCGGTAGGGGGAAGGACCGGAAGGC
>CAYWGG010000143.1:0-7287 GCA_964457285.1 uncultured Dehalococcoidia bacterium
CACTAAGTCTCCACCATTAACGAGCCATTGATTAATTCGAGCAAGGTCACGCCTTCGCCCAATGTTTGGGCCGTCAACGAAAATCGCCACACGCTCCATTTAGAGAGCACCTAGCTCCCTTTACCCCCTCGACTTTGCAACCAAAGGAAAAGCCCCAACAAAGCTAGACCTGCAACAGCTTCTCCTACAGCCTCTTTACCTTCCTTAAGACCTTTCTGCTGTTTTACTAACTCTACTACTCTTTCCGCCACATCATAGTAGCTTTGAATGCGCCATCTGTTGAACTCTATGCGGCTGGTGCTCCCAAGATAAGGTTCGGTGTTAACACCTTCCTCCACAAGAGCTATAACTTGCTTCCCCTTAGCCAATGCGTATCCAACCTCGATGCCCATGTGAATAGCCCTGCTGAACCCCTCATGGGTTACAACCGCAAGCACGAGATCAGAATTACTTATCTGATCCGCCGTATACTTATTGACGGATTCTCCATACCTAGCATTCCATTCAGGAATATAAGCCTCAATGCCGTGTTGCCACATAGCATTGGCAAGTAGAGTAACTAGGGCATAGTCATCCCGCCCTACGTTATGACTTATAAACACTCTGTAAGGCATCATCCCTACCTCTGCTCAAACATCTCGCCTACAGAGAGCCCTTCGTGAATGCGGTGGATGGCCTCGCCCAGCAAGGAAGCCACCGACAGCACCGTTATCTTGCCGTTACGCTTTTCTTCAGGCAGCGGGATAGTATCTGTGACCACCAACTCTTTGAGCGGGCTATCTACTAGTCTGCGGGCTGCGTTCCCCGATAGCACCGCATGGGTGGAGCAGGCATAGACCTCATTGACCCCCTGCTCCTCCAGGGCTTTCACCGCGGATAACATCGAGCCTCCGGTATCCACCTCATCGTCAAAAGTCAGGGCCGTCATCCCCTCTACCTCACCGATAACGTTAAGGCTCTCGGCCTTGTCCTCGTTACCTATGCGGCGCTTCTCGATGATAGCCAGCGGCGCTCGTAGCCGCTCGGCCATATCGCGGGCCCGTTTGCTGATACCGATATCGGTAGCTACCACCACCAGGTTCTTCAGAGCTTTGTCCTGGAAATAACGGCTGAGGGTAGTTAAGGCGGTGAGCTCATCCACGGGGATGTTGAAAAAGCCCTGGATCTGTCCGGCGTGGAGGTCTATGGTGAGGAGGCGGTCTGCCCCTGCGGCGGTGAGGAGGTCTGCCACCAGACGGGCAGTGATGGGGACTCGGGGCTGGTCCTTCTTGTCAGTGCGGCCATAACCATAATAGGGGACTACAGCAGTTATCCGCCCTGCTGAGGCCCGTTTGGCCGCATCAATCATTATCAGAAGCTCCATTAGATTATCGTTGACGGGAGTACAAGTGGGCTGGACGATGAAGACGTCCCGCTGGCGGATATTCTCTTGTATACGCACAAAGGTGTTGTCGTTGCTGAATTTGAACACCTCAGCCTGTCCCCGGGGAATGTGGAGATAGCTGCACACCGACCCGGCAAGCTGAGGATTGGCATTTCCACTAAACACCTTTAGCTCATCAAAAGGCCCCATTATCTCCCCCTTGTGTCGCTCGACCCTTTCCCTACCTCACCCCCCTCGCACACTTTCGATTGAGCGAGTTTTCCTGCCTCTCGTGAGGCAGCTACAAACCCTCCTGACGCCTTGAGGGTCCAGTGAGACAGTATTATACTCACTATCCTCCGGTCTGTTGCTAAGTCCAGAGGCTCCAATGCGATTATAGCACAGCTACAGGGACAAGCAAAAGGAACATAGGCTTACGAGATATGTGAAACTTCCGACAGAGCCCTCACCCCTAGCCCCTCTCCCACCAGTGTGAGAGGGGTGGCCGAAGGCCGGGGTGAGGGACTAATTTCACACTCAACCGTGAAGGGCTGCCACAGGCTTGACGCCACCTATGAGGAGAGTTAATCTGGTAATGCCTCAGGAGAGCATGGATGATGCGGGAACATATCGTGTAGAAGGAGGAGATATGGCAGGTCAAGGCAGGGAAGGATATGCATTCCCTGAATTTCTAGCGGACACGGAATGGTTGGCAGAGCACCTGCACGACAGCAATATACGGATAGTGGACACCGATGTGCTTGCGGCATACCAGCGGGGCCACATACCTGGCTCCGTGCTGGTCCCCGACAACTTTGAGAAGGACCCCGACACAAACCGGGTGCACATCCTGCCACCTAAGAAGTTCGCTGAGATGATGGAGTCCCTGGGCGTTGGCGACAATACCCTTGTGGTAACCTACGATAACTCCAGGTCCTTGTACGCCGGCCGCCTGTGGTGGGCGCTACAGTACTACGGCCACAAGAACGTGAAGGTGCTCAATGGCGGCTGGAGGAAGTGGCTCAGCGAAGGAAGGCCAATGAGTATAGAGCGGCCAGAGTCACGGTCAGGGGTACGGTTCACAGCCAGGCCGGACGCCTCATTGATGGCCACTACAGAGGGGTTGAAAGCGGCCTACAACAAACCGGGGGTCGCCGTGTGGGACGTGCGCAACCGGGGAGAGTACATAGGGGAAGAGACACGAGGTAACAAGCGACCCGGCCACATCCCCGGTGCCATACATCTGGAATGGCTGGAGATGATGGATGACAAGACCCATACCTTCAAGCCTGCGGGGGAGATGAGACGCATCTTGCAATCAAAGGGGATTACGCCCGACAAGGAAGTGGTAGCCCATTGACAGGGTGGCATCCGTGCGGGGCACGGGACATTGGTACTGAAGCTGCTGGGCTACGACAAGGCGCGCAACCACGATGCATCCTGGGGCGACTGGGGCAACAGGGACGATACCCCCATAGAGCAGGGCGGCTGAGGGTCAATCATAGGTACTTTGCGGTAGGTGGTACATCCTCACTGGTCGCGAAAGACCACACTACGCCAGCGTCTTTGCCGGATGGCGGCCGCTATCTGCCCGAAGGAGCGGGCAAGATAGTTGCCCACGACTCCCAGGGTGAGAGCCAGGAGTACGGCAATCAATGGCCACGGCTCTCCTGTGGCGATAGTAAGAACGTTGAACAGGACAAACCCCACCGCCACTCCAATGACCACGTTCTTGATGGTCAGGGCAGCTACGATCACCGGGACAAGGGCTATGGCAGCCAGAGGCGGCGCTAGTGCTAGGCCCACTCCCAGGATGGTGGCGGCTCCCTTGCCGCCACGGAATCTCAGGAATACGGGCCAGGTATGCCCTGCTACTACGCTAACGGCACTGCCGTAGCGAGCCCAGTCAGGCGCACCCAGCCACAAAGGCACAAAGACGGCAAGGACTCCCTTGGACACGTCGGCTAGCAGGACAGCCACCCCAACCACGGGGCCTGATTGCTGATAGGCATTCAACGCTCCCACATTGCCCGAACCCATCGTCCTGATGTCTGCTCCCCTGGTCAACCGGAGCAAGATATAAGCGGAGGGTATCGAACCCAGCCAGTACCCCAGAAAGATACTCAGCACACCAAGCCATGTTTCCACTTGCTCTACCTCCATCGCGGGCCTTTTTGCCAATACCATATCTCACCAGAGCCGGAGAGTAAAGTAGTCTGGGATATAAGCCTTTGGGTCTTTTGGTTGTCATTGCGAGAATCCCTACCGCAGAGAATCGAAAGCCCTGAGCACCTGTCTAGTCGTATGGACATGCTCCTCAGCCTTATTTATAATTCCATATGAATGAAGCTAGAGCTATCCGATCAGGAGGTGTATCTCATGGCTATAGACCCAGTGTGCAAGATGGAAGTGGACGAGAAGAATCCCCCCGGCGGCAAGGCTGAGTACAAGGGCCAGACTTACTATTTCTGCGCCCCTGGGTGCAAGCGGGTCTTTGAAAGGAACCCTGAGAGATATCTGGGCCAGAGGTAGGCCACAACACTCGCTTCCGCCTTTTGCTATGATATTAGTCAGGGATGTGACTCGAGATTGTCAAAGCCCTTGCCTCAGGCGGGGCACGTATGCCGCAGCCTTTGGGCTGCGGCATACCAGGTTCAGCACCAGATTTACTTGTAGTGTAAAGAGGGAAGTCTATGAATCTACCTCGTCTACTCTTCCGTCTGTTGCTTGGCCATCGCCTCCCCATCAATAGCGGCACCCTGGAGGTCGCCGGTGCTAAAGGGCCAGTGCTTCTCAGACGGGACCAATACGGCATACTGTACGTCGAGGCCCAAAACGATGCGGACGCCTGGTATGGCCTGGGATTTGGACAGGGGCAGGACAGGGCCTTCCAGATTGAGATGCTGCTCCGAGTCGTGCGAGGCACCCTGAGTGAGCTAGCTGGTCCTAGAGTCCTGCCTCTGGACAGACTCTCCCGGCGAATAGGATTTCGGCACTTCGCCGAGCGTCAGCTGGATACTCTTGACGATGAGACACGCCGGGCATTCGAGGCCTTTGCTAGAGGAGTCACCGACGGCTGGAGGGTAGGGTGTCGCAGGCTGCCCCATGAGTTCGCCCTGCTCAGGACCCAGCCGACCCAATACCATGCCAGTGACATACTGGGAGTGGCCAAGCTAATCTCATTCACCATATCATCAAACTGGGATGCCGAGCTGGCGCGTCTCAAGATTCTCAGCATGGACGGCAGCGAGGCATTGAAAGCGCTGGACCCTTCCTATCCGGAGTGGCATCCTGTCTCAACGCCACCCGATGCCCACGCCGGCCCTGCCATTGACCGATTGGCAGAGGACCTGGCCGTTTTCCAGGCTGCCGTTGGATCGGGCGGTGGGTCAAACAACTGGGCCATCGCCCCTTCTCGTACTTCTACAGGGCGACCCGTACTGGCCAATGACCCTCACCTTGAGCCCGCTCTTCCTCCCCATTGGTACCTGGCTCACGTCCGCACTCCTGACTGGGCCATCGCCGGAGCCTGCTTTGTTGGAGGCCCTATCTTCGCTGCGGGCCACAACGGAATGGCTGCCTGGGGAGTGACCGCCGGTCTGGTGGACAACACTGATCTGTTTCTGGAACAGGTTGGTCCCGACGGCAAGAGCGTCCGGGAAGGGGACCAGTTTGTCCCTTGCGAGATAAGACGGGAGGTCATCCAGATAAAGGGTAGCGCCTCGGTAGAAGAGGATATCCTGATTACTCCTCGGGGTCCCATCATCGGGCCAGCGCTAGAAGGCGAGGTGGGGGCAATCTCCCTGCGTGCCACCTGGTTGGACTCTCGGCCACTGAACTGGTTCCAGGTCCTCCATGCCCGTACATTCGAGGAATTCCGTAGCGCTTTCCGGCGATGGCCGATGGCATCTCTCAATGTGCTTTATGCAGACGTATCTGGTACTGTGGGATGGCAACTGGTGGGGGAAGCACCACGTCGGCGCAAAGGCTGGGGAGTCATCCCTCTCCCAGGCTGGGACTCTGAGACCGGCTGGGAGGATGATCTGGTCCCCTTTGACGAGATGCCTCACGTGGCCGATCCAGGGGCCGGGTTCGTCGCTACCGCCAACAACCGGCCGACCCCTGCTGGCGAAGGTCCTTTCCTGGGGATGGACTGGCTCGATGGCTATCGCCGTGGGCGCATCGTCGAAGCCCTCGCTGCGCGTCAAGATTGGGATATAGCTAGTGCTCAGGCGTTGCAGATGGACTTGATGTCCCTACCATGGCGCGACCTTCGCGACTCTGTACTGTCAGCACCGGGTGAGGACGACGAAACCCGTCAGGCCATCACCATGCTAGGTGCCTGGGACGGTGTGATCGCGCCTGACTCTCCTGCCGCCGCTGTCTTTGAGTTTTTCCTGGCCGAGATGATTCGGCGAGTAGTAGAGGCTAGGGCCCCGCGTGCCGCTCAGTGGGCCCTAGGCAAAGGCTTCACTCCCCTTGTTCCACATTCTGCCTTCGCACTCCGGCACGTTGGCTACCTGGCTCGCCTTCTCCGAGAGCAGCCGAAAGGATGGTTCCAGCGGCCCTGGCCCCAGGAGGTGGCTGATGCCCTGGCCACAGTCATTCGTACCCTGAAGAGAAACTACGGTAGAGACTATCGCCGGTGGGCTTGGGGGCGTATCCGTCCTCTCACCCTGCGCCATCCGGTGGGAGAGCGAAAGCCCTTTGACCGGGTGTTCAACCTGGGACCTTTCCCATGGGGCGGTGATACCAACACAGTTGCGCAGGGGACTGCTGGTACAATGGACCCTACAGCCAACCCTGTCTGGATTGCTTCCCTCCGAATGGTTTTGGACGTGGGGAATTGGGAAGAGAGCCGATTTGCACTTCCAGGTGGTCAGTCGGGCAATCCCCTTTCACCACACTATGGCGACTTGCTTCCATTTTGGCAGCGCGGTGAAGGAGTTCCCATTGCCTGGTCGCCAGTAGAGGTGGAACGGGTGACGCGGTCTACCTTGCGCTTGGTGCCTGCGCTCTCCCGGGGATGAAGTGGCGGCAAAGCCCGTTAACCGGTTGTTGAAATAGGCCCCGTACTGGCATAAAATGGAAGTCACGCTGCAAATTCCAGTGAGGAGATACCAGTTGACTCAGGAGAAAACCGCAACCATCACAATCTACACCCACCCTGACTGTTCGTATTCCGCCGCTGCCAAAGACGATTATCTGAAGCAAGGTGTGGATTTTCATGAGATAGACGTAACTCTCCACCCCGAGGTTATTCCTGAACTTGAGCGCCTTACAGGGGGAGAGCGGATCACCCCTGTGATAGTGGAAGGGGATACCGTAACTGTGGGTTACCACGGCGTGGGCTGAAGTTTCTGAACAGGGGACAGTCTGTCCCTCCGGTAAACAACATCATGCTAAGGGAAGCATCCAAGCACGAGATCATGGCGAGACTTTTCACGATCCCTCAGAGTGGCAAGTGAAAGACCATCCTGCTACTTCTGTGAGCATCAGCTTCGTTGACAGGAAGCCCGAAAGGGGCTTAAAATCTAGGTGCGACCTGTAGGAGTTGATTCTGTTCTGCCAAGGACCCGTGGTGTAGCGGCCTAACATACGGCCCTGTCAAGGCCGAGATCGCCGGTTCGAATCCGGTCGGGTCCGCCAATCACAAACTCGGATAAACCTACATCTATTCAGACCACCAGGCCCTCCATGCTAGTGGGGTGGTAGCAGAGGTGCAATCCCTTCCTATCGCTTATAATTGATTTGGGTCTCCATACCGCGAAGCCCTCCGAGAGCAAGCTTCCTGGGCAGCCTATACTATTTCTGTAGATTTCGAGGACTGGTCCAGATATTATGCATGGGCGGTTAGCTCAGTTGGTCAGAGCACCTGCTTTACACGCAGGGGGTCAGAGGTTCGAGTCCTCTACTGCCCACCA
>CAYWGG010000144.1:0-7283 GCA_964457285.1 uncultured Dehalococcoidia bacterium
AGGCCCTTTCCCAGTGCCCTCATCCCCTTCCCTTCTCCCACCAGTGGGAGAAGGGAAGGGGATGAGGGCCAAGAGTAAGGGGTGAGGGTATATGGGAGTAGCTGTGATGACCTTCTTCACCTGCCCGTTGGCCACCAGCCGGGCTACATCGTACAGGTCGGGGTCCCTGCCGTACCAGGGTCCACTGATACAGGTGAGGCCGCCAACGCCCTTCTTGAGGAGGGCCTTCATCAGGCTCTGAGGGGTGCCGGGCATGGCGTATCCTGCCACCATGATGACAGCGCCGGCGGGTATATCGGCCACGGCTTCATCGGCACTGGAGAATACCTTGCTGGAGGGCACTTCACGACCTCCTTGTTCAGCTTTCAGCGGTCAGCAGTCAACCTTCAGTAAACGCCATACTGATAGCTGAAGGCTGATAAGGGCAGAACAAAGGAATTCTAGCAGGTACGGAGGCCTGAGTGAAGCGCCACGGGATGGAAAAGGCATGACTATCAACTTGACCATAGCTGTCTCTCACCGTACAATCAAGTCAGGGAGGCTTTCTCATGTTTGAAACACTGACGGAAAAGCTCAATGGTATATTCACGCGCCTCACGGGCAAAGGACGCCTGACAGAGAAGGATGTAGATGAAGCTCTGAGACAGGTGCGACTGGCCCTCCTTGAGGCCGACGTGAACTTCAGGGTGGCCAGGGAGCTGGTCAACCGGGTGCGGGAACGGTCCGTAGGAAAAGAGGTGATGGAAAGCCTCAGCCCAGGCCAACAGGTGGTAAAAATCGTCCACGAGGAGCTGACTTCCATCCTCAGCGCTGGGGACCACAGCTTCACTCAAGCCAGTCGCCAGCCCACCATCGTGATGCTGGTGGGCCTACAGGGCTCTGGCAAGACTACCACCGCCGCCAAGCTGGCCCTTCAGCTTCGCCAGAGGGGGCAGAAGCCGCTCCTCATCGCCGCCGACCTGCGCCGACCTGCTGCCATCCAGCAGCTTGCCACCCTGGGGAAGCAGCTAGACATACCGGTATATCAGGAGGATACTTCCTCCACAGCGGTCAAGGTCGCCAGAGCTGGCGTTCAACAAGCGCAGCAGATGGGGGCAGGCTGGGCCATTATAGACACCGGTGGGCGGCTGCACATAGACGATGAGATGATGAAGGAGCTGGAAGAGATAAAGTCCGCAGTCTCTCCCCACGAGGTCCTCCTGGTGGTAGACGCCATGACCGGCCAGGACGCCGTGAACTCTGCCCAGGAGTTCCACCAGAGGGTGAATATCACAGGTCTGATTATGACCAAGCTGGATGGGGATGCCAGGGGTGGGGCCGCCATTTCCATCACCCAGGTCACGGGCGTACCCATCAAGTTCATCGGCGTGGGGGAGAGGACCGACGCCCTGGAGCCTTTCTACCCTGACAGGCTGGCCTCTCGCATCCTTGGCATGGGAGATGTGCTGTCCCTCATCGAGAAAGCTCAGCAGGCAGTGGATGAAAAGCAGGCGAAGGAGCTAGGGAGGAAGCTTCGCACAGCAACCTTCGACCTGGAAGACTTCCTGGAGCAGTTTCAGAGTGTCAAGAAGATGGGGTTCGCCCAGGTCCTCGAAATGATCCCTGGCTTCTCCCAGATGAGAAACCGGATGCCGGACCAGTTCGACGAGAAGCAGCTAGTTAAGTTCGAGGCCATCATACGCTCCATGACCCCCGAAGAGCGGCACAATCCAGATATACTGAACGGCAGGCGCAGGAGGCGCATTGCTCTGGGCAGTGGCACCACTCCCCAGGACGTGAACCATCTCCTCAATCAGTTCCGCCAGGCCCAAAAGCTGATGAAGCAGCTATCCCGCTCCCGAGGCCCACGAGACCTCCAGAGCCTCTTCAGGTAAGAGAATGACAACCACAACCTACATCGAAAAGGCCGAGGCGCTCCTGGAGGCTGCTTATGGGGAGCTAGGGGAGGCTCAACGGACTGCTGAGCTGACTAAAGCCAGGGATGCCGCTGGAAAGGCATGGGCCGCCCTGGTGGAGGCCAGCCGTGCCCTATTTGTAGCCAGAGGCGTTCCCCCAGGGGAGTTGCCCAACACTCACCGGGGGACCCGATTCATGTTGGGCCGACATGCGGACACAGAACTTCAACTGACCTACTATCGCTCATACCAGGATGTCCACCAGGACGCCTACTACGACGGCCTGATTAACTTTGAGACCCTGACCGAGCGGTTCTCAGAGATCAGACAGTTCATTGAGAGGGTGAAGGAGCTGGCCTGAGCCTTACCCTTGATGCCGACGACTAGACGAGACGCAGACCATTCGGAGTGAAGATATTGACAATGGGCTTGACGCCGGGACCTGTGGCCCGATCTCTCCGGGATTCAGAGGTCCTGTGCTCCAGTGCAAATGAATATGCGGAACTCAAGCGGCTTATCAAGCAGCGAGGGGTGCTAGACAAGCAGCCCGTCTACTACGCCTATAAAATCCTGGTGACCCTTGGCCTGCTGGCCCTGGGCCTGGCCGCCCTGGTGGTCGTAGACAGCCTGTGGCTACAGCTGCTGAACGCTGCCTTTCTGGCCTTCGTTTTTACCCAGATAGGCCTCATCGGCCACGACGCCGGCCATCAGCAGATTTTCCATTCGCCCCGCAGGAACGATATCATCCTCCTTACCATCAGCTTCCTGGTCGGCCTGGACCGTAGCTGGTGGTTTGACAAACATAACCGGCATCATGTCAATCCCAACAATCTCGACCTGGACCTGGACGTCAACGTTCCTCTCCTCGCCTTCACTGAAGGTCAGGCCCTCAATAAGAAAGGATTCTATAGATTTATCGTAAGATACCAGTCCTACCTCTTCTTCCCGATGCTGTTCCTGGAGGCGGTGAGCATACGCCTTGACGGCATCCAGTACCTGCTCCGCCGGAGGAACGTGAAGTACCCCTTGGCCGAAGCGCTGGCTATGTCTGCCCACTTCATGGTGTACTTTGGCCTGGTGTTCTACCTGCTGAGCGCCTGGCACGCAGTGGCGTTCATAGTCGTTCATCAGGCGCTTATTGGCCTGTACATGGGCTCGGTCTTTGCCACCAACCATAAGGGGATGCTCATGCTGGACAAAGGTACTGGGCTGGACTTCCTTCGTCGGCAGGCGCTAACCTCCCGAAACGTCAGGTCCAATCCCTTTACCGACCTCTGGTATGGCGGACTCAACTACCAGATCGAGCACCACCTTTTCCCAAGCATACCCCGGAACAAGCTGGGAGAGGCACGGAAGATCGTCAAACCCTTCTGCGAGGAGCACGGCATCTCCTATTGCGAGACGGGCGTGTTGCAGTCATACAAGGAAATCCTGGGATACCTTCATCGGATGAGCGCACCACTGCGTGAGACAAAAGCCCAAAGGTTGTCCCGGACTACCCTTTAATAATCAGGTGGGCTCCAACCTGTCCATAAGGGCTTTGAAGGCGGCATAGGCGTAAGGTATATACTCCTCCGGCGGCAGCTCAAGGGCCTTGTACTCTTCTACCTGGTCTATATCGCTCACTTCCGGTGGCCCTGGTATGAGTTGCAGGCTCAGCTCATATAGCTCGCCATCGGGGCAGACCACCACGCAGCCTCTGTCTGAGGCCCGTAAACCCTGGGGCTCCACCTCTATCGCCTGGATAGAGGCCATGTTCATAAAGGCGGGAAATGGCTGTAGTCGCCCCGCCAGCGCCCTCAAAATATCCCTTAGCTGAGAGGCGGCCCGTTCCAGGGCTGCGTCGGCCACAGCCTTCAGGGCCCATGGTTCAAGGCGTTCTTCTTCCATGAGTCAAATTATAGCGTATATCAGTTTGAGTTTTGAGCTCTGCGCTGCTATAATGTAGCTACGCTGTAATAGCCACCCTAAGGAAGGGATGAAATGCTTCCAGAAGTCCGCCTCAGCCAGGTCACCAGAGACGATGTGAAGCGCATCGCTGGGTGGCTCCAGGACGAGGAGGTCAACGCCTCATGGTATGGCACCGACGAGAGCGGCGAACCTCTGCACATTGGCTACTCCCCCAGCCGCATGCTGGAGGCCGCCGACAGAGAGTGGGAGGAGGTCTTTGGGAGCGAGGCGCGAATAATCTTCTCCGTATACACCGCCGACGGCCAGCATATCGGCGAGGCTCAGATAGTTGTTGAAGCTCCCCTGTGGGAGGCCCAGCTCTTTATCCTCCTCGGGCGCAAGGACCTGTGGTATCGGGGCTATGGCACAGCAGCCTTTGTTCATCTCCTGGATATGGCCTTCTATACCTACGGCCTCCACCGCGCCTGGGTTGATGTTCCGGAGTACAACCTTCCGGCAATTCACATGTGTGAGCGCGTCGGGTTCATACTGGAGGGACGCCTTCGTGGAACCCACCCCAAGGATGGGAAGTGGTATGACTCCATGGCTATGGGGCTCCTGTCCCAGGAGTACTCTCGCCGCCGCGCTCGGCTGATGGAAGGGACAGAAGAGCCCGCGGTGTAGTACGACCCCGTTTATAATCATCTTTTAGCAGGCTGAGCCATTGATTCGCTGGTGTAGGGTTAAGGGAGCTGTTATCCGCGCAACAGGAGAGCTAGAGTTGAACAGCCGCCCACAGGCAGTTTTTAGCCCTGGACTAGTGGTCCTGTGATCCCCATCTCCGATGCCGATGCAGTCCGGAGGGGCCGGCCTTTCGTCAACATCGCCCTCATTGCCATAAACGCCGTTGTCTTTATCTATGAGCTGTTCCTAAGCGATTTTGAGACCTTTCGGTTCACCTACCAGTTCGGTATCATCCCAAGGGAGCTGACCTCTGGGGCACCTCTGGACCTTTTACCAGTCCGTACCCCTGTTGGCATTCTGGGCGTTGACGTAGCTTCCCCAATACCTGCGTGGGGTACGGTGTTCACCTCCATGTTCATGCACGGCGGGTGGATGCACTTTCTGGGTAACATGCTGTACCTCTGGGTCTTTGGCGACAACGTGGAGGCTCGGCTGGGGCACATCAAGTACCTGCTCTTCTACCTGGGGGCGGGAGTAGCAGCGGCCTGGGCTCAGGTAGCCACAGACCTGGACTCTACAGTGCCTCTCATCGGCGCCAGCGGGGCCATCTCCGGCGTGCTTGGTGCCTACCTGCTTCTTTACCCCTACAACCGCGTCACCACGCTGGTCTTCTTTTTCATCATCACCGTCATCCAGGTCCCTGCTCTACTCGTCCTGGGAGTCTGGTTCATATTGCAGCTTTTCAACGGGGTTGGCTCCCTGGGCCCGGCGGCCTCGGGTGTGGGGGTGGCCTACATGGCCCACGTTGGCGGCTTCGCGGCGGGGGCTTTGTTCATAGCAGGGTACAAGCTCCTGCTGAGGGAGCCCCTCTGGCCTCGCCCACCCTACTACTGGCGGCCCTGGAGGTTTTAGGGGTGGCTGAATGCCAGTAAGATACAAGCCGCAGGAAGTAGAGAGGATAGCAGTTCATCTGGGGTGGACATTTAGCCATTATCACGGAGACCATGCTATATTCAAGAGAGTTGGGTACTCACATATTTCCATCCCTGAGTACAGGCGAGAAATACCTCCTGGTACGTTAACTGGTATTCTCAGGCAAATGGGTCTCACCAAACGGCAGTTTGACGAATTAGCGAAGGAGGTACTGTAATGGCCATGAGGAAGTTTACAATATTCTTGATGCCCATCGAAGATGGGATCTACCGAGTCTTTTCCCCCTTTTACCCAGGTTGTATCACCGATGGAGATACCGTAGAAGAGGCGTTGAGACATGCCAAAGAAGCTATGGAGGGTATTTTAGAGGCTGAAGCCAGGGATATTGGTGACCCAGTCCCTAAATACGTTCATGCTTCCCATGTAGTGGTTGGCGAGGTTGACGTTGAAGTCCCAGATAGCCTCATCGAGGCCGAGGAAAAGGCGACACAGGTTTCTGGGTAAGTAGTTCATTTACCTAGTTCACGCTCAAGCTGGTCCAGGGTGATATACTCACCACGCTCAATTCGTTCCTCGGCTTCAAGCACCTGGGCTAGCTCTTCCTCGGTCAGCGTATCGCTTTCTTCCATAAGCCAGTGTATGTACTCCAACACTTCACACGCCTTCGGCTCGTCAAGAGTGTCTATCAGGCGATGAAGCTCCTCTCTTGTAGTCACGACAGCAGGTAGTCTCCTTTCGTGTTGACGTTCAGGCCTCGCCTATCTGGGCTCACCCGCTGTGGCGTTGAGGCGTTCAATCTCCCTCTCGACAATCTGTAACCCTGCGCCCCTTGCGCCCATCTTTAGATAAATGTCGCGGGCCTCCACCAGCAGCCCCAGGGCCTTGTCTTTTTCCCCCTGGTCAGCGTAGACGTTGCCGATGTTGCCCAGGAAGGCCCCTTCAAAGCCTCTAGCCCCTTTCTTCCGGGCAAGCTGAAGTCCACGAATAAAAGCAGCCTCGGCCCCTGGAAAATCGGAGCCATAATAGAGGGAGATGCCCAGGTTCAGGTAAGCCGACATGGTGGGGACTACATCAATGGACTTACGGTAGTTTGCGGCGGCATCCTGGTAGCGGTGCGCTCCAAAATCCCGCTCGGCGGCGTTGAAGTAGTCCTCCGCTTCCTTCACAAGCTCAGCCGCAGTATCTTCCAGCTCCTTTTTGAACCCGGTGGAAGTCGCCTTCTGGATAGGCTCTCCCCCAGGCCCCTGGACTACCACAATGACAGGCCTAGAAGGGGAGAAGGCAGTCTGTGATAATCCACCTGTCACACCTGCAAATGTCAAGAAAATGAGGGTTAAAAAAGCCAAATACAGCCGTTTTTCATGGTACTTTGCGAGGAACCGATACTTGTTACGCTGTTCTTCGTTCAAGCTCCAAGTAAATAACAAGGGCACAGAGCAAAACGCCAGGAACCCAAATAGAGAAGATACAATTATCAGTGCGGCGTTCACAAGACTTCTAATCCAGAATAGACTTCTCCACCACCTACCTTTACTGCGTAAGGAGGGTGCCCAGGACGATGGCAATCACTGACCCCCACACGGCGAACATAAGCCCCATAGTCCAGCGAAAGTAGGAGTCCATCCGGGTCTCAATTCTGTCCATCCGGGCTTCAATCCTGTCTAAGCGGCTTCTGTTTTCTTCCCGGAATGCCCTCATCTCTTCCCGGAAACCATCAAACTGGGCCTCCAGCCTTGTCAGGCGATTTTCCATATCTCTTGTCTCCTGTGCCATTCTTCTCCATTCTAAACTAATAGACTTCAGAGGCACCATTGCATGAGGTCGTTGCTGGTGGGCCCGCCAGGAATCGAACCTGGGACCCGCCGGTTATGAGCCGGCTGC
>CAYWGG010000145.1:0-7252 GCA_964457285.1 uncultured Dehalococcoidia bacterium
AGGTTCCTTGCGAGGCTACGTTAACCCTTCAGGCTTGAGCCGTTCATAGCCTTAGCTCTCGCTATCGACATTTCTAAACCATCGGCTTTTGAAAAAGACAAGCGGGGGTCCTGCCTCACCCTTGGACATCTCTTTTACCTCGCCAATGTAGATGGTGTGGTCTCCATATACGTGGGCACTTACCACGTCACAGCCGAAAAAGGCCAGGACACCTTTCAGAGCGGGAACTCCACAACCAGGACTGATGGAGTAGTCGTACTCCACATCCCCGTGCCTGTCCGCGGGGCGCCTGGCGAAGTATCGGCCTATATCCACTTGCTGGCCGCTGAGGATGTTGATACCGAAGCGATGCCGGGTTTCAACGTACCGGTAGGTATTGGTATTATGGGCCACACAGATTAACACCAGGGGTGGCTCCAGGCAAATGGAGGTAAAGGAGTTGGCGCTCATGCCGTGTATCTTATCCTCATCGTCCAGGGTGGTCACCACAGTGACGCCTGTTGCGAACTCCGACATACACCTTCTGAAATCGTCTTTAATGACCAAAGCACCACCCTCATTCATGTTTTGGTACATTATATCCGAAACGAGGCCCTTCCTCTAGTGGCAGTGAGGGAGGGTAACTTTCATGTGGGGGGCTCCCATCCAGGCAGAAGGCGTCTCAGGAAGCCCGGCGACCACCAGTTCCAATCTCCCAGGATGCGCATCAGCGCCGGTACAAGCAGGGCCCGGACCACCGTAGCATCCAGGAAGATGGCGATGGCAGTGCCCACGCCCAGCGCCTTAACAATTACTATATCGCCCGTAGAAAATGAGCCAGCCACCAGGACCAGGACTAACGCTGCGCTGGTTATAACCCTGCCTGTCCTCTCCAGGCCCTGGGTCACGCTCAAGACGTTGTCCCCGGTCGCATCGTAAATCTCTTTTACGCGGCTGAGGAGAAACACCTCATAGTCCATGCTGAGGCCAAAGATTATGGCGAACAGCAGTATGGGCACCGTGGACTCTGTAAAGCCTTCGGATTGAAAGCCCAGCAGACTCTGGAAGTGACCCTGTTGAAAGATGTACACCAGGGCCCCGTAGCTGGCGAATATGCTCATCCCGTTCATTATGGCCGCCTTAAGAGGCAGGACCACCGAGCGGAAGAGGACGAAGAGGGCCAGGTATATAGTGACCATCACATAGAGCACCGCCTTGGGAAAGTCCCCGTACATCAATGCGACGGTGTCTTCCAGGTCTGCCGTCACCCCCGTCAGGTACAACTCTAAGTTCCCCGCCACCGGGCTGGAGCGTATATCTTTTAGCAGTCCCCTGGTCTCATCGGCCATAGGCGGGAAACGGCTGAAGATGCGTACAACGGTAGTATCGTCGCTGGCGAACCCTTCAACGATTTGCTTCACCCTGGAGTCCCACATCTCCGGGCTGGAGTAGAGGGCCTGATAGTCCCCTTTCCCGATAGATGGGTGGAGAGTGACCAGGCTCTCCACACGGTCTACACGAGGGTCATCCTGGAGAGGCCGAAGGAAGTCATAGAGGGAGCCGATAGTGTCAGGAGCGAGTATATTATGGGGAGAACGGGCCACCACCACGATGGGAGTGAGAGCTCCTGGCCCCATCTCCTGCGCGAGGACGTCCCATCCCTGACGAGACTCGGCTTTTGGGGGTAGAATGCTTGCCCAGGGTGAGCCTATCTTCACATCCAGAAAGGGCGTCCCCAGCAGCACCAGAAGGACCATCAGAGGTATTGATACCATAAAGGGATGCACCATTACCCACGAGGCCAGACGGCGCCAGAACCCATGCCCCTCAGCCCTGGGGCGCGGGCGTACCAGAGAGAGGCGGTTGACCCTGTAGCCGAGGACACTCAATATGGCCGGAAGCAGGGTTATCGCTACGACGAATGAGATAGCTACGACCAGCATACCGCCTATTCCTATAGACCTGAGCATCATGAAGTCGAACAGCAGCAGGCTTGAGAGCCCCAGGACTGAGGTGATGCCAGAGAAAAGGAGGGCCCTTCCAGCGGTAGCGACTGTATAGGCCACGGCCTCATCCTTTGGCCTTTGCTCCAGCTCCTCGCGGAAGCGTGTCACCACCAGCAGGGAGTAGTCCACAGCTACCCCCAGGCCCAGAAATGAGACGATGTTCAGGGCGAAGATGGACACATCCATGCCCTGGGCCAGAAGGTAAAGGGCTGCCAGGGATATGGCTACGCTGATTGCCCCCATAGCCACAGGCACACCAGCCGCCACCAGCCCTCCGAACACCACGATCAAAGCTACCAGCACCAGTGGGAGGCTTATGGCCTCGCCACGACGCAGGTCTCGTTCCGAGGCTGCGTTGAGGTCGGAGAAGATGGGGATACCCCCCGTGGCCCAGACTTGTAGAGGCGGGTCGCGGACCGCCTCTACAGGCGTATTTGCCTCCTCGTGCTGCTCCACCCTTTCACTGCCCTGCCCACCTCGCACACTTTCCATGATCTTCCTCTTGAGACCAGGGAAGAGGTCCATAGCATCGTCTAGCTCAACATCCAGAGAAACAATGGCGAAGGTAGTACGCCGGTCATCGGATACCATACGGGTGCTTACGGAGTTGTAGAAGGCGGTAACATCCTTTACCTCTGGAATCTCTGTAATAGCGGAGATGGAACGCTGCATCTCAGCTACATAGCGAGGGTCGTCTACTGTGAGAGAGTCGCTGGAAAAGACCAGGATCATGGTAGATTGGGTGGCATCCAGCTCTTGCGCCAGGATGTCCAGGGCAAGTCGGGACTCGGTGTCTGTGTCGCCGAATCCACTCTTGAGATGAGAGGCAGCCCGTAGTGCGAAGGGAATAGCCAGAAGAAAAAGGATGGCCCAGAAGATTATGATGGGCCAACGAAAACGGATAGTGAACTTGCCAAGCTGGTAAAACATGGGATGACCCTTCAGGACAAGGCCTTGAAACGGCAAGCTATTATACTGGCTGGTGGACGTTGCCAGCAATATGAACAGATTGACGGTCGGGCCTTTTAGTTGTCATCCCAAATTTCCCAAATCGTGGATACCCTATTGAGTTGACTAGACTCCAAAGACGCGTTAGGCTGGTAACAGATACATCACTCGTCTGGAGAAGCTGATGTTAAAGCGAAAGCAAGTCTACCTGGACCCTGAGCATGAACGCAGGCTGAAACATCTGGCATGGCGCACTGGCACTTCGGAGGCGGAACACATACGTCGGGCCCTTGAAGAATATCTGTCATGGCAGGAGCCTGTTGATGCTCAGGAGGAGGAAGACCCTCTCCTGGAAGTTATCGGCCTCTGCCAGCGCTCTGAAGGGCCCCGTGATGCTTCGGTAAACCATGACCGCTACCTTTACGGCCGAAGGGAAGGGGCATGAGCCTGGTCTTTGTAGATACGGGTGCTTGGCTGGCTTTGGTGGTTCGACGAGACCAATACCATGAGGCGTCGGCAGAACATTACAGGAGGTTATCCACTGAGCGCTCAAGGCTACTTACCACAAATTATGTGCTCTTAGAGACGTATACTCGCATAAAATATGACGATGGGCACCAGCAAGCGGTCCAGTTCCATCGCATTATCACTAGAGCCATCGCCCAGGATGCTATACTTTGGCCGAAGCATCTATCTACCAGTGACTTACCCCAAGGAGGCTGAAGGTGGAGCTTTTGCGGAGCCTCATTTTCGTGCCCGGAAACCGGAGAGACATGCTGGAGAAGGCCCGGCAGTTCGATGCCGACGTCATCATGGCGGACCTGGAAGACTCCGTGCCCCCGGCCGAGAAGTTGAATGCCACGCAGATAGTGAAAGAGATGGCCCCCACCCTTTCCGGGCGAGGCCAGAAGATCGTGGTGCGGCTTAACTCTCTGGACACGGGCCTTACTCAGGACGAGCTCTCGGCCCTGATAGGCCCTCATCTCTACGGCATAAGCCTGGGGAAGGTGGAATCTACCTGGGATATAAGGGAGTGCCACAGGGTCATTTCCACCCTGGAGAAAGGGGCCGGCCTGGAGCCGGGCTACCTGAAAATCATACCCTGGATAGAGAACTCCAGGGCTGTTATGAGGGTCTATGACATAGCCACCGCTTCTCCAAGAGTAGTGGCCCTGGCCTTTGGAGCCGAGGACTACACCGATGACATGGACGTACAGCGCACCGATGAGGGCGAAGAGGTGTACTTTCCGAGGGCCATGGTCGCCCTGGCGGCAAGGGCGGCCGGGGTGGTGGCCCTGGACAGTCCCTATGTACGGTATCGCGACCAGGAGGGGCTGAGGAAGGAAATAGAGCTGGGCCTGAAGCTGGGGTTCAAGGGCAAGTTCGCCATACACCCGGCCCAGCTCGACGCCATCAACACCATGTTCAGCCCGAGGTCGGGGGATGTGGAGTACGCCCGCAGGGTAGTGGAAGCCTGGAATCAGGCGGAGGCCGCTGGCAGAGGCTCCACGTCCCTGGACGGCAGGATGATAGACGTACCTGTGGTGAAGCGCGCCCGCAGCCTGCTGGCCCTGGCCGACGCTATCGCACGAAGGCAGCAATAGACATAAGGAGGAGAAGCTGTGATCATCGTAACGACGGATGAGATACCGGGGCAGAGGGCCGTTAAAGTGCTGGGCGCCGTCCAGGGGAGTGCAGTGCAAACCACACACCTGGGGATGCACTTCCTGGCCGCACTGCGACAACTGGCAGGTGGTGAGGTGAACGCATACTCCGGGCTGATGGAAAAGGCACGCACCGAAGCCGTACAGCGCATGACTCAGAGCGCCGAAGCGATGGGGGCTAACGCCGTTGTAGGCATGCGCTTCGCCTCATCCACGATAACGGCTGGCGTAGCGGAGATACTGGTCTACGGCACGGCGGTGGTGGTGGAGTAGCCGGGGCAGGCTGGTGGAACGGGCTGGTCCCGTAGGCCGGATAGATGGAGGTAAGGGTGCCTTCTGACCGAATAATCCTTGAAGGGATGCAGTTCTACGGCTACCACGGGGGCAGCCCTGAGGAGCGGTCCCTGGGCCAGCCCTTCCAGGTGGACCTGGAGGCCGAGCTTGACCTGAGCGTTGCGGGAAAGTCGGACAACCGGAACGACACGGTGAGCTATACCCACCTGTACCGGATAGTCAAGGAGGTGATGGAGGCAGAACCCCAAAACCTCCTTGAGGCCCTGGCGGAGGAGATCGCACGTCGGTCGCTGGACTCCTTTCCGCTTCTTCAGGGAGTCAGAATACGAGTGAAGAAGACCCGCCCGCCCATAAAAGGGGCGGTGCTTTCTGGAGCGGCTGTGGAGGTATATCGAAGGCGTCAGAGGTAGCTCTCTGGGAGACGCCTTGTTTTACGTACGATGAATGACGACTCATCAGTCATCCAGGTAATAGGGCTGGCAGCGGTGGTTGGCTTCGCAGTCCTGGTTGGGTTCTGGGGTGCCTCACGTGCAAGAGCTTCTCCCGGCGTCCTATCATGCTGTGTCGGCGTTATCATGGGGATCATCCCTGGCACTATCGCCTTCGAGTTTCTGCCAGCTCTGAAGATTACCTCTGGAACAGCCCCACTGGTCATCGGGATGATGTTCGCGGGTTTCGTCTTGACCGCCATTTTCCACAATCTCGTGCAGAGGAGATGGCCGGTCCACCAATCATTCGAGGACATTGAGATGAGCTCATTTATCCTGGCAGTGGTCACCGATAATGTGGTTGAGGGTTTCACCCTTGCGTTCTCCAGTGCGCTATCGGTCGGTCTGTTGCTTTTCACAGCGACGGCATTCGTTTTGAAGAACATTCTGGAGGGATTCACAGAGGCTACCGTATTGCAATGGGAAGAGATGAGTGCCAGGAGGGTCTGGGCGGCTGGACTGGCAGCAGCGATGGCAGTGGTGATCGCTGCGGCCTTGTCGTGGTGGTTCGCAGAGGTCGGTGGGCCAGGAGAGGGGGCTCGGAGAGTAATGTTTGCGACCGTAACGGGGATGTTGGTGTACATAAGCGTCTTTCAGCTTGCTCGCAACCTCGAGTGGAACGCTATTCAGAGGGTCTCTGCAATCACCGGCTTTGCAGTGACGGGCGCTGTGGCCCTTTCTGTGGGGCAGTGATGAAAAAACAGACAGCATTACGTAGCCTCAGAGTCCGCATCAACGATACGCTCCTGGACGCATCCTTCGTCTTCCCCTTCTTTGATTCAACTTTTTGGGTCAGATTTTTTCTTGTGGTCGCCGATAGCGGTCACTTTCTAGTCTATGAGAGGCCGCACTGGGAGCGGCGTATGTTTGTAGCCTATGGAAAACGGCCTCTGCCCCTGGCGAATACCCAGCCCGACCGCTTCCTCCGCCTGTTTCACTTTGATCCATGGTGGACGATGCGAGGCGCTACCAGTATCTCACGCACAATCCGTCAGGAGATCATTGCGACCAATCTGGCAGCACGGCGACAGGGACACCTTGTCATTCGGGACGTGGTGTTTAGCGACGACCTGGAACAAGTGGAGGGGGTGCTAGTTGGGGATGGTGTCTTCCGGGCGGTCTCCTATAATCAAGCAAGGCCCATGCCCCAGGACATGCAAGAGGTCTTCTTTGGCAGGTCTGCCAACGGGTAGGGGCGCACCTAGTGTTGCTCCACCCTTTCGCCTACCATCCGGTTGAGATAGACTTTCCCTTCCTTCATGACCAGCTTGATGTGGCTCTTGTCCTGTAGGATGGTGATGTCCCGCAGGGGGTCCCCATCTACCACCACCAGGTCGGCAGCCTTTCCCCGCTGGACTGTGCCGGTCTCCTTTTGCAGCCCAAGGCATTCCGCCGCCCAGCCGGTGGCTGCAACCAGGGCTTGCATGGGCGTCATACCTGCCTCTACCAGATACTGGAGCTCCCTTGCATTGCTGGGATGGCCCCACCCCCCTGCGTCGGTCCCCGCCACCACCTTCACTCCGGCGGCCAGGGCCCGTTGCACACTCTCCACGTGGTGTGAGCGCAAGGCTCTGGCGCGCTCTCTGCCGTGGGGCGTGCCTCTCTCGCCGTGGTAGACGTAAACGGTGAAGGTCGGGACGAAGAAGATGCCCTTGTCAGCCATCATCTTGATTAGCTCTGGGTCCTCGTCCAGGTATGCCCCGTGCTCAATGGAGTCTGCGCCAGCCTCAATGGCCATCCTCAGGCCAGGGCCGCCTAGAGCGTGACACATCGCCTTCCTGCCGAGGGCGTGGGCCTCGTTCACCAGCGTCCGGACCTCGTCGGGGCCGTACTCGATGTCTTTCGGGCCGTGGCCTGGCCTGGAAGCCGCCCC
>CAYWGG010000146.1:0-7210 GCA_964457285.1 uncultured Dehalococcoidia bacterium
TCAAGCATACCGCCCAGCGGTATGGGGTTCTCGCAATGACAACCGAAAGACCCTGCGGACGGGGCCGCTCTATGTCTCACCCAGGGCGTTATTGGTATAATGGTGGCTAGTCTGAGGGAGCGGAGGCATACGGGAGCTATGAGGAGGAGCTAGGAGATCACCGCCATGCCACTCTCCACAGCCCCGCATCTGCTTGTTAGGAGGCTTTCATGGCTAGAAGAGACAGGGATTCGGCTGAGGTTTATGGACGCCTGGGTGTGAAGCCTATCATCAACGCCGCTGGTTCTATCACACGCCTGGGTGGAACACGGACCCGCCCGGAAGTGCTGGATGTGATGGCCGACGCAGCGACGGTCCTAGTGGAGATGGGTGAGCTGAACAGGAAAGCCGGTGAGGCTATAGCTCGCCTCACGGGCACCGAGGCAGGGTTTGTGTGCAGTGGTGCATCGGGGGGGTTAGTGCTCCAGGCCGCCGCCTGCATCGCCGGTAGCGACCCTGTGAAAATGTATCGCCTTCCCGATACCGAGGGCATGAAGAATGAGGTCATCATTCATAGTGTGCACCGGTTCCCCTATGAACAGGCGTACCGAGCTGCTGGGGCCAAGCTGATAGAGATCGGGAACTACCTCCGCTGCCAGCCCTGGGAGCTTGAGGGGGCTATCAACGAGCGCACCGCAGCTGTGGCCTATCTCTGCGCACCTTTTATCAGCCGCCGTGCCCTCTCGCTTTCGCAGGTGTGCCAGATTGCCCACAAACATGGATTGCCAGTGATTGTTGATGCCGCTTCTATGCTGCCACCACGAGAGAACCTGCACGAATATCTCCGCCAGGGTGCTGACATGGTGGTCTTTAGCGGTGGAAAGGGGGTACGAGGGCCACAGGGGACAGGTATCCTGTGTGGCCGGAAGGACCTCATAGAAGCCGCCGCCGCCAATGCCAATCCCAACCAGTTTCTGGGACGCCCCATGAAAGTAGCCAAGGAGGAGATTGTCGGCCTGGTGACTGCGTTGGAGCTTTTCGTGGAGGAAGATGAGGCGGAGGAGATGCAGCAGTATCGCCAAAAGGCCCAGCATGTGGTGGATGCTCTGGCAGAGTTCCCAGGTCTGGAGGTTAGCGTAAAGCACGACGAATTCGATCATCTTATTCCCCAGGCGGTGATCCGCTTCGGGAAGGCATGGCGTGGCCCTTCCAGGGACCAGGTGGCAGAGACCCTGGAAACAGGCTCCCCACCTATCCATCTCAGCCGGTTAGGAAGTCCCGATGATCTGATAGTAGACCCCCTCAACCTTCTGGATGATGAGCTGGAGACCGTGACACGCCGACTTCGGGAGGAGTTGATGGGATAGCCACCTCAAAAAATGGGTTCACACCATCTCACCACAGGTGTATCCACCATAGGCATCTTGATAGCTCTTGCCCTATGATACGAATGCATGACTGGAGCAGGAACCATATCATAACTAACCCGTTGTGGCGCTTATAGGCTACGGAATGCGAACAGGAATCAGAGTTAGCGATACGAGCAGCAACCCTTTTCGGGAGGGTGAGAAGGGGACTCTTCGGCGTGAAGCGAGCGGGAGAGCCTCAAGCTACCTGTTCTGGATGATAATATTGTCGTTTCTGGCCGAGCTAATACTGATTGACGGAGTAGTGCTACTCAAGTGGAGGGTAGAGGACTTCGTAAGCAGGGAGGCTGCCGTTGCCCTGGGAATAGGGCTTGTAGTAATGGGAGGGGTGTTATTGACTATCACCTGTATAACCGTATGGATCAAGATCAACGCTAAGGAGGACATAGAGAAACTGAGGCAACTCCAGGGCCCTTAGCTGAGAAGTAACGATCCACGGAGCTTTGTAATTGCGGAAGCCATTGGTGTAGGCCAGTGGCTTTTCTTTGGCTTCCTCGCAGTGGATGACGGATATAGTAGCTCGCCACTAAAGTAAGACAGGCTCTGAACAGGTATACCCCCTTTCGGTGCTCGGTGAGTGTCAGGTATACTGTAGGCATCCCATAGATGGAAGGAGGGGAATATGAAACGGAGCACAAATGGGATCCTGACCAGCCACACCGGTAGCCTTCCGCGCCCCCAGGACCTCCTGGGTCTGCTGCTCGCAAAGGAGGAAGGCAAGCCCGTAGACCGCGTGATGTTTGATACCGCAGCTCGGCGCGCTGTGGCCGACGTGGTCAAGCACCAGGCCGAAGTGGGCATCACCGTGCTCAACGACGGTGAACAAAGCAAGATCGGCTACGCCACATATGTCAAAGACCGCCTGACCGGATTTGAAGGAGTTGAAACTGTGCGTCCGGGAGGCGTGGAAGCGCGTGACTTCCCCGAGTATACTGCTCTCCGCCCTCCAATCCCCATCAGGCGTCCCACCTGTAGCGGCCCTATCGAGTGGAAGGACTTCTCCGCGGCTCAGAAAGACATTGACAACCTTAAATCAGCTACCAGGGATGTCAAGGCCGAGGAAGTTTTCATGACTGCTGCTTCGCCGGGCGTCATCGCGCTCTTCCTGAACAACCGTTACTACCCCACGGAGGAGGAGTACCTCTACACTCTGGCCGATGTGATGAAACGGGAGTACAATGCCATCGTCAGAGCAGGCTTTCTGCTCCAGATAGACTGTCCAGACCTGGCGATGGGGTGGAACACTCAGTTCGCAGACCTCTCCTTGCAGGAGTTCCGGAAGGTGGTGGCCTTGCACGTGGAGGTGCTCAACCATGCGTTGGCAGATGTCCCGCCGGAGCAGGTCCGCATGCACCTGTGCTGGGGCAACTACGAGGGCCCGCATCACAGGGACGTTTCCCTCAAGGACATCGTTGATCTGGTGTTGAAGGCGCGGCCCACGGCCATCTCCTTTGTCGGCGCGAACCCGCGCCACGAGCACGAGTGGAAGGTCTGGAAGGATGTCAAGCTCCCCGATGGAAAGGTGATCATACCCGGCGTCATAGACTCTACCACCAACTTTGTCGAGCACCCAGAGCTAGTCGCAGAGCGCATCGTCCGCTACGCCAGCGTAGTGGGTCGGGAGAACGTCATCGCGGGGTCTGACTGCGGGTTCGGCACCAGCGCTGGCCGGACTGTGGTGGATGCCAGGGTCTCCTGGGCCAAGCTCCAGGCGATGTCGGAAGGGGCGCTGCTGGCGACTGAGGAGCTTTGGGGGAATTAGCGTCATAGTGTTGCTCCACCCTTTCCCTGCCACCCTCGCACACTCTCGATTTCGATCAGTTGACGTAACCAGAAGGCGAGGGTATCATACGCTCGTTCCATTTCTGCACTGGCGGGGAATCAGGGCCAGTGGCAAATGGGAAGCTCCAGTTCATAGTGAGAGGAGGCGGCCAACATGGATTTTGGACTGCAAGGCAAGCATGCGGTGGTGGCTGGAGGAGGTCGGGGCATTGGCAAGGCGATTGCGCGGGAGCTGGCCCGGGAAGGGGCCGATGTGGCTATCGCCTCCCGCACGCTGGAGCAGCTGAAGAAAACAGCGCAAGAGATTGAGGACGAGACGGGCCAGCGCGTCATTCCCCTGCCATTTGATGTGACCCAACGGGAGCAGGTGGATCGCTTGATAGCTGAGGCAGCGGAGAAGCTGGGCGGGCTGCACATTCTGGTCAACAGCGCCTCGCTGCCGGGTGGGTCGGCCACGGCTACCGGCCCCATCGAAGCCGTCAACGAGGATGATTTGCTGCACGACTTCGACGTGAAGTACGTGGGGGCGTTGCGCTGCGCCCGCGCCGCCATTCCCTTCCTGAAAGCGCAGGGTTGGGGCCGCATTATCAATATCAGCGGCACTAACGCCCGCAATGCTGGCAACCTTAGCGGTGGCGCTCGCAATGTCTCGCTGGTGCATCTGACCAAGACCCTCGCAGTCCAGCTGGGCCGCTACGGAATCACCGTCAACTGCATCCACCCAGGCACCACCCGCACCGAGCGCACGCCGGGACTGTTGGCCGCCCGCGCCGCCCAACTGGGCATCTCCCCAGAGGAACTGGAGCAGCGCGACTTCGCTCCCGGCTCCTCGCACGGCAACGCTATCTGTCGCATGGTGGACGCCTCAGAGATTGCCTACCTGACGGCGTTCCTGGCCTCCGACAAAGCCTGGGCTGTCACTGGAGAGGTGGTTGTGGCTACCGGCGGCGCTGGAAACTCGGTTTATTACTGAACTCCCTCTTCCGGCCGGAGGTCTTGAGAGCGTAACCAAGGGTCAAACCTGGACAGCCACTATATCACAAGAAGGAGGTAACTATCAGATGACTACAGTAGGCACCGGTAAGTACACCTACACTTTAACCCAGGACTGGGCCAAGCTGCCCCGTGGGGAGACCTTTGCTATGGTCAGCGCCGTGGCTACCGACTCCCAGGACAGGGTCTACGCATTCCAGCGCAAAGACCCGCCCATCGTCATCTTCGACCGGAATGGCAGATTCCTCGATTCCTGGGGCAATGGTGCATTCATCTACGCTCACGGTATCTATATCTCCAACGACATCGTTTACCTGACTGACCGGGACAGCTCGGTATGCATCATATACACCCTGGATGGCAAGCCCATTCAGATGTTGGGCAGACACGGCGCTCACTCGGACACGGGGTGTGAGCGGGCTGGGGACCTTGTGCCCAGAGCTGCCGGCCCCTTCAACTACCCCACCGAGCTAGTCCCTGATCCGGCGGGAGACCTGTTTGTCTCCGACGGGTATCGCAACGCGCGGGTGCACCGATTCTCCCCTGAAGGCCAACTGAAATTCTCTTGGGGTGAGCCAGGGAAGACCGGCCGGGGCCAGTTCCACCTGCCTCACAGCCTTCTGGTGCATGAAGGGCTGATTTATGTATGTGACCGTGAGAACCATCGTATACAGGTCTTTACCCCTGAAGGTGAGCACATCTCCACATGGACCGACATACAGCGGCCAATGGATATCTCTATTGACCGGGATGGGGTCTTGTACGTCAGCGAAGGAGGGGTGGAGGGCTCGTCAGCGCGAGTAAGTGTGCTGGACCGAGAAGGCAACGTGCTGTCCCGCTTTGGTTGTCGTGGCTCCGGTCATGGTAGCTGGGTAGACTCCCACGGGGACATCTATGTGGGGCTGGGCAGCCCTTCGCCGGGCAACCCGGGAGGACTGGACAAGTTCGTCCGCCGGAGCTAGGTAAGGAGCGCTGAGAAATCTCTACAGTTTGTTGTTCCCTCTGGCTCCAATTGACTGTCATCACAGGATGGCTATCCTCATAGCCGCATGGTCAACACCCACATAGGAGCCTTGCCCACGGTATACACCTCCAGAGGCTCCAGTTCGCCGGTGTCGCCATTGATGCGGTACGAGGCCAGCCGTCCCGATTCCAGCCCGGCAGCAAAGAGGAAGTTCCCTTCTGGGTCGAGGCTAAAGGCCCGCGGTATCGCTTCTGAAGGCGCTTGCCCGATGGACGTCAGACGACCAGTTGAGGTGTCTACGGAGAAGCAGGCAATGCTGTTGTGACCACGGTTTGGAGCATAGAGGAACTTACCAGAAGGCGCTATCTGAATCTGGGAGCACGTATTCCTACCTCTGTAATCCTTGGGCAACGTAGAAACAGTCTGAAAAGGGGTCAGAGTGCCCAGAGAGGAGTCAAGCCTGTAGGCTGTCACGCTGCACCCCTGCTCGTTTGAGGAGTAGAGGATGTCCAGGTCTGGATGAAAGCAGACGTGGCGTGGGCCCTCTGGCTCCTTTGGGGTAACCCTGGGGGGCGAGTTAGGGGTGAGATGGCCAGTGCGCTCATCGAACCTGAACTGAAATATGGTGTTGGGGCCGTTACCGGCAATGTGCGGCACAAAGGCGAACCTGTTGGACGGGTCTGTTTGGATGGCATGGGCCCCCCGGTCAGTGTCCAGCCATTCTACAGGCGGGGCGATCACAGCACCATCCTTGCCAATGGAGTGTACTGCCGCCTTGCCCTGATAATAGTATGCCGAGAGGAGGAACTTTCCCTTTCGGTCCGTTGCGATGTAGACTGGGTCGCCTTCCAACGATATGGAGCCGATAGGTGAGAGCCCGGCCGTGCTATGGTCTATCTGGAAACTCGATATACCGAAAGAGCCAGGGCTTCGGCGCCCCACATAGAGAAATCTCCGCTGTGGGTCCACTGCAAGGGGTGCCGGGCGACCCGTGACAGACACGTCACCCTGCGGCTTGAGCTTGCCAGATTCAGGGTTCATACTGAAAATGGAGACTCTGTCTTCCTCTGAGATAGAGACATACATGTAGTACGGCATGTTTTCACCTCCACGTTGTTGATGGTATCACCTGGACTATCATACTTCACTATCCCATACATCCACAAACTGGAGTGGTCTACCCTCTCCGGGTTCAGGTAAGACCTCCTCGATGAGACATTCACTTAAAAGCTAGAGAGGGGGCAAGGGGCCACACCCCTACCGGGGTTTATGATGTCGCAGACTAATAATCGGGTAGATGGGCAGGGGGTATGTGGTATTCAGCGAATAGACCAGTAAACTGGCGATGCAGAATTCCTGGGTAATGAAGTTGGAGCAGGAGGAGATTATGCCGGATCTGAGCTCAATGGCTGAGTCGGTCGCCATGCTACTAAAGCAATACCAACAGACAATTGCGGTGGCCGAATCTTCCTGCGGGGGTTTGATTTCAGCATCCCTGGTCGCCGTCCCAGGGGCTTCGGCTTATTACGTCGGCGGATCGGTTATCTATACCCGTGCAGCTCAGCAAGGGTTGCTCAGGGTCCCAGACCATGCCATGTCTGGTATGCGGGCGAGTTCCGAACCCTATGCTTTGCTCAATGCCCGCACTGTACGTGAGTTGCTTGGGGCGACCTGGGGTTTGAGTGAAACTGGGGCCAGTGGCCCTGCGGGTAATCGGTATGGCGATGCTCCAGGTCACGCTTGCATAGCCATCGCCGGACCGATTGAGCGGGTCATCACTCTCGAAACCGGTAACGCGGACCGGGAAGCCAACATGTGGACTTTTGCCAAAGCAGCCTTGGAACTAATCGAGCGGTGTGTGCGGGAGTCCAGTTGATTCTGTGGGCGCTGCATGCCTTTCGCCTCACGCCGCAAGGCTGCCATTCCCAATAGTCTACCGCTTTTCAGAAACTTTCTAATCACACCTGAGCACAGGCAAGACCTCAGCTGTGCACCTCTGGCATGAAACGCTTCTTGACCTTCACGTATGCGGTGACCAGGTGCACCAGGGGCGTGGAGCGATGGC
>CAYWGG010000147.1:0-7142 GCA_964457285.1 uncultured Dehalococcoidia bacterium
ACATCATCGTACTGGGAGCTAATCGTCAATGTTAAGCACCCAGCCATGTATGGACGTGAAAGAGATGTGGAAGAAGTGCTACGATACCCCGATGAAATAAGGCGGAGTCGCAGCGATCCAGATGTCTACTTGTTCTACCGACAGGAACGCCCAGACCGCTGGACCTGTGTAGTGGTCAAACGGCTGGATAGTGATGGGTTCGTAATCACGACTTATCCAACGGACGCCATCAAAGAAGGAGAAAGGATATGGACCAGGTGAAGGTATTTTATGACAGAAAGGGTAGTACTTTGACCGTCTGGTTTGGAAATCCCCATGATGAATATATCTGTGAGGAGACTGGAGAGGAAGTCATTTTAATGAAAGACAAGAATGGGCGGGTCATCGGCTTCGAGAAACTCCACTTCTCTATCCCGGCCCATGAACAGCTAGAGGTTGCCTTTGAATCTATAGGTTAAGGGTGAAAGTATGAGCACCTTCCTCTATCCCATCGAAATCGGTGATGTAAACCAGGGCCAATTCCAGCCTATAGAGGCTTGGGTAGATACAGGGGCCAGCTATACATGGATACCCCGTCCCATCCTGGAAAGACTGGGGTACTTGCCTACTGGTCGCAGGCGTTTTCGCGTGGCTAATGGCAGCATTATAGAGCGTGATACATGCAGGGTCCATCTTCGCATCGGCCAGGAAGTCCAGTACACTCTTTGTGTCTTCGGCGATGACGATAGCGAGCCTCTGATAGGAGCCACCGCCCTGGAGGAGTTGGCTTTAGGTGTTGACCCTGTTAATCACACGCTGGTGCCAATCGTGTTGAATATGCTCAGCTTCAACCCGGAGGTAGATAATGACAGCAGCAATTGATGAGCTTGTAGATAAGGGCAAGGCGGCCCGGGGCGCCTCACGAAAGCTAGCCAAACTTTCCTCCGAAATCAAGAACAGTGCCCTGCTGAACATCGCCGATGCTCTGTTGTCCCGCCACGGGACTGTGCTAGAGGCTAATGAGAATGACTACCGGGCAGGGAAGGCTAACGGCCTCACCGAGGCTCTGCTGGACCGGCTGCTCCTCAACCCTCAGAGGCTGGAAGGCATCGCTAAGGACGTGAGAAGCGTGGCGGCGCTGCCGGACCCGGTGGGCGAGGTCTTCGACATGCGGACCCTGCCCAACGGGCTGGTGGCGGGCAAGAAGCGGGTCCCCCTGGGCGTCATCGGCGCCATCTATGAGAGCAGGCCCAACGTGACGGTAGACATCTCTATGCTCTGCCTCAAGTCGGGCAACGCCTGCATCATGAGGGGCGGCAGCGAGGCCATCCACTCCAATACCGCCCTTGCGAAGCTCCTACGCCATGCCATAGCCGATGCAGGCGTCCCAGAAGACGCTATCCAGTTCGTAGATAACACTGACCGCGCCCTGGTGGAGCCTATGCTGAAGATGCGGAAGTACATAGACCTCCTGGTGCCCCGTGGTGGCTCAGACCTCATCCGCTTTGTGGCGGAGAAGGCGGCTATGCCCGTGGTCACCGGTGGCATCGGTGTTTGCCATACCTATGTGGATAGGTCGGCGGACCTGGATAAAGCGGTGAATATAGCCTACAATGCCAAGGTACAGCGCCCTACCGTCTGCAACGCCCTGGACTCACTGCTGGTGCACTCGGAGGTAGCCCCTCAGTACTTGCCGCGCATCGCTCAGGAGTGGGCCAGGGCCGGTGTGGAGATGCGCTGCGACCGGCGGGCTCTCAGCATCCTTGGGCCCATCCTGAGCCCTCATCCCTTACTCTCCTCTCCCACTGGTGGGAGAGGGGATGGGGGTGAGGGCCTGGTCGAAGGGGCAGCCGAAGGGCCTGCCCAGGGCCTCAAGGCCGTGCCCGCCAGTGAGGACGACTGGGGTAAGGAGTTCCTGTCTCTGGTGGCGGCGGTAAAGGTGGTGGATTCCCTTGATGAAGCCCTGGAGCATATCGAGAGGTTTGGTTCGGGCCACTCCGAGGCCATCGTGGCTGAGGACTATTCGGCGGCCATGCGCTTTCTAGATGAGGTGGACGCCGCAGCCGTATTCGTGAACGCCAGCACCCGCTTCACGGACGGCGCTCAGTTCGGCCTGGGGGCCGAGGTGGGGATAAGCACTCAAAAGTACCATGCTCGGGGACCTATGGGCCTGAAGGAGATGACTTCCTATAAATGGATCGTCCTGGGTAGTGGTCAGGTACGGGATTAGCTGTCAGTTGATAGCTCTCTCTACGGAGGTAAGCTGTGGCGGAGTATTATTTCGAGAGGGATTGCAGGACTCCATACTCTGAGTCTTACACTATCCTGGCGGATGAACAGCCTGTGGGCAGGGTGGACCTGCATTTCACCCCCACCATTGTCCATGGTACTCTGTGCGTTCTGGAGAGCATGACCCAGGACGAAATCCAGGAGCTCATCGAGACCATTGATGATGAGCTGGTAGATGCAGTAGGTGTGTCCAGGGAGGAGTTCATCATCCACGTCTATCAGGGGCAGGAGAGGGGTGTCTATAGCGACAACGACTTCGGGCAGGATGGCGACGACACCGAGGAGCCTGGCAATGGCCCGATGAGGAGATGAGTTTCTCCATCACTTACCTTCCTTCCTCGCCAGGACCGCTTTTACGGCCTTTTCAATATCCCTGGGGGTGAGATGGTACTTTTCCAGGAGTTGGTCTGGCTTGCCCGACTCGGCATAACGGTCCAGGGCGACGATCTCAAGGGGAACAGGGTGGCCTCTCACCAAGGATTGGGCTACGATGCTGCTCAGGCCACCGTGCAGATAGTGTTCTTCGACGGTAACTATTGCTCCTGTCTCTTCTGCCGCCTTTACTATCGCCTCCTCATCCGCGGGCTTGAGGGTGTGCATGTTGATGACACGGCAACTGACCCCCTGTTCGCTCAGAATGTCAGCCGCCTGTAGGGCCCAAGATACCGCTACACCGATGGCGATGACGGTGACATCCTGGCCATCGCGCAGAAGCTCTGCCTTTCCTATCTTGAAATCACAGCTGTCCTGGTGGACTATCGGGGTGGCTGGGCGGTAAAGGCGTATGTAGAAGGGGCCGGGGGTCTCGGCTGCGGCGCGAATTGCTTTGACGGTCTCTTTAGAATCGGCGGGGGCTACCACGGTGAAGCCTGGCAGAGAGCACATGAGGGCCAGGTCCTCGATGCCGTGGGCTGACATGCCGTCTTCGCCGGTCATAATGCCAGCGTGAGTGCATACGATTTTTACGTTCAGATGGGGTTGGGCGATGCTAACCCTTATCTGGTCGAAGGGTCGGCACGTGCCAAAAACAGCGAAGGTGCTGACGAAGGGGGTCTTGCCAGAGGCAGCCAGGCCTGCAGCAATACCCATGATATTCTGTTCGGCAGGGCCAAAGTCGAAGAAACGGTCCGAGAACTGGGCTTGGAAAAGATAGGTGAAGGTGGACTTGTTAAGGTCACCCCCGAGCACTACTATCTTGGGGTCTTCTCTGCCCAGCTCAGCCAGGGTCTTGCCATAGGTTTCCCTGGTGGAGGCCGTTGGAAAAGTGGCAACCATACCCAGCCCCTCCTTTACCTTATCGTAGAATTATGGCGATGATGAGTGTCACCCACATGGTGAGGACGATGCCAATGGTCCAGCGGAAGTTGGTGCTTATCTTCCGCCGCAACTCGTTGATCTCCACCCGTATCTCCCGCCGCAGGTCCTCTATAGTATTCTCGACCCGTGTAAGTCGAGCGTTAAACTGCTCCAGCAGCTCCCTGATGCCTATCTCTTGCATAGTCTCTCCGTCGTCAGAAACTCTCTAAGCCAGTTCTTTCATAGCCCGCTCATACTCATCTTTGGTCGGGGCGCGGCCGTGGAAGTCGGGGTTGTTCTCCATGAAGCTGACACCTTTGCCTTTTATGGTGCGGGCGATAATTACCGTAGGGCGTCCGCGGGTCCTCTTAGCTTCGCTTATGGCGTCGAGGACCTCGGCTACATCATGGCCATCGTCTATCTCGATGGCCTTCCAGCCAAAGGCGCTCCACTTCTCTGCCAGCGGCTCAAGTCTCATTACCTCACTGGTGAAGCGGTCGTTCTGAATCCTGTTCCTGTCTACAAAAGCCGTGAGGTTGCCCAGCCTGTAGTGGGCCGCCGCCATTGCCGCCTCCCACACCTGCCCCTCGTCACACTCCCCATCGCCCAGCAGCACGTAGACCCGGTAGTCTTTCTTATCTATATTTGCCGCCAGGGCAACACCGATGGCGAAGGAGAGCCCTTGCCCCAGGGAGCCTGAGTTCATCTCGACCCCGGGGGTCATGGTATGAGCGTGACCCTGGAGGCGGCTACCTATCTTACGAAAGGTCCATAGCTCCTCCCGTGGGAAGTAGCCGCACCTGGCTAGCACAGCGTAGAAGCCCGAACAGGCGTGGCCTTTGCTGAGGATAAAGCGGTCTCTATCAGGCCAGGTTGGGTCCTTTGGGTTATGTCGCATGGCCCGCAGATAGAGGGCCATGAGTATCTCTATTTCTGAGAGAGAACCACCCGGATGTCCGCTCCCTGCGGTGAAGGTCATCTGGACTACATCACGTCTTAGTCCCCTGGCAATATCCTTAAGCTCATCCATGCTATACTGTTTTTCTCCAGCTAAAGGAAACTCGTGTCGCTCCGCCTCTGTAGAGGTCAAGGAACACCCCTTTCCTGTCATAGCGTCATCGCAGTCTTATCGCAGCAGATTATAACAATGGCATTGGGCTCTGTCTAGCCATTTTCTGCACATTACCCCTATAATTAACTCCGGTATGATAATAGATTTCCACACCCATATTTTCCCACCGTCCTTCATAGAGAAGCGAGAAGATTATGTGCGGCGAGACGCTACCTTCGCTACTCTATTCTCCAATCCTCGCTCCAGGCTCGCTACAGCCGAGGAGTTGGTCATCGCCATAGAGGAGGCGCGGGTGGATATGGCTGTGGTCATGGGCATAGGGTGGACCGCCAAAGATATGGCGATGGAGGCCAACGATTACATAATCCAATCGGTGAAACGCTTCCCTGGCCGGCTTGTTGGGCTCTGCTCAGTGAATCCGACCTGGGGCGAAGATGCTGTAAGGGAAGTGGAGCGTTGTGCCGAGGAAGGACTCAGGGGCATCGGTGAGCTTCATCCCGATACCCAGGGCTTCGACCTGGACCGTAGAGAAGTGATGGCTCTCCTCATGGAGGCAGCCTGCGGGCTGGGGCTGGTAGTCCTGGCCCACTCCTCGGAGCCTGTGGGACATCTCTATCCGGGGAAGGGCCGGACTACCCCCGACAAGCTCTACGCCTTTATCCGCAACTTCCCGGAGAACACTATCGTCTGCGCCCATTGGGGTGGAGGGTTGCCCTTTTATACTCTGATGCCTGAAGTAGCGGAAGCGCTGAGCAATGTCTACTATGATACTGCGGCCTCTCCTTTCCTCTACAGGCCGGAGATTTTCCCGGCCGTGGTAGGGCTAAGCGGTTCAGATAGGATTCTCTTTGGGACAGACTTCCCGCTCGTAAGACACTCCAGGCTGCTGAAGCAGGTGGAAGGGGCTTCTCTCACCCATGAGGCCAGGGTGAACATACTGGGGCGTAACGCCCAGGCGCTTCTGGGTCTGCCCTGAGCCGAAATCCCCCCATCCCCCCTTTACTAAAGGGGGGCTAGGGGGGATTTGGAGGACTGGAAAAGCAATGGTACGTGCTTTCATAGCGGCGGACATCTCCCAGGAGGCCAGGGATGCTCTGGCAGAGGTCATAAAGTGCCTCCAGCAGCAAGGAGTCTCAGGGGTCCGATGGGTCAGGCCCGAGGGCGTCCACCTCACCCTTAAGTTCCTGGGAGAGATAGACCAGGCGCTGGTAGACGGAATTTTAGGAGGGATGGAGCGTGCTGCCTATGGAACGAAGTCCTTCACTCTTGCCCTTTCTGAGTTAGGCGCCTTCCCCAACGCTAACGCTCCTAGAGTTCTATGGGTTGGCCTGAAGGGAGACCTGGACACCTTGAGGGGGCTACAGGAGCGAGTAGACCAGGAGATGCACTTGACCTGCGGTTTTACTCAAGAGGGCCGCGCCTTCACGCCTCATCTCACCCTGGGCAGGCTGCGGGATAACGCTTCCGGTGAGGAGAGGCGCAGGGCAGGAAGGGCCCTGTCCGAGGTTGCCCTGGAAGGAGAGATGTCGTGGCAAGTCAAGGAGGTAAACCTGGTACGCAGCACATTGACCCCCTCTGGCGCAGTTTACGGCCTGCTGGGCTCCAGGCGGCTGTAGCCACAGCTTCTAAAACTCTATCTGGGGAATATAATTAAGGAGATGCAGTTGGGTCTTATACCTTACCTACACACAATCGGGGTATCACTGGTAACGGGTGGATGGCCGATTGCGATGGGGCTGACCAAAATAGACGGCAAAGATGAGGTAGTCTTGACCTGGAAACCGCAGAAGGGCAGGGAAGATAATCAGTAGGGGTGCCCTCCACGAGGTGAAGGGTGCGCCCAGGGCAGACACATAGGTCTGCCCCTACTGAGGGAGAGAAGATGTATAAAGGCAGCCTGGTAACTATAGAGGACCTTTCAAACGAGCAGATTGAGGACGTCCTCGACCTTGCCCAGGAGGTCCAGGAGAATCCCGACGCTTTTTACGGCATCGCCTCACGCCGCATCATGGCGAGCCTCTTTCTGGAGCCCAGTACCAGGACAAGGGGTTCCTTCGAGGCCGCCATGAAGAGGCTGGGGGGGGATACTATCACCACCGCTGACCCCAGGTCTTCCTCGATGGAGAAGGGTGAGTCCCTGGCAGATACCATCCGGATATGGAGTGGCTACTCGGACCTGATAGTCCTCCGGCATCCCTGGGAGGGGGCGGCCCACCTAGCCGCCGAGTACAGCGACGTTCCCGTCATCAACGCGGGAGACGGGAGCCACGAGCACCCTACCCAGACGTTGCTGGACCTCTACACCCTGCGAAAGGAGTTCGGGAGCCTTGGGGGCCTCAAGATCGTCCTCTGCGGCGACCTGAAACATGGCCGCACAGTCCACTCCCTCATCTACGCCCTCCTGCGCTTTGGCGCTGCCATAATCTTAGCTCCGGGTGAGGGCCTGGGACTGCCGGAACATGCAGTACATAGAATTGAGACGGAATATGCCAGGTCCATCCAGAAA
>CAYWGG010000148.1:0-7123 GCA_964457285.1 uncultured Dehalococcoidia bacterium
CTACACGCGTAAGATCGTCGGCAGCGTCAGATGTGTATAAGAGACAGGTCCCTACAAGATAGACAACCTGCTGGTAGATGGGTATGACGTGGTGGTCAACAAGCAGAAGGTTCAGGCTTACCGAGCGCCCGGCCAGCCCCAGGCAGCCTTCGCCGTGGAGGTGGTCATAGACGAGCTGGCGGAGAAGCTGGGTATGGACCCAATGGAGTTTCGGCTCAAGAATGCCGTTCAGGAAGGGGACCGGATGCCCAATGGGATGCCCCACCCCCGGATCGGCTGTAAAGAGGTGATGGAGGCGATGATAAACCATCCCCATTACAGCGCGCCTCTTGAGGGTTCTAACCGTGGCCGGGGCATCTCTGTGGGACACCGGTTCAACAGCGGCCAGATGTCCTCGGCGACCATCCACGTTAACTCCAACGGCACCATAAACCTGTTGACAGGCTCCGTTGACATCGGGGGGACCCGTACTGCCGTGGCGATGCAGGCCGCTGAGGTGCTGGGCCTCAAGGCTGAGGACGTGATGCCCACCGTGGTTGATACCGACTCCGTGGGCTATACCGGCAGCACTGGCGGCAGCCGGACCACCTACGACACGGGCCTGGCAGCTATAGCCGCAGCGGAGCAGGTCAAGCGGCAGATGATGGCTCGCGCTGCGCTGATCTGGGAGGTGCAGGCAGAGGATGTGGAGTTCGTGGACGGCGTCTTCACTTGCAAGAAGAACCCCCAGGACAGGATGACCTTCAAGCAGCTAGCTGCCCAGCTCAACCGCACCGGAGGGCCCGTCACCTGCTCCGTGTCTGCCGCCTCGACGGGTGTCGGTTCCACCTTCGGCGGGAACATCGTGGACGTGGAGGTAGACCCCGAGACGGGGAAGGTGGACATCCTGCGCTACACCGCCGTTATAGACTCCGGGCAGGCGGTCCACCCCAGCTACGTAGAAGGGCAGGTACAGGGCTCTACCGTCCAGGGCATAGGCTGGGCGCTGAATGAGGAGTATTTCTACACCCAGGACGGCACTATGGCCAACTCCAGCTTCCTGGACTATCGTATGCCCACAAGCCTGGACGTACCCATGATAGATACGGTGCTCGTAGAGGTCCCTAATCCACGCCACCCCTTTGGTTTGCGGGGAGTGGGCGAGGTGCCCATCATCCCGCCTCTGGCCGCCCTCTCCAACGCCATTTACCACGCTATCGGCGTGCGTATGAACAAGCTGCCCATGTCGCCTGGCGCTATCCTGGAGGCGATGTGGCAGAAAAAGTAGGGGCGACCCGGCGGGTCGCCTCTACTCCCAAACTTTAGAAAGGAGGAACATATCATGGCGTCGAAACTAAAGCTCCCGCAGCGTCCGCCGAGACTGCCTCTGGTCCTTCAGAGGCGCAGTACCGACGAGTACAGGCCACTGCCATACAGCACACACGGCTACCGCGCCGTAGCTCAGGTGCGGGCCCAGGGGCCGAGGCACGCCACTCGCCTTAGCATGTCCTCTGGCGATTACTGGTCCAGCCGACAGGGAACTGCGGCTGCCTTGCGTGCGCTGGATGAGGCTTGGGGCGGTGGCTTCTACAATGTGCCGCCTGAGGCGGCATTGGACCGCGCCGCCGCCGATGAGGCCCTTGGCGGCAATCAGCTCGTGATTGATGTTCAAACCCATTACGTCTCAGACCGTCGCGTCGCCAGGGAGGAGACCGGTAAAGTCATCATCGGCCTTGGCGGTAGTGTGGCAAGTGACTTATTCAAGGGCGTTGACAAGCTGGTGCGGACCCAAAACCAGGCTGGCTACTCCCTTGCCGAATATCTGCGTTGCGTCTTCCTGGAGAGCGAAACGGCTGTCGCAGTCCTCTCGTCAGGCCCTGGAATCGAAGGGCGCGACCCCAGGCGGATCCTTCATAACTCAGAGATGATCGGGACGCGCGAGTTGACCGAAAGGCTTCACGGCACCGGCCGCCTCATCAACCATTCTGTCGTCCACCCCAATATTGACGGGGAAATCGAGCGGATGGGCCGATGGAGCCAGTGGTGTAAACCGGCTGGCTGGAAATGCTACACGGTGTACGGGGCCGCAGGTCCGGGGCCGATGCACTGGGGGGACAAGGCCTGGATGCTGGATGATGAAGCGTCTGGGCAGCCCTTCTTGCACCGCGCGATGGAGCTGGGCGTACGTAACGTGAGTGTGCACAAAGGAATAAGCGGCGGAGGAGACCTCGGTTGGGACGGCCCATCCTCCCCAAGGGACATCGGCCCGGCGGCGAGGGCCTTCCCTGAGATCAACTTCCTCGTCTACCACTCGGGCTACGAACCACGAGAGGGAGGCCAGGAAGAGGGGCCATATTCGGAGGAGGTTGCCCATTACGGCACCAACCGGCTTGTCAAAAGCCTGAAGGACGCAGGCATTGGGCCGGGCGATAACGTGTACGCCGAGATAGGTAGCACCTGGTACCTCATAATGGCCCACCCCAGCGAGGCGGCCCACGTCATGGGCAAGCTCCTGTCGGCGCTTGGAGAGGACAGAATCCTCTGGGGCACCGACTCCATATGGTACGGTTCGCCCCAGCCGCTCATAGACGCCTTCCGCGCCTTCCAGATACCTGAGGAGTATTGCCATCGCTATGGGTATCCTCAGTTGACCGCTGAGGCGAAGGAGAAAATCCTGGGCCTGAACGCCGCTCGCCTCTATGGCATGGACCCGGAGAAGGTGCGCGCCATGGCAAGTAACGATGACCTTGCCTGGGTGAAGGCGGCGCTGGAGGAGTACACTGCTAAGGGCACCCCTTCAAAAAGATAATGGCTCTTCGGACTTTCGTGTGGTATAACCCTCACCCCCGGCCCCTCTCCCAATGGGAGAGGGGTGGCCGAAGGCCGGGGTGAGGGTCAATTCCACATAAAACTTTGAAGAACCCGAGATTTCTGGGACTGATAAGGAACAGGGCTATGGACACTACGGAGCTTTGCTACCTCACCGCGGGCCAACTCTCCCACCTCATTCAGAACAAAGAGGTCTCACCAGTAGAGGTGACAGAGGCTCACCTGGCACGCATTGACGCCCTGGAACCCATACTAAACTCCTTCATCACCCTGCTTCCAGACCAGGCCATGGCAACCGCACGGCAGGCAGAGCAGGAAATACAGGCAGGTAGATACCGTGGCCCTCTCCACGGTATCCCCCTGGGACTTAAGGACCTGTACTTCGTGAAAGGAGTACGCAACACCTCAGGCTCCAGGATTTTCGACGACTTCGTCCCTGACTTCGACTGCACCATAGCCGCCAGGTTCAAAGACGCAGGAGCCATCCTGATAGGAAAGCTGAACCTGCACCAGTTCGCCTACGGCCCTACAGGTGAGAACCCTGACTATGGACATATGCACAACCCCTGGGACCCGGAGCTTATAGCTGGAGGCTCCAGCGGGGGCTCAGGCTCAGCCACCGCCTCTGGAGAATGCACCCTCACTATGGGCAGCGATACGGGAGGCTCCATCCGCATCCCCAGCGCTCTGTGCGGCCTGGCAGGGCTAAAGCCCACCTATGGCCGCCTCAGCCGCTATGGGCTCACGGTGCTCTCCTGGTGCATGGACCACCCTGGGCCCTTGTGCCGCACCGTGGAGGACTGCGCCCTGGTGATGAACACCATCGCTGGATATGACCCCAAGGACCTGGCCTCAGTCAACGTTCCTGTGCCAGACTACACCAGGGCCCTCACTGGTGACATCAGGGGTGTGCGAGTAGGGGTGCCAAAGGAGTATTTTGAAGTGCCCATAGACCCCCAGGTGGAGCGAGTGGTGAGGAGGGCCATAGAGGTGCTCGGGGAGCTGGGAGCTAGGGTCACCGAGGTATCCTGGCCCATGTACCATTGTGCTATGGATATCGCCACTATCATCCAGAGAGTTGAGGCTACCGCCTATCACAGCGAACTGATACATAGTAAGGGGCATCTGCTTGACCCGCTGGTGCGCCTGCTCATGGAGTCAGGCTTCTTCATCTCTGCTCCTGACTACGTGCAGGCGCAGCGTGCCCGCACCTTGTTTAACCGCCAGAGCCGGGACCTGCTCAGGGAGGTAGACATCCTGGCGGGGCCTATGACGCCCATTACCGCCCACAAGATCGGCTCCACCCAGGTGAAAGTGGGGGACACCTTCATGGGGCCGAGGGCCGCCCTTACCCAGTACACCCGGCCTTTCAACCTCAACGGCTTCCCCGCCATGTCGGTGCCCTGCGGCTTTTCCGAAGAAGGCCTACCCATAGGTTTGCAGCTCGCGGGGCGGCCCTACGACGAGGAGACGGTCCTGAGGGTAGCTCACGCCTACGAACAGAATACCCGGTGGCACACCATGAGGCCACCCATATAGATTGGTAGCCGATGATGGGTTCACCTGTCCAGCGACAGCCTACCAGGAGGTATGGTGTTAGAATATAGCAATCGGGTTGACGGGAGACCCGGTGCCACCCTGCACTTTCAGCGGGGCGATCATCAGCATGAACTCGTAGCGACCTTCCTCGGCGCACGCCTCTGCCAGAGGCTGCAGTAGAGCGTTGTCCAGCAAAGCTATGCCATAGGCAAAGATTGCCCCGTGGATCGCCCAGGGAATGCTGTACCCGTTGGGGGATAAGTCCATCATATCCCAGACTATCGCCGATACATCGTTGTCCCGGATGAAGGGAAGGCAGGAAACGTGCAGTCCAGGCCTCTCGGGGAAGGGCCTCTCCGGGGTAGGGAGGGCGGCGAACGGGTTATCATCGGGATTGGCCTCTACCAGCGCCTCCCGGCCGCTGTAGACCACCAGGGCATCACCAGGCTCGATAGTCAAGCCCTCTTCTCTGGCAATGTCCTCCAACTCCCAACCGTGGACCGGGCGGTCCTGCGTGACGTAGGGTTCGCCCCGGTGTTTGGGCACATCGAGGAGCACGCCGCGGGTGATGATTCCTTCACTCCATTTGTCTACAGACCCGAAATTGGCCCCCTCAAAGGTTATCTCCCTGGCCGGGTCGCGGCCGTTCCACATGCCAGTCTCGTCCCATACATGGCATAGAGCGTCCAGGTGTGTTGCGGCTATCCCGTGGTAGTAGATTCCATAGTAGTCTGCCGAGAAACCTCCTGTGCCGCGAGGCACGGTGCGCATCCAGTGCTGGGCCGGTGTCGGGTTCCCCGGGCCAGGGGTCTTGGGAAAGTACCTGCTGAGGGACACGGTCTTGCCACGGCGCACCAGGGCCGCGGCAGCGATGCGTTTCTGGGGCGTGATAAGGTTTATTGCCCCTACTTCATCGTCCTCACCCCACCGTCCCCAGTTGCGGCGGTCCCTCAGATAAGATTCCACCTCTTCTCGCGTTGGCAGCCTTCTCTCCACTGCGCTATCCTCCTCCTTTAAGCTAAATTGAACAACTCCCAATCTAGCAGTATGATACCAGAAAAGGGCCCCTCTCCCAAGGGACGGTACTGCTCTCAGGAGGCCACTCATGAAAAGGACTGGTAAGCTGCCTATCGGACGAAAGCTGACAGGCCATTTTACGCGAACTTTCGGAGCAGGTCTTCTGATCCTGGTACCGTTGATGATTAGCTATCTGGTGCTGAAGCTGCTGTTCGATGCAATAGATGGCGTCCTTCAGCCGGGGATTGAAGCGCTTTTCGATAGAAAGATTCAAGGCTTAGGGGCTGTCATACTGGTCATACTGGTTTACTTGGTTGGCCTTATAGGAGCCTTCTTTCTGGGCAAAAGGCTCATCAGGCTGACTCAGAACCTTCTCTTAAAGGTGCCGATTATCAGCGCTGTTTACTCCTCGGCCAAGCAGCTTATTGAGTCCTTTTCAGGAAGCTCAGCAACGGGCTTCAAGCGGGTGGTGGTCATTGAGTATCCCAGGACTGGCACATGGACCATCGGGTTCTTCACGGGCACGAGTAGCGACGAGAACGGCAATCCCCTGGCCCTGGTGTATATACCGACTGCTCCTACGCCCAACTCCGGCTGGGTAGCCATTCTGCCAGCTCAGGATGTTTATGATACAGATATGTCAGTGCAGGAAGCCTTGCGTGTGGTGCTCTCAGGAGGGATAGCTGCGCCACCCCAGATTAGAAAGAAAGCGCCAGTGCTGTAGAATATGGGCCATAGCTTCAGGCCAGAAAGGCGCTGGCAACCCTACCGCCCCAGGTCTAGCCAGGGGACTCCAAGGCTAGGGTAGCATAGCGCAGGAAGACACCACCACGGGGCTCGGCCAGAGGGCCATTGACCCCCAGGCAAGCGATTACATGCCTGGTGCCTGGCACTGCGCTGTTGCTCACTTCCACCCTCTGCTGGGCGTTGATGCCGACGATAATGCCCGTAGTCCTGTCTATCTGGCCGTCTATCCATATCTCGCCGTAGTTATCCACGTTCGTTTCAAAGAACACCCTGGAGCCGGCAACTTCGACGCCATCCACCCTCTCAGGCAGCTCAATGGCTATACGGTACCAGACAAAGGTAAAGCCTTTAGAGAAGCTTTTCCTGACGTTGGTGCATACCTCCCAGCCAGAGTCATCGTAGTCTGCCAGGCGTGGGGGAGTCCCCAATAGCTGGGAGGTGAGGCCTTCGTTGGGCTCGCCCGGCACCAGCCCCTGTGCTACTCTCCACTCCCCATTGACCTTCGCTCGGTCCTCAGCCTTGTTCAAGTCTAGCGCCACTCTAGGCATGTTACCCTCCTACAGGCTAATCTGATTTGCCGCTCATCAACGGCTCCCAAACATCCCCTTTTTGGGCCGCCCTTCTGCTGACGAGCACAAGAGGCACGCCTCGCCTCTGCTTGTGGCTTGCGGCCATCATCCGCCGGACCGCTCACTCTCCAGCACCTGGCGAAGAACGTCTTCCAGGACCCGCACCTGTACCCCAGCGCGCTCCTCCTGCAACAGCATCGCCACTCTGGAGTCCCGGTTACCCCAGCCACGGTTGATAGCTTCGGTGAGCTCTTGCAGGGCCAGGTTCGCCAGCCGCATAGGTACGTCGTACTCTCGGCCCACAGCTACCGCCAGGTCCACGTCTTTGCGGGCAAGCCGGAGGGCGAAGTCTGGCGGGTCAAACTTCCCAGGCAACAAGTGCTCAGCTAGGCCCTCAAAAGCGCCGCGCCTTCCCTGAGCGCCCCGACGCACCGCCTGCCATA
>CAYWGG010000149.1:0-7096 GCA_964457285.1 uncultured Dehalococcoidia bacterium
GGAGGACTGAGGTGGGGGGAGAGTCACCCCCATCCCAGCCTTCCCCCATCAAGGGGGAAGGTGACTTCATGGCGAAGTCCCACCTATAAGGCATTTCTGGATACGTATGTGAGGGCTACCATTGGATACGGGGAGGGGAGATTGGCCCCCCTTACCACAGCCACCACCCTGGTTCATGTCCAGGTCATTAGCAATGGCGTCCAGGTTCTCCAGGGTAGTAAAAAGGTTGCCAGACAGAAGCACGGGCCGCATCAGTTCCTCCACCCTGCCGTTGCGGATAGCATAGGTCTCACCAGCGGAGAAGGTGAACTGCTCCATGCTGGTCATCCCGCCGTACCAGTTACGCACGTACAGTCCGTCTTTGATGTCCGAGAGGATGTCCGCAAATGTCGCCGACCCCGGCTCGATGAAGGTGTTGGTCATGCGAACGATAGGTGGGAACTGGGAGCTTATGGCCCGGGCGTTGCCCGTCGGAGTCTCGCCCATAGTGGCCGCCGTCTCTCGCGAGTGGAGCCTTCCCACCAGCACCCCTTCCCTCAAGAGGTAAGTCCTGGTGGCCGAGACGCCCTCATCGTCGTACTTGTAGCTTCCTCTCAGGCCAGACACCGCAGCGCCATCCACTACGTTAATGTGGGGCCCACCAAAACGCCTGCCCATAGCCATTATATCCCTCAGCCGCTGGTCTTCGTATACGTGGTCGGCCTCGGATAGATGGCCAAAAGCCTCGTGGATAAATACCCCCGCCAGCACCGGGTCCAGCACTACAGTGTACTCGCCTCCTCTGACCTGTGGTGCCTTGAGGAGGTCTATGGTGCAACGGGCCATCTTTTCAGCCTCACCATGAAGCTGCTCAACGAAGGAGTAATCGCCATTGGAGCCCAGGCTCAATCCCGATTGCTGCACATCCCCCCCGTCCCGGGCCATGGAGCTCAGGCGCAGGCTCACGTCTACCTTTTCCTGCTGGATATAGGAGCCTTCAGAGGTGGCAAATACTCTCTTCCTGCGGCTGTCGCCATAGCCAACGGAAGACGTCGTGATGTGGGGCACGCTCCAGATAATGTCTACGTACTGGTCCAGCAGGGCCTTTTTGTTCTGGAGGGGTATGGCCAGGGGGTCCTTTTTCACTAGAGGAGGGACTATATCTACAACGGGCTTTACGGGAGCGAAGGCAATGCCTTTATCCCCTACCAGGCGCGCGTTACGCACCGCGATGGCTACCTTCTCCTTCAGTCCTTCCAGGTCGTTAAAGGAAACAAAGCCCCATCCTCCCACCAGAGCCCTCACGCAGCCGCCGACCCCGGTAGTGTGGCCGATCTCGTCTAGCTCCCTGCCACGATAGCGTATATGAGTGCTTTCTGCCTCCTCGACGCGGACCTCTATATACCGAGCGTCATGCCCTTTGAGGGCGTCTTCTATAAGGTCTCTTATGTCGTCATCCATATAGGTCGCATCCCTTTCTATCCTGAACATCGGACATGCTACTCTAGCAGCCTCATTGTCCGCTACTACTATAACATAATAGAGTCGAGCGTTCGCTGGGCTTCTCGCTTTTGTTTATCCTGCTTTCATGTTATTCTACTGAAAAGCCTGAGCTTTCGGAGTTAATCTATGGATATTAAAAGTTATGGCTTTACCAGAAGAGAAATACGACAGGGGGGTGGCGTTGGGGAGGGTATCGCGAGTGAGCATTTCGATGAGCTGATAGGTAGTATCGAGTTTTATATCTACCGGCATCCTGCCAGAAAGATTAAGGGTTACGAAACCTTGAAGCTATTTCTGGAGTCCCAGGGATGCGAGGTTATCCATCTTGCGGACACTCCAACGCCAGTGGGCCAGAGGTACGAGACTATAAGGGTCACGAATAAAGGGCAGCAGATACCTGTTCCATCTTTGAAACGCGCCCATAACTGGGCACACCAGAGGAACTTGCTCCACATGTTCTACAAGAAGGGCTCTTAGTATTTAGAGACGTTGATCTCCTCCATCTTGCCCGTGACCAGATACACCACCCTTTCAGCGATGTTGGTGGCCCTGTCGGCGATGCGCTCCAGGTCGTGGGCGACCCAGAGTAGGTAGGTAGCGCGCTTGATAGTTTTCGGGTCTTGAATCATGTACAACAGAAGCTCGTTATATACCTGGTCGTAGAGGTTGTCTACATCGTCGTCATCGTTGCAGACCTGAAGGGCGGTTACAGTATCCCTGTTCACCAGGGCTTCCAGGCTACGGTGCAACATGCTAGTGGCTTTCTCGGCCATCCTGGGTATGTCTATGAGGGGTTTCAAGAGGGGCTCATCGCCCATCATCAGATTGATCCTAGCGATGCCCTCGGCATAATCTCCCATGCGCTCCAGCTCCTCGGTGATGTGCAGCATAGAGATCAACGTCCGCAGGTCACGCGCCATGGGTTGCTGCGTCGCAATCAGGTCTATACACTGCTCCTCGATGTCAAAGCGCTTCCTATCAATGTAGTCATCTTCTCTGATCACCTGGCTCGCAGCCTCCAGGTCGCGCCGTGTGAGGGCGTCCAATGCCCTGGCAATAGCCTTCTCCACCATGCTGCCCATGGTCCGCACCTCGTCCTGGAGCATCCGTAGTTGGCGGTCCAAACCAGACCTTACTCTCATGTAGCACCTCCCTTCTTTCTCGCCCCCGAACCTGACCTTTGCCACAGAGATAATTTGAATGGGCTCTCTGTGCCTCGGTGTCTCTGTGGCTGACTTAGCCAAACCGCCCTGTAATGTATGCCTCTGTGCGCTCGTCCATGGGGTTGGTGAAAATCTGGCGGGTATTGCCGTGTTCCACCAGATACCCGGCCCCATCGGACTCCGTGGTCAGAAACGCAGTCTCATCCGATACTCGTGCGGCCTGCTGCATGTTGTGAGTTACTATTATAATAGTGTACTCGCTAGAAAGCGAGCGGATGAGGTCTTCTATGGCCAGGGTGGCGATGGGGTCGAGGGAGGAGCAGGGTTCGTCCATGAGGATCACCTCTGGCTCTACTGCCAGGGCCCTTGCTATGCACAACCTCTGCTGCTGGCCGCCGGAAAGGGTAAGGGCGCTCTTCTTCAGCCGGTCTTTTACCTCATCCCACAGCGCCGCATGCTGAAGGGAACGCTGCACCAGCCCATCTATGTTACCCTTGTGGCCGTTGATGCGGAGCCCGAAGGCCACGTTATCGTATATTGACTTGGGGAAGGGGTTGGGCCGCTGAAACACCATCCCAATGCGATAGCGTATCTCGGTAGGGTCCGCTTCCGGCGCGTAAAGGTCCATTTCGTTGAACAGCACCTTACCATCCACGTGAGCATCCGGGATCAGATCGTTCATGCGGTTGAAGCATCGCAGCAGTGTGCTCTTGCCACAGCCCGAAGGTCCGATAATGGCCGTCACCTTGTTGGCTGGAATGTTCAAGCTAATACCCCTCAGGGCCAGGCGCTCTCTATACCTCACGCTGAGCCCGATGGTCCTTAGCTTTATGGACTCTCCCCCGGTTTCAGGAGCAGGGGACTGGGGAGGCTCCACCTGGTCCACTGCGATTTTGATGGCGGTCTCCAATATCCTAATCCTACCTCTTCTCAGACTTCGCTCAGGACAAGCCCTTGGATTTTGCCCAGGCCAGGCCTAAACTTCAGACCTCTTCTGGAACCTGTCGCGCAGGTAAATAGCGCCTGCGTTCATAGCTAGCAACGTTACCAACAGAACAATAATAGCAGCGGCCGCTATCCCGTGGAACTCCTCTTGGGGCCTGGCGGTCCAGTTGAATATCTGGATAGGTAATGCCGTGAAAGGGTCAAGGGGGCTGGCGGGCGTAAAGGCGATATAGGTAAGTGCGCCAACCATGATCAGGGGAGCCGTCTCTCCAATGCCACGGGAGAGGGACAGTATTGTGCCCGTGAGGATGCCAGGAATGGCCTGGGGAAGTACAATGTGCCAGATGGTCTGCCAGCGGGTGGCCCCCAGGGCGTAGGACGCCTGGCGCAGGGAAAGGGGAACGCTGCGGAGGGCCTCTTGAGTGGTGATGATGATTATGGGCATGATGAGGAGGCTCATAGTGAGGGCCCCAGAGAGAATGCTGCGCTCCAGGGCCAGCCCCCTGACGAAGAGGGCCAGCCCCAGGATGCCGTACACTATTGAGGGCACTCCCGCCAGGTTGGCGATGTTAATCTGAATCAGCCGAGTCAACCAATGGCGTGGAGCGTACTCCTCAAGGTAGATGGCGGCCCCGACGCCGATGGGAAAGGAGAAGAGGACGGTGAAGGCCATCATCCAGAGGGTGCCAAGGAGGGCGACCTTGATACCCGCCATATGAGCGTACCTGGAGGGTGCGCTGGTAAAGAAAGACGGAAAGTCGCGGAATAGTGAGCCTCCACCGTCCACTATGATCGCCGCCAGGAGAACAAAGAGCGCCACAATGACCAGCAGAGTGGCTGCCAGAATCAGGCCGTAGAAGGCTCGAGCGCGGAACTTACGGCCCGCCAGGCTTCTGGCCCTCTCAGCAGCTAGCTCTCCTGCATAGCCCCTGCTAGCATAGCTACGGTGCTCCGCTTGCATCAGTGGACCCCCTGGAACCTGCGCACTACATAGTGAGCAAGGAGAGTGGTGGCGAAGCTCATGATGAAGAGGGTCATAGCTACCGCGAAGATGGTGCGGTACTCGGTGCTGCCCTGGGGCGTATCCCCAAGGCTGACCTGCACCATGTAGGCTGTCATGGTCTGGATACCCTCGAAGGGGTTCCCCGTAAGGTTGGGCGTCGCTCCTGCCGCCAGAGTCACTATCATGGTCTCGCCGATAGCCCGGGAAATAGCCAGGATGAAGGATGCAACAATACCTGATAAGGCCGCAGGGACTACGACCCTGATGGCCGTCTCGAACCTGGTAGCGCCCAGAGCGTATGCGCCTTCCCGCAAAGACCGGGGCACGGCAATCATAGCGTCTTCACTGAGAGATGACACCATAGGGATAATCATGATTCCCATGACGATGGACGCGCTGGCGGCGTTGAACACCTCGGCACTGGGATAGATAGTGCGTAGGACAGGGGTGACGAAAGTCAGGGCGAAGTAACCATACACTACCGTGGGGATGCCAGCCAGCACCTCCAGCAGAGGCTTCACCGTGCGGCGCAGGCGGTCAGGGGCGTATTCGCTGAGAAAGATGGCCGTTGCCAGCCCCACCGGCAGTGCTATGATACAGGCCCAGGCGGTCACCAGCAGGGTCCCCACTATCAGGGGCCAGATGCCAAAACTCTGGGGCACGAAGAGAGGCGTCCATCTGGTATCGGTGAAGAAATCGGCGATGGGCACTTCGCGGAAGAAATTCACCGTCTCTGTGGATAGGATGACTATAATACCGACAGTGGTCCCTATGGATATGAGGCCGCACGTAAGCAGAAGGCCGTGAATGGCCCCCTCACCCAGCTTGCGCCGACGGCGTCTGCGGGCCAGGGTAGGGCCGCCTGGCAGCGGAGCCCGCAGTGGCCCTGCCCGACTACTCTCGTGCTCCATAGGCTACTTTGCCTCCCGCTCCAGAAGGTCTTCTATAGAGACCCCCACCTGAGAGCCCTTGCCTCCAAAGACCGATCCGGTGATGCCTCGCTCGAACCTCTGCAAGGCCAGCTCATAGGCCCTTCCAGGAAGCTCCACATATCCGACCTGGCGCACCAGGCTCTTGTTCTCACCGCTGAGGTAGAAGCGCACGAACTCCCGCACCTCGGGCCGCTGGGCGGCCTGGCTGTTGACGTAGATAAGGAGTGGCCTGCTCAGGGGTACGTAGGTGCCATTGTTGATGGTCGCTGGGGAAGGGGCCACGGGGCCGGTGCCAGGGTCTATGGGGACCAGCTTCAGCCTGCCGGTGTTCTCCACGTAGTAGGCGAAGCCGAAGTATCCCAGGGCGTACTTCTCACCAGCGATGGCCTGCACCAGCACGTTGTCGTCCTCCGAGGCGGTGTAGTCGGGGCGGGAGGCCCCTTCTTCTCCCACTATAGCCTCGGTGAAGTAGTCGAAGGTGCCTGAGTCGGTGCCGGCTCCCACCAGGAAGATGTCCCTGTCGGGCCACTGGGGACGCACGTCGGACCACTTCTTGACAGTGGAGCCAGGCTTCCATATCTCCTTTAGCTCCTGGACGGTGAGGTGGTCCACCCAGTCGTTCTGGGGGTTTACCATGACGGAGAGGCCGTCGAAGGCCACAGGCAGCTCGATGTACTCGATGCCGTTGCGGGCGCACGCCTCTACTTCTATTGGCTTGATGGGCCGGGAGGCGTCGGATATGTGGGTCTCGCCGTTGCAGAACCTCTTGAAGCCCCCGCCCGTGCCGGAGATGCCTACAGTGACCCGGACCCCTCTGTTTTTCTTCTGGAACTCTTCAGCCATAGCTTCGGTGATGGGGAAAACGGTACTGGAACCATCTATCTGGATGGTCCCGCTGAGAGGGGCCGCCGCTGGGGCTGTGGCTGGCGTGAGGGCAGGGGGCCGGGTTGACGTTGGAGTGGGCTCGGACTCGCCGCCACCACAGGCCGCCGCCAGAAGAAGGATACCCAGCAGCCCGGCTACAATTGTCAGGACTTTGCTCCCCAGTCGGGGGAAACCTTGTCTCATCTTTTCTCCTTTATTTATTATAAGGTGTGTGGACTGTGTTTAGGCAACCTCAAGTGTCAGTTAAAGGGACAATAGTCTGGGAAAAGTCCTCCGGCTGGAGGAGGGCCCCTATTGCTCAGGCGAACGGACGTGTTAGAAAGAGGCGACAGCTTAAAATACCTCGGTCTTGTCTCACGCGGGAGCCGCTAATACCGATAAAGTAAAGAGCCCTCCGCTGGTGGGAGGGCTCTTGATTACGTGGATATACAGACTTGGGTGAAGGAATGGGCAGCTTTAAGACTACCTCAGCTTGCCATCTGTATAGTTGAAGAGGTCGCCTTTGTCTGAGAACTTCAGGTTTAGTCATACACGTCTTATATAAATTATAGCATAGTATGGAGGGAGATAGTAAAGAGGCTAAAGTGCTATAATCCGTTAGCATCTACAGGTGATGCAAAGGAGGTCAGCTATGCCAAAGGTGAGGATAGACAATACTCTGGAGATGTACTACGAGGACCACGATT
>CAYWGG010000150.1:0-7078 GCA_964457285.1 uncultured Dehalococcoidia bacterium
AGTGCCCCCAGCAAAATCTTTCTGGTGTACCGCGAAGTGTGCTATCTACCTTCTGGGTTGGTACGTGGCCTGGAACACCTCCTCCACTCTCAGCTTCAAGCCAGATAGCACCTCCGATGACAGGACATCGCCCTCTCCTACCAATGCTATCCTCCGGAAGTCCTCTCCTTCTAAGGCGAGGACTTCGATGGTGTGAGTATCCGGCCCTATAAGCCAGTATTCCTGCACGCCATACCTGGCGTAAAGCTTTCGTTTTAAGTCCCTATCGCGGTGCGCCGTGCCTGGGGAAAGGATTTCCACTACCAGGTCAGGAGGGCCTTCACAGCCACGGCCTGTGATTATATCCAGCCGGTCCCGAGAGATGAACACCAGGTCGGGCTGCACTACGTCCTCCTCGGAGAGGATCACGTCGAAGGGCGCTACCACGACCACGCCCAGGTTGTTCCCCCTCACAAAACTCCGAAGGAGGAAATAAAGGTTCCCAAGGAAATCTTGGTGCTCAAAGCTAGGTGCTGGGACCACGTAAATCTCCCCATCAATGATTTCATAGCGTTTTCCCTCTGGTAGCAGGCAATAGTCCTGGTAGTTGAACCTTACGTGTGCCTTCTTGACTTCCATCTTTAACGTTCCTCTAGTAGCCCCAGGAGGGCTGGTACTCCCCAAAGACCTCACGAAAGACACCCATCGTTTCGCCCAGGGTGGCGTAGGCCTTGACCGCATCCAGCAGGGGGGGCATGAGGTTCGGGGAACCCCTGGCGGCCTGCTCAAGGGCCCTCAGCTTCTCCCTCACGTCACGGCTGTCCCTCTGGCGACGCACCTCATTGAGACGTCGGATGTGGTGCTCCTCTCCTCTCTTATCAACCCTCAACAGGGGTATATTCGGAGGGGATTCGGACACGTACTCGTTGACGCCCACCGTTATTTGCTCCTTGCGGTCCACCTCCTGCTGATAGCGGTAGGCGGCTTCAGCTATCTCTCGCTGTAGGAAGCCGCTCTCAAGGGCCCTTATCACGCCCCCTACGTCCTCTATACTGCGGAAATAGTCATAGGCCCCTCGCTCTATCTGGTTGGTGAGGGCCTCCACAAAGTAGCTTCCCCCCAGGGGGTCTACGGTATCTGTGACCCCTGTTTCATGGGCGATGACCTGCTGAGTCCGGAGGGCCAGGAGGGCTGCCTTTTCCGAGGGCAGCGCCCAGGCTTCGTCCATGGAGTTGGTGTGAAGGGACTGGGTCCCGCCCAGGACGGCAGCAAGGGCCTGCAAGGCCACCCTCACCACATTGTTCTCCGGCTGCTGGGCCGTGAGAGTCCAGCCTGCCGTTTGAGCGTGAGTGCGCATCCACCAGGAGCGGGCGTTCTTCGCGCCGAAGGTCTCCCGCATCTCCCGGGCCCATATCCTGCGGGCCGCTCGGAACTTGGCAATCTCCTCGAAGAAGTAGTTGTCCACGTTAAAGAAAAAGCTCAGCCTGGGTGCGAACTCGTCTATGTCCAGCCCTCTGTCCAGGCACCATCGCACGTACTCGAAGCCGTCAGCCATGGTGAAAGCCAACTCCTGCACCGCGGTGGCCCCCGCCTCCCTTATGTGGTAGCCGCTTATGCTGATGGGGTTCCATAGGGGCATGTACCGGGTGGCGAACTCCACCGTGTCCACCACCAGCCGCATGGAGGGCTCAGGGGGGAAGATGTACTCGTTCTGGGCGATGTACTCTTTAAGTATGTCGTTCTGTGTGGTCCCTCCCAGCTTGTCCAGCGGCACTCCCTGTTTCTCCGCCACCGCTATGTACATGGCCCAGATAATAGCGGCGGGGCTGTTTATGGTCATGGAGGTGGTTATCTTATCCAGGGGAATCCCGTCGAAGAGTACCTCCATGTCTGCCAGAGATGAGACGGCCACGCCACACTTGCCAAACTCGCCGTGGGCCTGTGAGGCATCGGTGTCGTAGCCGTAAAGAGTAGGCATATCGAAGGCCGTGCTGAGGCCCATCTGACCGTTCTCCAGCAGGTACTTGAAACGGGCGTTGGTCTCCTCGGCAGTGCCGTATCCGGCGAACATCCGCATGGTCCACAACCTGCCTCGATAGCCCGTGGCGTGGACTCCCCGGAGGAAGGGGTACTCCCCGGGCAGGCCAATGTCCTGAAAGTAGTCCGCACCATCGAGGTCGCTGGGGGTATAGACCTGCTCGACAGGTATCTGGGACAGCGTTTTGTAGCTGAGCTTGCGCTGAGGCGCGGAGGCGCTCTTCTCTTGCCACCTCGCCTCTTCTTCCTTGAGTCTCTTAGCCTCATCGGATGAGAGCAAAGTATCCACCTCCTTCAGCAGAGGGCCCTATCTGTGGAACGAGTTTAAAAAGCCTGGTCACACTGCATATACCGGACGAGTCTAGCACGTTTTCAGTCTACCAGCCGACTATATGCCAGTCAATGACGGCTGACTCTCGGATCATCACGATAATGTGTGAAACCTCCTGCCAACCTCACCCCCGGCCCCTCTCCCACTGGGAGAGGGGTGGCCGAAGGCCGGGGTGAGGGACTAATTTCACACTCAACCGGAAGATCCGCCGAGTCCAGTTCCTTGACACGGGCTATACGTTGCCATACCATTGAAGCCACTTTCAGCGCAGGGAGGGGTGCTATGCCGAACGATGACCTTGCTTTCACACCCGCTTCGGACCTGAGACAGCTTATTGACTCCAGGCAGGTATCCATAGTAGAGCTGGCGGATCTGTTCCTCCGACGCATTGAAGCCCTGAACCCACGCCTCAACGCCTACCTCACCGTCACTGCCGATGAGGCCCTGGCGTCCGCCCGCGCCGCAGAGCGAGCGTTGCTGCGCGGTGAGCAGCTTGGCCCTCTGCATGGCATCCCCATCTCAATAAAAGACCTTGAGATAACCAAAGGCATCAGGTCTACTATGGGTAGCCTGGTCTTTAAAGACCACGTCCCAACCCAGGACTCCATCGTGGTAGAAAGGGTCCGCAGCTCAGGGGCCATCATCCTGGGGAAGACTAACACTCCAGAGTTTGGCTTCTCCGGCACTACTGAGAACAGGCTGGGGGACGCTTGCCGCAACCCCTGGAATACAGAGCGCACCTCTGGGGGTTCCAGTGGCGGCGCAGGGGCCGCAGTAGCAGCGGGGCTATGTACCATAGCCACGGGGAGCGATGGCGGCGGCTCCATACGCATTCCGAGCAGCTTTTGTGGGATATATGGCATCAAGCCCAGTCAAGGAAGGGTTCCACGCTATGGCGGCGTCGGCAGGCCGGCCTACAACACCACTTCCCAGTCGGGTCCTATGACTCGCACGGTGCAGGACACCGCACTCCTCTTGCAGGCGCTGGCGGGGCCCGACAGCCGAGACCCAGGCTGCATGAAGGTTGAGCCCCCCGATTTTGTGGCGGCCCTGGACCAGGGTGCAAGGGGCTTGCGTTTGGCCTGGAGCCCTGACCTGGGATACGCTGCGGTAGACCCGGAAGTGTTGGATGCCACATTGAGGGCGGCGCGAGTGTTTGAAGAACTGGGATGTACGGTAGACGAGCCTGAGCTGGCCCTGGAGGACCCCTTCTCTGCCTTCTGGGACATATTCAGCATCCAGGGCTATACATCGTATGGGCATCTGCTGGAGAGCCACAGGGAGGAACTGACAGAGTATGGCAGAAGGACTATAGGACACGGGCAAGAGGTGACAGCCGCCGACTACTCCCGCGCCCTACTGCGTGCGCAGCAGCTACAGGCCCGTATGGAGGCCCTCTTTGAGCGCTATGACCTGCTGCTGACTCCCACTATGGCCGTTCCTGCCTTCCCGGTGGGTCAACACCCTACGGTAATTGGGGGCAGGCAGGTGCACCCCTTCTGGGGCTACCTTCCTTTTACCTTTCTATTCAACTTGACCATGCAGACTGCCGCCAGTGTCCCCTGTGGCTTCTCCTCCGACGGAATGCCCATCGGCCTTCACATCATCGGACGCAGGGGGGACGAGACAACGGTACTGCGCGCCTCTGCGGCCTTCGAGCAGGCCCATCCCTGGGCCAATAAACGCCCGCCTGTTTTCTCACCCTGAGCATCGAGTCTGGTCTTCTTGAAAGCCTGGTTGTCCAGAAACCTCGTCTGATATCCTGGGTAGAGAAGGCCTTGCCCATAAAGTATGGAATTCGACACGTCACTACGTTTTACATTCAGATTATGCTGTCACTCTGAGCGAAGCGAAGGGTCTAACCCCCCGACGATAGATTCTTCGCTTCGCTCAGAATGACTTTTTGGGCAAAGCCAGGTAAAGAAGCAGAACTAGCGAAAAGTGGGCCAGATTACTCTGGAAAGTCCGCTCTACTTCCTGGTTATAATTGGGTCATCGAAAAAACTGTTGGTCTGCCTCCACTGCCCAGGCAGCGGGTCAGGAAGGGGAACTATAAATCCATGCTGAGGGCGCTGAATGTCGGCATATTCCTGGTGGGTATAGTCCTGGCTATCATTGGTGCAGCGGGTGTCGGTCTAGTCTTCATTATCGTCGGCGATGTCCTGGTGGCGGGAGGGCTTTTGCTGTACCTTCTCAGCAGACGGACGAACTCACCCCCCTCGGGGCTCACAGGCTGAGTATGCATCCTCATCCTCACTAGCGGCTTCAGGTGGACGTTGGCCCGCTGAGAAAGCTAGATTGACATATATAACTTCACAGATTATAGTTAATCGTATTCAGAGTGATCCCACATGTCAGGCCCAACAACGAATGCCCATACAATGAATTCCGTGAGGAGATCAGACGTAGCGGACGAAGAGCAGATATAGCAAAAATTGACGCGATGGTAAACAGGCTCCGTGAGCAAGGATTCAGGCTAGGTATGAGGGAATATGCGAAGAATCTCCGAGGGGAATTATGGGAACTGCGGCCTGGACCGTTCCGTATCTTTTACTACTGGGATGAACAGGAACAAAACTACGTACTATTGAATGGCTTCCGCAAAAAGAGTCGAGAGACTCCGTCACAGGAAATTGAGCGGGCCGAGAGGCTAATGGCTGAACACAAAGCGCAAAGGGAGAGTAAAGGCAATGCAGGACTCTCTGTTTGAAGCACTCATGAAAGAACTGAAAGATGATGAGTACCGCCGGGAATATGGAGCGGCAACGGCAAAATACGATTTAGCTGACGCCCTATCGGAAGCCCGAATACAAAAAGGACTTACACAACAGGAATTGGCTTCTTTAGCAGGAGTGAGCCAGGCGTACATCGCCAAACTCGAAAGTGGTGAGGCCAACCCTACAATCGGTCACGTAGGACGAATCCTTGCGGCCATCGGGCTTCGCCTCAAGTGGAGCCTTGGCCCACTCATATCCGCTGACCGTACCCCTGAGGCATCTATTGACCTTGGAGCCATTGCCGTGGATCTCGCAGAGGTTTCTGAAAAGACACCGAATACATACTCCGCAGGGCAGGAATCGGGAAAAGCGCCGAGAAAGTCAAGAGCCAGAGTTAGCTCACAGCCATCGACACCGGCCTAGTTGCGTTCCGCAGGCTTTTGCAGGCGTTGAAAGGCCTCTTTCCATGTGACCGCATCGGGGCTGGTCGTGGTCCACCGCACGAAGGCCGACCCCTTCTTAGCCAGCGTGGGGAAAGCCTGTAAGGCCGTCAAGTGAGGGCCTTTGTGAGCGAAGTCATCTATAGCGTTACCGCTCTCCCAAATAGACAAGGTCGAGAACTGTAATTTCAGGAAATTGGCCTTCAACTGGTACCTGACGAGGCCAGGGGTCTCCTTCAACTGCCGCCGGACACCCCCCACCAGAGAGAAAAACCTGGGGAGGTTCCACCATCGGTTGAGAAACAAGGTAGTTGCTACCACGGAGAACTCTCGCCCTTGTTCCTGCATTCTGGTCGCTCCTTCTGCTGAAAAAGTAGAATATGCCTGTTACTTTCGGCATGAGGTCCGCACAGGGACGCAGCCCAGGGTTACATCTCCTTCAGGGCAGGGATGACCTCTTTCCCCAGCAACTCGATGGAGCGCATGGTGGTCTCGTGGGACATACGCCCCGCCTGGGCCTCCAGGAGCAGCGCCCCCACGTTCAGCCGGTTTTTGATATAGCTCAGCTTCTTGATCACTGTATCGGGGCTGCCTACTATCAGGTGATAGGAGTCTTGAAGCTCTTGATAGGAGAGTTCGTTAAGGGGCCTGGCCCGGCGCAGGGTGTTCATCCTGGCTCCGGCCTGGGTGTGGTAGCCAGGGGGTGACCAGTACTCCCTTGGGCCACGCAGGGGATGTCTCATGCGCCACAGGAAATGCTTCGCCTCCTCCTGTGCCTTCTCGTCGGTGTCGTTCACGTGGCAGCAGACCATGAAGGCAAAGTTATCCGAGGTGGGCGTGTAGCCATCTTCTGCGGCGTGCTTACTGTAGAGCTGGAACAACTGCTCAGCCACATCCAGGGGAGTAAGAAAGGCAGCGTAAGTGTACCTGCGCCTGGCTGCCCACTCCACCGTCTCAGGGCTTCCTGTGCCAGGGGTCCAGATAGGTGGATGCGGCTTCTGGACAGGGACCATCCAGGGGTTGACCGCGCGATAGTGGAAATGCTTCCCTTCCCATCGGAAGGGCCCCGGCGTCGTCCAGGTCTTGATCATCAGGTCGTGGGACTCCTCGAAACGTTCGCGGTTGTATACGGGGTTGGTGTTGGTAGCCCAGCTCTCGATGCCGATGCCACGCACCACGCCGGAGATGATGCGGCCCCCGGAGATCACGTCCAGCATAGCAACCTCTTCGGCGATGCGCACCGGGTTGTCGGTGGTAGGCATGAGGTTCCCCAGAATGAGGATTTTGGCACGGCTGGTTATGCGGGCCAGGATCCCGCCGGTGATATTCACCTCCACGTCCATACACGAGGGGGTGTTGTGGTGTTCGTTAATCATGAGCCCGTCGAATCCCATCTCCTCGGCATGTTGGTACTCGTCCAGGTAGCGACGGAAAAGGTAGTTGGCTTTTCCGGGATCGAAGTAGGAGTTGGGGAAGGTGAGGCGCATGGACGGGTACTTCTCCGCCTCGGACTCCGGAAACTCGGCGTACGGCATTTCAGTGAAGTAGTAAACATCCACCATCTGGAGACCTCC
>CAYWGG010000151.1:0-7017 GCA_964457285.1 uncultured Dehalococcoidia bacterium
CCCCAGCCCTTCTCCCAAATCCCCCCAACCCCCCTTTGCTAAAGGGGGGCAAGAGGGGATTTCCGAAGGGCCGGGTTGAGGGCCCAAAAGGAGAGGCTAGCCGTTGCATCCCTTTGAATACGTCGAGCCCCAATCGGTTGACGAAGCCATTGCCCTGCTCTCGGACAACCCGGAGGACGCCCGTCCCATCGCTGGAGGCACTGACCTGCTCAGTGAGATGAAGGACGGGACTGTCACACCGCGCCTGCTGGTCAGCCTGGGAGGAATCCCCAGCCTGAGTGGCATCTCCGAAACTGCTGACGGGCTGACCATCGGTGCTACGACCACCATCGCCGAGGTTGCCACTCATCCGGCGATCAAGTCCGGTCACACGGCCCTAGCGGAGGCTGCCTCCGGCCTGGCTACGCCACAGATACGGAACGTGGGTACCCTGGGGGGTAACCTGTGCCAGCGCCCCCGGTGCTGGTACTACCGGCACCCGATGACCCTATGTCTGAAGAAGGGTGGGGACCGATGCTACGCCCTGGTGGGAAACAGCAAGTACCTCTGTGTCATCGGCGGCGAGCGGTGCTATATCGTCCACCCCTCGGACACTGCCGTGGCCCTGGCCGCCCTGGACGCCAGCATCGAGATCGCCGGGCCGATGGGCCTTCGCACTCTACCCATCGAGCAGTTCTTCATAGGCCCCGGCCAGGATGTGACCAGGGAAAACATCCTGAGCCCTGGCGAACTGGCGACGCGAGTGTACTTACCGAAACCCGCTCCAGGGCTGAGGAGCCTTTACCTGAAGGCGCGGGAGCGGGAGGCTGGCGACTTTGCTTTAGCCAGTGTCGCAGTCGGCATAACTATCCAGGGCGACGCCGTGCAGCGTGCTTCTGTAGTCCTGGGCGGTGTAGCCCCCGTGCCCTACCGGGCAAGGCAGGTGGAGGACTATTTACAGGGCAATGCCATCTCTGAGGTAGACTCGGCCTTTGCGGGGAACATAGCTCTATCGGAGGCCACCCCGATGTCGGACAACGGCTACAAGGTGGTCCTGGCCTCGAACCTGGTGAAGCGGGCCATTGTTAGATTGTTGGGAAGTTAAAGTTGTTGTATGTCTTTCTAGCCATTCTGTAGTAGAATTGTAAAAGTAGCGTGGCTTCTGGCCGACATCTGTGGTACAGAGGGGGTAAAACAGGCGGTCGCACCCTTCGGCTGGGCTCAGGGAGGGCCTGGCTCGTCGGGTCAGGGTGAAGGATGGGACGGCGGAAATAGGGTCGAAAGGTGAGGCTGAGCTATGACGCAGACCGAGGCTCTGAGTAACCCTTATGTAGCAGGGAGCCCGGTATCCCGGCCTGAAATGTTCTTCGGGCGCGACGATGTCTTTGAGTTTATCCGAGGCGCCCTGGTGGGCCAGCACCAGGACAACGTAATTGTGCTCTATGGAAAGCGTCGCACTGGCAAGACCTCCGTGCTTTACCAGATGCACCGCAACCTCGATCCACGGTATCTACCCATCCTGATAGACTTGCAAGCCCTAACAATGGACAGCTCGAGTGGTTTTTTCTGGGAGGTGGCCTCCACTATCAGTCGCGCCCTGCGCCGTGAGTACCAGATAGATGTGCCAAGGCCACGCCGGGACGACTTTGAGGCAGACCCTGTCCAGGGATTTCAGGATGTCTTCCTCAATAAGGCTATAGAAGCTATAGGCGATCGCCATCTACTGTTGATGATTGATGAGGCAGCCCGCCTGGACGAGCAGGTGCAGGCCGGGAAGCTCCCTGTGGACGTTTTCGCCCACATCCGCAGCCTGATGCAACATAACCCCAGCTTAAATTTCATATTTTGCGTGGGCGAACGTCTGGAGCTGATGGAAAGGCAGTACGCCCTTCTCTTTAATGTGGCCCTTTACAAAGAGATCAGCTTCCTGGACCGTAAATCGTCGGAAGCCCTGATTGCGCGGCCTACCGATGGTCTTTACACCTACCAAAAGGCATCGGTTGACCGAATCATAGCCATCACCTCAGGCCATCCCTATTTCATGCAGCTCCTTTGCCATAGTCTGTTCGCCCGGTGGCAGAGGGACCACAAGCCTCAGATAACCGTCGAGGACGTTGACAGCGTGGCATCTGAGGTGGTGGAGCGGGGCGCAGCCAACCTCAAGTTCGACTGGGACGAGTCCTTACCTGTGGAGAAACTGCTCCTGGGCGCTATGGCCGAGGCCATAGATGGTAGTACTGCTCCTGCCCTGGACCAGGCGGAGAGGTCGGTCACACTGAAAGATGTGGATGAGGTACTGCGGCGGTACGACATACTCGTACCCCAGGGAGGGCTGGTCTCCGCGCAGAGGGCCCTCCTGGCCAAGGAGTTGATTTTCGGCCCAGAGAATATGAGGTTCGCTATAGATTTCCTCCGCCTCTGGGTGCGGCAGCACGAGAGGCTGGAATGGGTAAAAGAAGAGCTGTCAACGGAGCTCGAAGAGCTTAGACAGATCGCAGAGGCAGAGACATCGGCTGCCGAACAGCGGAGGGCTCGAAGAAGGTTCCGTTGGGGGGCGCTAGTAGGTGGTGTTGCCCTTGTGATAGCCCTTTTCCTATTTGTGCCGGGGTCGCCCCTCCGGGTTTTTAGCGCCTCTACGGTTGCGGAGGAGATAAAGGTTGTAGCAAAGGTCCCCCTTGAAAACAAATGTGGCTTTCAGACTCAGACTCAGGGGGCTATTCTGGCTACATGTCTGGAATCGGTTGAGAAGCTTTCCGACAAGACTATCCGCTTGAATGTCAGGTGGCATGCCAACGTCAGTGGTGGTGAGATCACCGCGGTGGGCAGAGGCGAGTCGAAGGTCGGGGACCCCACCACCTATTTACAGGATGGAAATGGCAATATATACAATTTTAAAAAGGTGGGCGGCTCCGCTGCGGCGCAGTTTTTTCTCCGCCACGGGCAAAGCACCGATGGGTGGTTCCTCTTCCCACCTCTGGCGGAGGGAATCACAGCCGTCACCTTGGTTGATGAGGACACTAATACCCGTCAGAAGACAATGATAAACTTTGATATTGCCTCGCAGTGAGGCTGAAACCTTAACTTTCGTTCGTCGCCTTGATTGGAGAGGACCAGAGCTTTTCAGAGGAGGGACACGAAAATGGCTAACGGGGTGAGATTAAACAAGGTCATAGACCTGCTTGAGCGCGGTGAGGTGGTGTTCAGCAGCGGCACCATAATGTCTGATAACCTGGACGACATTATGTACGTAGCCGACTCCAACTACGATTTCATAATCCTGGAGACGGAGCATCAGGGTTTCGACTTCAACAATCTGCGCACCGCCTTGCAGTATCTCCTCAACAGGAGGCGCATTGCCGAGAAAGGGAACCTACAGCCAGATGTGGTCCCCTTTGTGCGGATTCCCCCAAACGCTCGCGAAGCCAGCGTCAACCAGTGGGTCATCAAGCAGACGTTAGATACCGGCGTCTACGGCCTGGTGGTTCCTCATCTAAACACCGTGGAGGATGCCAGGGCAGCGGTAGTGGCAGCCCGCTATCCCCAGGTGCCAGGAGTGCCCGATTTCGAGCCTCAAGGGCAGCGAGGCTGGTGGACACGACTGACCTCACGCTACTGGGGCCTGACGGCTCAAGAGTACTATGACGTGGCTGACCTGTGGCCCCTCGACCCCAATGGCGAGATCCTCCTGATGGGCATAGTGGAGGAGGCGGAGGGAGTGAGAAACATCAGGGACATCCTGCGCGAGGTTAAGGGCATCGGGGCGATATGGGCGGGCCCCGGCGATATGTCCATCTCTATGGGGAAGCGAGGGAACTCTAATGACCCCGAGGTGCAGGCGGCGTTGCTTCGCATCCTGGCCGCCTGCAAAGAGTTCAACGTCCCCTGCGCCACGGGCGCTTCTGCCGCCGACGTGGAGCGGCGGATCGAGCAGGGGTTCCGCATCATCATGGCAGGGCCTACCCGCACCGCTCCTACCCTGGAAGCCGGAAGAAAGGCGGCCCGCAGGTCAGGATAGCCGTCAGCAGTCAACGTTCAGTGCGCTAACGATTGATGGCTGACGGTTTACCTGTGCCTCAGCGTCTCTAATACCAATTCCGCTTGACCGGGCTGTAAAATCCGCTCGTGGTGAGCCTGTCGAACCACGAACCTCATCCTTCGACAAGCTCTCAGGATGAGCGGCATTTACAGCCTTCACAAAGGCAAATGTTATAAGGCTAACTTGCTGTTCCCTGGGAGGATGCGCCATGCCAAAAATCCCTATTGACGGCGATTTTCAACTCTTTTATTACGATGACGATTTTACGGACCCGTGGAAGGAGAGCCATGTCGTGCTGCTGCAACATGGCTTCTCCCGCAACGGGCGCTTCTGGTACTCCTGGGTGCCCCTGCTGGCGCGGGAGTACCGGGTCCTGCGGCCCGACATGCGTGGCCTTGGCTTCTCTTCCATGTCTGAGGACAGGTATGAGCCCTCGCTGGATACCTTTGCTGAAGACCTTCTGAAGCTACTGGATGATCTGGGTATCCAGAAGGTGATTTTCGTAGGGGAGTCCTTCGGTGGCATCATCGGCCTGAAGTTTGCACACGCCTACCCGGAGCGCACCCGGGCCCTGGTGTTGTGCAATACCCCCTGCCGTTTGCCTGGCAGGGAGCTGCGCCAGCGCTTCTCCGCCGGTGGGGATTGGGAGGCCACCATGAACCGTGGCGTGGGAGCCTGGTCCCGGGGGACGATAAATATGCGGCTGGACACCAGGTTAGCCCCTGAAGGTCTCAAGGAATGGTACATAGCCGAGATGGACAAGACGCCTCCTAAAATAGGCTGGAAGCTCCAGTCCTATGTAGACACCCTGGACTTCCGGGAGCAGTTGAAGGAAATCACGGTGCCAACCCTGCTGCTGGTGGGAGAGCTTACACCCACTTCGCCCCTTCCTCAGCAACAGTTCATGCATGAACAGATACCCAACTCCAGGCTGGTGGCGTTCCCAGGCGCGGGCCACGGCATCAACGCTATTTACCCCGAACGGTGCGTTGAGGAGCTGCGCAGGTTCGTGGGCCTGCTGCCAGATTGAGGCTCTCCTTGACTTCCAGGGCGTAAGTGTGTATCCTGGCTGTGGAAACAGGAATAGCGCGCGGTGCCCCATAAGGGGAGAATAGGGAAGCCGGTGTAAGTCCGGCACGGGCCCGCCACTGTAAGTGGGTTTCGCCCGGCAGACCCCAGCTAAGGGGTGGTCACTGTCTCGTTACCCCCTCATAGCCTGGTCGGGGTAAAAGGCGGGAAGGCGCCGGGAAGTCCCAGCCCACAAGTCAGGAGACCTGCCGCGCAGGCGCAAGCCGCTCCGGTGGTGCGGTAGGGTTTAGTTCGCTATTTCTGCTCCCCCGTTCACCTGTAGTGAGCGGGGGATTTTTTATTATAGAGGGTGGAAAGGGAGCATATGCAATGGTAAAAGCTGTACCTGGTCAGGAGCAATCCCACACAGAAATACCAGACTTGCCTGTTTCTACGTACCAGGTTGAAAGGTTCCCCGAAATAGAGCGTCAGGGGGTCTACAGGGCCATCTTCAGCCGCCGAGACATTCGCCAGTTCCGCCCCGATCCGGTCCCTGACGAAGTGTTGGCCCGCCTTCTGGATGCAGCCCATCACGCCCCTTCCGTGGGCTTTATGCAACCCTGGGACTTCATTCTCATCCGGGACCGCGAGGTCCGTGCGCGGGTGAGGACGCTATTTGACCGGGAACGCCAGGCCGCCGCCTGTTTCTTCGACGAGCCCCGCCGCTCCCATTACCTGTCGTTGAAACTGGAGGGCATCATGGAAGCCCCGGTCAACCTGTGTGTAACGTGTGACCCCTCCCGAGGAGGCATCGTGCTGGGCCGCAACTCTATCCCGGAGACCGATATATACTCTACATGCTGTGCGGTAGAGAACCTGTGGCTGGCGGCCAGGGCCGAGGGAGTCGGGATGGGATGGGTGAGCATCCTGAAGCTCCCCCAGCTACGAGAGATACTGGGCATCCCGCCTCACATCATCCCGATAGCCTACCTCTGCCTGGGGTATCCCGTAGAGTTTCTCGACAGGCCATTGCTGGAGAAGGTGCGCTGGCGGGAGAGGCTGCCCTTAAGTGAGCTTCTCCACTATGAGGGTTGGGGGAACAGAGGGAGACATCCTGTGTGGAAAGAGATGGAAAACATTATATCGGCGAGGCAGAGTGGACTCAGGGATTGATAACAGGTGCCTTTTCGTGAGATACTTCCCTCGTTGCGACCTCCAACGGCCTAGCGTTCGAACTCAGAGGTGTCGCGCCAGCGGCATCCGCTGCGAAGCGTTGTTAGGCACCGCCAGTATCTGCCGAGTGGGCGCGCAACTCCTGAGCTATACGCTCGGCCAAAAATATCTTGAGCAACGACTGATATGGCACGTCCTGCTTGTTTGCCAGAAGCTTCAGCTCCTCAAGCATTGACTCAGGAAGACGAATCGCAATGGTCTTAGTTGAAGGCTTCAGATTAGCAAAGGTGACTCGCTTGGCCTTGCTCCAGTCCACATACTCCGTAGAATCGTACGTAGCCCAGAAGTCTCGTTCCTGGTCGTCTGAATCAAACTTCGGTATCGGTTTCTTCCTTGGCACCGTCATACACCCTCCGCTCTCGTGTGCTCATATCTCGGGCTGAGATGACGCGCACCAGATCACCTCGGATCGTGAAAACGACGAAAAGTCTGCGACCCGCATCCGTTTGCCCCAAGGCGTAATATCTAGGCTCCTCTTGAGAGTGTTGTTCATCCTCCGCCACTACGAGGGGCTGGTTGAAAAATGCCTGCTCACATTCAGCCCTGGTGACACGATGCCTGGTCCAGTTCTTCTCCGAATTGCCTTCGTCCCACTCGAAGCCCTTGCATTTGGAGATCTCATACATGATTTGAGCCCAGCCATATGTATATGACCATTATATACAGAAGGCAAGGGCGCAACAAGATGGTGGGTCGGCGCATCCCTGGCGATATACTCATAGATAGCGAGGAGATGCGCGATGGCAGTGTGGGTCCAGTGG
>CAYWGG010000152.1:0-6985 GCA_964457285.1 uncultured Dehalococcoidia bacterium
TGCTCCTACGGCGGTGGACGGCCTGGCGCCCTTAGTCACGGTGACCATAACCGGGGATGCCTCCAGCCGTCCCGCTATCCGTAAGGAAGCCACCATCAGAGTTGTCTCCTCCGAGCCTGGCACCATTACAGGGACGGCCCGCTACCTCCTGGTTAACGGCGACGCTTTCAGGGGATCAGGCCCCGGAGACGGGACTCTGGCAGAGGACACCGGTCGGGGCACAAAGGCCCTGAACTTCACCAGCATCGGCCCCAAAATCTGGGAAGCCATCCTCAAGATCAACGACATCAGGGGCACGATGGTGGATACCACCGGCCTGGTGAACCTCAAGGTCCAGGTCATTGACCTGGCGGGCAACGCAGGCATCGCTGGTCTGCCCGACCCAGAGGGCAAGGCCAACAAGAAGGGCGTGCTGGATCCCAGAGCCGTGGTGATTGAATTGGATAGCCTGCTGAACGGTGGCGAGGCCAGGGCGGAGAAGATTTTCGCCCTCAAGCCAGGGCCTTTACTCACCATCAACTTCGATGTGGAAGGCATGGAATACGTGAACAGCGGCGACCCGTTTAGTGATGGCACCTTTGGTGAGATTGACATGGATACCCACGAGGACGTGACCCTCACCAGGGCCATTCTCACCATACCCGATGGAAGCACCGCCGACGTGCTGGCCCAGTTCAGCACCGCCGACCTCAACTCCTTTGTAATGGATGGCATGGGCCTGGGCACGGGCGACTACACGCTGAGGGTCAACGCCGTGGACGGGCTGGGGAACAATAGCATAACCCCGCCAGTCGTACCGGGCGGGGCGACCACTCCCACCGACTTCGTGTGGGACTTCACGATTACCAGTGGGGACCTTCTTGGTAAGGTTCGGGGCCAGGTGCTCCTCCAGGGTCGAGACAGCAGCCTGGGGGCTTTCGTAGCGGTGGGCGGCCAGGTGCAATTCGTCGAGGCCAACGGCGCCTACGACATTAGCTTGCTGCTGGGGACCTATGACGTTATAATAGGGGCGCCGGGCTACCTGTCCACTACCATCACGGGCGTGCAGGTACGTCCGGCCACCCTTGCCCTGCCCATCATTACCCTGGCCTTCGGCGATGCCAACGGCGACGGGGTAATAGACGTTCTTGACCTGGTCACCCTGGCATCTAACCTGGGTGAGGCCAGCGCCACGATACCGGCCCCCTGACCAGTTACCTCAACTGATAGCTTTCAGTTATCGGCGGCCAGCTTCTAGCCCTGCCACCTGACCCTGGCTTCTGGATATTAGCCCTTGAAGGCTCCCAATCATAGGGATACAATGGGTATGACCCAAGGGGAGTACGATGTTAGAGGGAGGGAAAAGCTATGGCGAACAAGATGACTATTCTTGTGGGGACCATAGGCCAGGGCATAATGCGAAGCGCTGACGGTGGGGAGAGCTGGCAACGCGTGGGCATCGGCCAGGGGATGCACTCCGACGCCCTGGTGCGGACCATCGCCAGCAACCCCCGCCGTCCAGAGGTGGTCTTCGCTGGCACCGATAAGGGGCTCTACCGAAGTGAAGACGCAGGGCAGAGCTGGCGACTGGTGGATTCGCCATTGAGTAGCTACTGCGTGTGGGCGCTGGCTGTAGACCCTGTGGAGCCTCAGACCATGTTTGCCGGGACTGGCACGCCCACTCCCGCCACCCTTTTCCGGTCCACCGACGGCGGCAGGAGGTGGGAGCAACGGCCTGCGGAGATAGCCGAAGAGTGTCCCAACGTGGGCATCCCCAGGGTGACCGGCATAGCTATTGACCCGGTGAACCGGCGCAGCATCTGGGTGGGGTTGGAGGTTGACGGCGTACGTCACAGCGCTGACGGAGGTGATACCTGGGTCACCATAGACGGCAACATTCCCAATCCAGACGTGCACAACGTGGCCGTGGCAGGGGGGCCGCCCAAGACTGTTTTCGTGGTGGTCAACAACGACGTGTTCACCAGCACCGACGATGGGGCCACGTGGAAATCTGTCCGCATCCGTGAGGTCTTTCCCTGGAGCTACCCGCGGGGGATCATGGTGCAGCCGGGCAACCCCAAGGTGGTCTTCGTGACCATAGGCGACACCACGCCGGGTCGAATAGGCACGGTGATGCGGTCGAAGGATGCCGGGAAGACCTGGGAGAACCTTTCGCTGCCGGTGCAGCCCAACACGGCCATGTGGGTGGCAAATATACAGCCCCATGACCCCCAGGTGGTCTTTGCCGCAAGCCGCTACGGTTATCTGTACCGCAGTGACGATGGCGGGGACTCCTGGAGGAAGCTGTGGCGGGAGTTCAGCGAGGTTTCGTCGGTGGCGTGGATACCAGGCTAGATGATAAAACCTGAGGAGGTCCTGAATGGCCGAGCCTATCACCCTGGAGCCCAAGAAGTGCGCTGTAATCCTGATTGATATGATCAACGCCGTGGTGAAGGGTCAGGGGCCCCCTTACAAGACCCCTCCAGGGCGGGAGCCCGTGGTGCGAAACTTCCAAAGGCTTGTGGCCCATTGCCGCTCCGTGGGCACTCCACTAATCTACATCACCACCTATCGCAGGCCGGACAATGCCGACGCCCCTAAGACCATTGCCGATGTTTCAGGAGGGGGTGGAGTCGCCATGGTCGCCGGGACTCCAGCGGTGGAGGTGATAGATGAGCTACGTCCTAGACCCGATGACTATATTGTGGTAAAGCCACGCTTCAGCGCCTTTCACGGCACCAACCTGGACCTGATTCTCAGGGCGCTGGGGACGGAGACCATCCTGGTAGGGGGCATCTCCACTCAGCGCAGTGTGGAGGGGACTGCCAGGGATGCTAAGAACCGAGACCTTCAGTGCATCGTCGTCAGCGATTGCTGCACTGCCGGCGAGCTAGACGTGCATGAGATGACCATCAAGCACGTGTTGCCCCTGCTGGTGCGGGTCCGTACCACCAACGAGGTCGTCGCCGCCCTGCGCTCCTGATCCTCTGCAAGCTACCTGATCAGCTTACCAGGGTCGTTTAATTGTCCCTGCGAGGGGCAAAGCCCCGAAGCAGTCTCACAGTGGAAAGAAGAGATTGCTTCGCTTCGCTCGCAAGGACGTCGAAAGTGTGCGAGGGGGCAGGGCAGGCAAAGGGCAGAGCGACACATCAAGCGGGAGGCTCAAAATGGGCGGACCCTTCGACCATGCTCAGGGCAGGGACATACTGGTGGAGCAGCGCGACGGCATTGCTACGGTTACCTTCAACCGTCCCGACCAGCGTAACGCCATCAGCTATGATATGTGGCTGGAGCTACAAAAGCTAGCTGAGGACCTGGACACCTCTCCCTCGGTCAGGCTAGTAGTTTTCCGTGGGTCAGGGGATGAGGCCTTCTCCGCGGGAGCCGACATCAAGGACTTCGAGCTCCATCGCAGCGATTCGGCCAAGGCCCACGTCTACGACTCCGCAGTGGAAGGCGGTATGGACGCTGTGGAGGCCCTCTCGAGGCCCACCATCTGCCTCATCAAGGGCTACTGTGTCGGTGGTGGGTTCGAGCTGACCCACGCCTGTGACCTGAGAATAGCTGCGGACAACGCTCGCATGGGCATCCCGGCCGCGCGCCTGGGCATATCCATCGGCTACCAGGAGATGAGGCGGCTGGTGCAGCTTGCAGGCCGCGGAGGGGCCCTGGATATATTGTTGACGGGCCGCCTTATGGACGCCCACGAGGCGCTACGCCTTGGCCTGGTGCACCGGGTTGTGCCCTTAGCCCAGGTGGAGGAGTACACCTATGACCTCGCTCAGCAGGTAGCCCGCCTGGCTCCCCTTTCCCACAGGGCCCACAAGAAGATCATCCGGACGGTACTGGACGACCCTGCCCTCAGTAGCCTTTCACCCGAAAAGGAAGCGCTCCCCTTCATGCACTTCGACACTCAGGACTTCCAGGAAGGGCGGCGGGCCTTCCTGGAGAAGCGCCGCCCAGAGTTCAAGGGCCGGTAGTGGCCCGCGGTACAACCCTCACCCCGGCCTTCGGCCACCCCTCTCCCACTGGGAGAGGGGCCGGGGGTGAGGGTTTGATGCCACCCTCACCGAGGTATGACGGGCAGGACAATGTGGGAGGAGTGAAGGGTCGAGTGGTACACTTCCTGCTGGGCCTTTTCCAGGCGCGTCTCCGCCCCAAAAGGCCCACCGGTGTTGGGGTTGCGGTCAAACCTGGGGAAGTTGCTGCTGCTGATCTCCACTCGAATGCGATGCCCCCTCTGGAACAGGTTGGAGGTGGCCCACAGGTCAATGGTATACTCGTAGACCTGCCCAGGGACGATGAGGCTTGGGCTGGCTTTAGATGTCCGATACCGGGCCCTGATCACCCCATCCTGGAGGTTGCGAGCATACCCGTCAGGGTGCACGTCCACCAGCTTAGCGGTGAAGTCGGTGTCCCGTGCGGTGGAGGAAGCGACCAACTTGACCGTTACAGGCCCCGTGGCCTCCATGTCCCTCTCCAGGGGCTCCGAAGTGTACACCAGCACATCCCGCCGTTCCTCTACTGGCCGCTGGTCATAGACTCCCTGGGGTATTACCAGGGTGCAGCCGCCCAGGGTAGGCACTGGGTCATCTGGGTCGTAGATGTATGAATCAGAAGGCTCATCGCCGGGCGGAACAGTAGAGAGGGTCCCATCCCCGTGCAAGCTGTTGGCCGAGCCGTTGCTGTGGAAGTAGAAGCGGGTGTAGTGAGCCCTGGCCAGGGGCCACTCCTGCTCGGCGCGCCATCGGTCCTCACCCATAACGAAGATGAGGACGGGGGGGTCATCCATTATCCCAGTCTCCATATCCTTGAGCCAGTAGTCAAACCACCCGAGCAGGTAGTCGTGAAGCTGGACCATCGCCTCCGGACCGAAGTCCGCCTCTCCCGTCCCTCGGGATGTGGGCGCAGTGTAAGGGCGCAGATGAGCCCAGGGGCCGATGAGGAGCTTCTGGCTTCCGCGGGCTTGTGGGCTGTCCGACCGTTCCCTTATGCCGGTGAAGGCGCGCAGAGCGCCCTCCAGAAAGATGTCGTACCAGGAGCTGACGTGGTACATAGGGACCCGGATATGCTCCAGGTGCCTCAGGATGTTAAGACGATGCCAGTAGGGGCTATCATCAGTGTTCTTAAGGTAGTCCGCGAAGTAGGGCGCAGCCTCCTTGAGCCGCTCGGCCCAGTCTTCGAGAGGCAAGTGCCTGTACCACTCGTGCTTGAGGGGCATGGCAAAATTATCCCCCGCCTGCACGTACTCATCCATCTGAGTTAGCAGCCGCTCCAGGCCCTTCCGCTGAAGGGTGTTGCGCCCCTTATGGATGGCGTAGGGCACCATCCATCCCCACTCCATCGCCCCGCCGGTGTGGTAGACCCAGCTCTCGTGGTAGTCGGCGGATGCCGAGACCGGGGCCATCGCCTGGAGGTGAGGGGGCAGAGGATTGTTGAGGGCCAACATGTACTGGGTCGCTCCGAGGTAGGACTGGCCTGTGGTGCCCACCCGGCCGTTTGACCAGGGGAGCCTGGCCGCCCACTCGATGGTGTCGTACCCATCCTCTATCTCCTGACTCAAGGGGTAGTAGTCCTCACCCTCTGAGTCGAACCTTGCCCGGCAGTCCTGGCTGACCAGCACGTACCCGTGCTTGGGAAAGAACCATACCGAGTGATCCGGGTTCTCGGCGTAGGGGTCCTTTCCGTAGGGGCCGCGGTTCACCAGCACGGGGAAGCGGCCAGGCGCATCGGGGCGGAAAACATCAGTGCGCAGGATAGTCCCGTCTCGCATCCTGGCGGGCACGTTCCTCTCCCTGATAACTCTGTACTCTTTTGTGATTCGCTGAGCCATTTCATTCCTCCAACCGTAAGGGCACGGTATGCTGTGCCCTTACACCTGTATATTTTGTGGGTTCTCCACATCTTCTGACCATTTGGCCGGGTTGTCCGGGATATATTGGCGGATGCCGTCCAGTTCATTGGAGTTTCGGATGACGTGCTCGTAGTAGTTGCGCTGCCAGACTGGTGTGCCTGGGGTGCCACGCATTTCGTTGATGCGTTTGGTGGAAGCGGATTTGAACCCGGCAATCAATGCCCCCAACGATTTTGGAGCCCGACGTAGGGGCGCACGGCCGTGCGCCCCTACAGACGCCCCAACAATACCAGTCGCCTCTGACGTTATTACCACGATCCCATGGAAATGGTTTGGCATGACCTGAAACACATCCAATTCGACCTCACTTCGAATTGTCGCGGTTCGCAACCATTCGCTCTGGACGGTCTGTCCATAGTCATTCAGCCGCATACCACCGTCTACCACGTCGCCAAACAAGCATATCCGCCCCTGAGTGCATATAGTAACGAAATACGCTCCTGCCTGGGCGTAGTCGTAACCGTGCAGGCGGATGGAGCTGCGATGGTGTTTGTCGGGGTCGTATTTCATGCCTTCAGCACATCCTGCACGATTTCTGGTTTGGATGGAAGGAAGTATATTATTGCCTGAGGAGAGCGTCAAGCGCTTTGCCCCACCTTGACCCTCAGTATCCGCCGCCGTACAATCCCCTTACACCAGGTATCCCAAATCGGAATAAAGGAGGTAAAACAGGCATGAAATACGGGTTCACCATACCGAACAGAGGGCCCTACGCCAAGCCAGACATCCTCGCCACCTTAGCAAAGCGCGGTGAGGAGCTGGGGTACGCTTCGATTTCCACCGGCGACCACATCGTGGTGCCCAGGCGAATCGCTTCCCCTTACCCATACACCTCAGGTGGAGAGTTCCCCGGCTCTGACTCTGGCGAATCTATGGAACAGTTGACTATACTCTCTTTCCTCGCCGGTCAGACTCAGACCATACGGCTGGTCACCAGCGTCATCATAGTGCCCCATCGCAACCCCCTAGTCGCAGCCAAGGCGCTAGCTACCCTCGACGTCCTCTCCAAAGGCCGACTTGTGGTAGGGGTCGGGGTGGGCTGGATGCGGGAGGAGTTCGAGGCGTTGGGGCTGCCACCCTTTGAGGAGCGGG
>CAYWGG010000153.1:0-6981 GCA_964457285.1 uncultured Dehalococcoidia bacterium
TAAGCGATGAACTCGTCGTAGACATGGCGGCTGATGGCACGGTCTACGGTATTGAGCTTTTGAATGCCAATGAGCAGTTGGGGCGAGAGGACACAAGCAGGCTTATTGTGGTCAACGAAGCCACTGGCGAGAGCGCCGAAGTGCCCCTGGCCACTGGCGGGACAAGGTGAGGGGAGGGCGACCTGGTGACGAAGGGGTCTACTGTGGCAGGCTGTGCCTCTCCCAGGAGGAGTTTGGGAGGCTGAGGATGGCGGGGATAATCTAAAACACCTGGCTTTCTACAGCAATCAGGATGAACTGGTGTACGCTAGTTGAACATTATAATAGCGGTGGATAAATCTTGACTTTAGACAAACCGGTGTCCTCAGATACAAGCTCGGCAATCTAAGCGTATCTTTTGTCTAAACTCGAGAATGATGGCGTTGTCGGAAAAGAGCATCAACGATCTCCTCAAAGCAGTCTCCCATCTGGTGAAGCTGCCGAAGACACGTATGTGGCTGGACTACGATGCGGAAGCCGATGTCCTGTACCTTCACTTTGAGGAGAAGCCGGGTTCCACCCATAGCGAGATGCGGGACGATGGTATCATCCTGGACTACAAGGGCAGCCGTCTGGTTGGGCTTGCAATCCTTGAAGCATCGCAGCGGTGAGTAGGGAGGCCCCATGCAGGCTCTCGAAAGATACCGAGTTGTAGACATGGGCAACGTGCTGGCAGGGCCGCTGGTCAGCCAGCTTATGGCCGACATGGGTGCGGAGGTGATAAAGGTGGAGACCCGCACCAGGCTGGACGGCACTCGCCGGGGCCGCCCCATTGTGGGCGAGGACATCGCAGGGGGCGACCGGGGTCTGTGGCCAGAGCTACAGCCTCTCTTCCACTGCCTGAACCGCAACAAGCTGGGCATCACCGTAAACCTCAGGGAGCCCCAGGGTCTTGAGCTGGTAAAAGGTCTGGTGGCCGTCAGTGACGTGGTGATAAACAACAACGCCCCAGGCGTGATGGACCGCCTTGGCCTGGGCTACTCGGTGCTCAGGGCCATCAAGCCCGACATCATCATGGTCTCCATGCCTGGAGCCGGTGAGTCGGGGCCCCTGCGAGAGGCGCTGGCCTACGCCTCCATCACCTCTGCTCTATCGGGACTCATGGGACTCATCGGGTATCCACCAGCAGATGGGAAGGCTCTCACCCCATCTCCTCTCCCAGGGGGAGAGGGGCAAAGGGGTGAGGGGTATCTAGCGGGGCAGACTCAGGGGCCCTGGTGTGACGTGGTCGCCTCTCTGACCACTTTGATAGCTCTCCTGGCCGCGCTGCGCCACCGGGACGTTACGGGGGAAGGACAGTACCTTGAGGTGGCTCAGCTCGAGGCCTCTGTGGGCCTGCTAGGTGAGGCGATAGTGGAGTACGGGATGAATGGAAGGGTCGTGGGCCTCTTTGGGACACGCCACCCACTCATGGCCCCTCACGCCAACTATCCCTGCCGGGGTGAGGACAGGTGGGTCTCCATCGCCATAAAGACTCAAAAGGAATGGGAGGCTTTCTGCGAGGCTATAGGAAACCCTCTCTGGACTTCAGACCTTCAGTTCGCCGACGCCTACTCCCGCTCTCGCCACCTTGAGGAGCTTGACCAGCACATTAGCCAATGGACTAAAGAGTACACGCCTGAGGAGGTAGCGGATGTCCTTCAAAAGGCTGGTGTCGCCGCCGTGCCCGTGATGAACATCGAAGACCAGTTCACCAACACCCATTTGCGTGAGCGAGGGGTTTTCGTGGAGCTAGAGCATCCTAGGGTGGGGACAGAGTGGATACCAGGCATCCCCTGGCGGCTGAGCGACACGCCAGGACAGGTGCGCAGCCATGCGCCCCTGCTGGGCGAACACAACCAGTACGTGGTCCAGGAGCTTCTAGGCTACGGCGCGGAAGAGTATCGAGTGCTGGAAGAGAGGGGAGTCCTTACGTAGCAATGCCACACGACTACGTTGACATCTTAAGACGCTTTACACTACAGTATAAATAGATTGCAAATAAATCCAACTTTGATTCCATCTCAAGTTTGTGTGGGAGAATTCGATGAGCAGGCGGCCAAGCTATACACAAGCGTCCAAGACTTTCAGGTGGCCGAGCAATACACAAGCTGCCAAGACTTTCCGAATCCTCAAAAATGCCTTAAAAGGGAAAGACTCAAGAGGTAGAAAAGAATCAACCGACGTGAAGTCATCAGAGAAGTCGTAAGAATTGTTCTCACTTTCCTCCTATTGGGTTTGGCTGTATTTCTGTACATTTTGGGCTTTTCACGAGAAGTTGACGAAGTGACTGTTGCTACCACCAATACGGCCACCGTAATTGTCACTACGCTCCTTGGATACTGGTTTGTACCCCGAGATTGAGTCTCTGGCTATGGAATTCTAAGCAGCAGCGCCACGCCGTACGATAGTGTTGCCCTCTCGGAACCAGTGGGCTCTCAGGAGCTCGCTGGAGTCCAGGAGGCCTTGCAGGTTTTTGTAGCGCGTAGCACTGACCTTGGAAACCCCCAGCACCTTTGCCGCCTCGGCGGCTGCCTTGGAGCCAGACATGGAATTTCCGCGTATCCTGGACCAGGCAGCATCAATCTCCGAGTCCCAGGGCTCATGGTGGTATGTGACCCCCTGGTTTTGTCCCGCTGTAAGCTCCACCAGCACATCGCCACGGCCTCGAGGCCGACGTATCTTCACCACAGTAGAAGATTCCAGGAACTGGGTGAAAGTCTTATAGCCAAGGGCCCTGAAATCGAAGCTGGGGTCCATACGCAGCATGGCATTGTGGAGCTTGGCCGCTACTACATGGCCCAGGTCATCCGTGGATGCCTCTACAGCACGCACCAGCAGAGATTCAGCTTGCTCATTCAGGGCAGAGTGGGCTTGTGCTGTGGGTTTGCCATCATCTAGGTAGATGTACCTGTCACAAGAGTGTACCAGGGCCGGGGAGACCACTCCCCTGCGACCAGCGCCAATGACCGCCTTGCCTGCGGCCCTCAGGGTGCTCACCAGGGGTACGAAATCGGTGTCAGAAGATACGATGACGAAGGTGTCCACAGGCGAACGGTGCAGCAGGTCTATGGCGTCTATTGCTAGAGAAATGTCGCTGGCATTCTTGCCAGAGCCAGCGGCGCGGAAGTAGTGCTTGGCCTCGATGCCCAACTCCAGCATCTGCTCACCCTTGCTGGCTGCTTTGGACCAATCAGCGTAGGCCCGCTTGATGATGATTCGCCCCACATCCGAAAGCTGGTCGAACAGCGAGCTGATAGAGCCTAGGCCGACGTTCTCGTAGTCAATCAGGACTCCAATCTGACTGTCTGGCAACCTGCACCTCCCAAGGCCACGAAGCGTCGATAGCCTTTAGACTTTAGGGATACAAAAGGGTCTCAGGCTGGACACCGTATAGCTTATTATAAGTATACCATCGTCAGCAATCAGCGGTCAGCCGTCGGCAGTCGGGTCCAGCACGAATGCTGAGAGTTGACCGTAGAAATTGGCTTTTGGAATGAGTTCAAGGAAGGCCATAAGCAGTGGTAGACTCACCGCAAGCGCGGGTATTATACTATACGTGGGGTGAAGAAATGGCTGATGTCCGTCCGTTTAAAGGTTTGAGATACAATACTCAAATCGTGGGAGAGCTTTCCCCTGTTATTTGCCCTCCCTTTGACACCATCCCTCCTGAGCTACAAAGGTCTCTTTACCAGCGAAGCCCTTATAACGTTGTCAGGCTCGAATCTGGAGAGAGGCTGCCCGCAGACACCCTCCAGGACAACCGCTATACTCGTGCCGCCGCTCTACTCGCGGACTGGATGGGTAAGCAGGTCCTGGCCAGGGACGGGGAGCCCGCGTTTTATCTGGTGAGGCACGCCTTCAGCTTCCGGGGAAGGGAACGTGGCCGCCTGGAGCTTATGGCCTGTGTCAGATTGGAGGAGTACCAGAGCCGCGTCGTGCTGCCCCATGAGTACACCAGGGACGCTGATAAACGCGACCGCCTTGCGCTTATGGAGGCCTGCCGCGCCAACTTCAGCCCCATTATGTGCCTTTACCGGGATGAGGATAGGAGGCTGTATTCCATCTTTCAGCGTACGATGGCCGGACCACCCACAATTGACTTCTCCGACCCAGCAGAGCAAAGCTACAGGGTATGGAGAATAGACGAGAAGAGGCGGACCAACGAGATAAGAGAGGCTATGGCCTCAAAGCCCCTGTATATCGCTGATGGCCACCACAGATACGAAACGGCGCTGACTTATAGAGACCTCATGCGAGTGGCCCAGGGTGGGGCCCAGGCAGGAGAAACGGCGTCCAACTTCGTGATGATGGGCCTTATAGCCTTCGACGACCCAGGCCTCATGGTCCTACCTTACCACCGCGTGTTAGGAGGCTTGGATGCCACGACCCTGGGCCAGGTGAGAAATGGCCTCAAGGAGTTCTTCGACGCAGGACCGGCCAGGGCTTGCCCTGAGTTTACCGAAGGGGCGTGGTTACGGGCTTTCCTGGAGGAGATAGAGCTGAGAGGGAGAGACCAGTTGGTGATGGGCCTCCTGGACTCCATCGGCAATTACCAGTTGCTCACCCTGAAGCAGGGATTCAGCCTGGATGCATGGGGGCCGATTGCCCACTCTGAAGCGTGGATACTGGAGGAGCAGATGCTTAAGCCCATCCTGGGCGATTCCCTGGACCGGTATCTTACCTACGTCCATGACGGTGGTGAGGCGGAGCAGAAGGTGAGGAGTGGCGAATACCAGATGGGGTTTTTCATGAAACCCTTCCCCCTTGGCCTTTTCGAGACCATCATGAACATGGGGCGGAGGTTGCCGCCCAAGTCCACCTTCTTCTATCCCAAGCTGCCTACCGGGCTGGTAATTAACCTGCTTTTTTGATCGAAGGCTCTAGCGCTCTCTTTCATTTTTCGACCCTGGAGGTTATGGCGCGCTCGGCTTGCTTGCTGTACTCGGCTATAAACTGCTCCAGGCGCTTCATCTCTGCAACGACGCTTTCGTCCATCGCTCGGCTAGTCCCCGCTCGCGCTTTGAGGTCTCGCAGGACCTCCTTGGCCTCTTCCACTTTCTGGGTCAGCTCCAGGGCGCTCAGTTCATCGGTAGCCCTTTGCTTGATAGCCAGCAGGTGCTGCCTGGTGGCCTGGGCGTGGTTCAACCGCTCCTGGATTTCCGCCATAGCAGATAGGGCAAGGTCCAGGGTAGTCCTCTCGTAGATGGCCTGCCTGGGGAGCCTGCTAAGCTGGGTACGGAACTGCCGGATCATGCCGTCTAGCTGCTCCTCCCTGCCTTTTATCTCCGCCAGGGTCAGCCTGAGCCTAGCCGTGGCCTGCCGTAGCTGGACCATCTTTCCGCCTCCGAGGAGAGTATTAATATTATAGAAGGATTTTAAACTCCGACAGCCCTACCCGTCTGGCGCAGGTAAATTCGCACTAACCTAAGCTCGTCGTAAGAGTACTCCTCACCCAGCAATTCCCGGACGGGCGTTAGAAAGGTCAAGCTGCCAGCCTTCTGAAACGCCGCCCTGATCTTTACCAGGCGTTCCGCCGGCGGCATCAAATAGCCAATATCTATCTCTTCGCTGGATGTGTCCAGATGTGCCAGGTGACCAATGATGGTGCTTTCGGCAAGCCCACGGCGTTCAGCAATCTCATTTAGGGGTAACTTCTGTAGGACCAACTTCCTCGTCTCTTCGTAAGTTGACCCTGCACGCTGTACCGTGCCCTCTTTCCTTATCCGCCTTGAAGGGATTTCTCGCTCCGTCAATCCATTTTCACGGGCATATAGGCGGATTACCGCTAAAAACTCTTCACCAAATTGTGCGAGCTTTGTAGCACCAACTCCTGAGATATGAGATAAGCTTTCAAGGCTTTGGGGAAGGTAGGATGCCATTTGCTGAAGCGTCGCATCGCTGAAGATCACATAAGGAGGCACACCTCTCGCATCTGCAAGTCTTTTCCGCAAGGCACGCAGCTTCTCAAAGAGCCCTCGGTCGTGTGACTGGTCAGTAGCATCTCTAGCTGAGGCGATTTCAGAGCTACGTTTCGGCCTAGTGAGGGTCAATTTCTCTCGCTGTTTGAGAAACGTTCGCCCAGCCTGGGTGACAGCAAGATATGGATATCTGTCGCCAGCTTTCACCAGCAACCCTTTTGCCACCAGAAGGTTAACTATCTGCTTCAACTCCTCACCAGTGAAGTCGTCCACGATGCCAAACACCGTTAGCTTGTCATGCCCAAGATTGCGGACTCTTTTGGTCCCTGCTCCTCGCAGAACGCTGCTGATATGACTCACCCCGAACCGCTCGCCTGTGCGTATCACAGTTGAAAGAATCTTTTGGGCGATTTCAGTGGCGTCCAAATCTTCCCTGGAAGCGAGACAGACATCGCACCCGCCACAGCTTTCCGTTTCCCACCTCTCCCCAAAATACTCAAGCAGGTACTTGCGCCGACACGTTGTAAGCTCGCAGAACTCGATCACCTGCGCTAGTTTCTGCCGAGCGTTCTCCCTCTCTACATCACCCTCAATCCGGTCAATGAAATACTCGTGTTTAATTTTATCGCCGTAAGAATAAAAGAGGACACACTCACTGGGCAGACCGTCTCGCCCGGCGCGTCCCGTCTCTTGATAGTACCCCTCCAGGGATTTGGGAATATCATAGTGAGCTACAAGGCGTATATCGGGCTTGTCTATACCCATACCGAAGGCAATGGTGGCGACAATAATTGGTACTTCGTCATGGATAAACTTTTCCTGAGTCTCTTTACGCACGGAGTTATCGAGCCCCGCGTGGTAAGGCAGCGCCTTCAGACCATTTGTGGACAGGTCTGCTGCCAGGCCTTCGGTATCTTTCCGAGAGAAGCCGTATATGATGGCAGGCTCGTCTTTGTGCTTCTTCAGAAGCGCCAGGAGTGTGCTAAAGGCGTTTGATTTGGGCTGGACCAGGTAAGTGAGATTAGCACGGTTGAAGCTGGCG